>JBDSLK010000069.1:0-12086 GCA_039916425.1 Nocardioides sp.
GCCCCCCAGCGGTCCACCGACCCCGAGGCCATGGCGGCCGCCCGCGGCGCCATCCAGCAGACCCGTCCGTCCGGGTCGGGCCAGTCGGCCGGCGGCGGTGCCCCGGTCGACGAGGAGGACGGTCATCCCGACGATCCCGACGCCGACACCGCGGGCCTCGACACCGCCGAGCTGCTGCGCCGGGAGCTCGGCGCCGAGGTGATCGACGAGATCCCGCACGCCTGACACGGCGTTGCGGACCTACCCGGCACACTGGCAACCACGACCGACGTGAGGACCCCCGATGACTGATACCCCCAGCGGCAACCCGTTCGACGCCCTCGGTGGCGGCGGCTTCGACATGAGCGCCCTGCTCCAGCAGGCCCAGCAGCTCCAGCAGCAGCTCCAGGAGGCGCAGGAGAGTCTCGCGGAGACCACCGTCGACGGCGAGGTCGCCGGCGGCGCCGTGGTCGTCAGCGTGAGCGGAGTGGGTGACCTCCAGCGGGTCACCATCCGCCCCGGCACCGTCGACGGCGGAGACGAGAGCGACCTGGCCGACCTCAGTGACCTGATCGTGGCGGCCTACCGGGACGCCAAGACCAAGGCCGACGCCCTCGCCGCCGAGACGATGGGTCCGCTCGCGGGCGGGATGGGTGGCGGCAGCGGCGAGGCGGCGCCGGGACTCGGTGGTGGCTTCGGCCTGCCCCCGGGGCTGGGGTAGGTCTTGTACGAAGGCATCGTCCAGGACCTCATCGACGAGCTCGGCCAACTGCCGGGCGTGGGTCCCAAAAGCGCGCAGCGGATCGCGTTCCACCTGCTCCAGGCCGACCCGGTGGATGTACGCCGCCTGGCGGAGGTCCTGATCGAGGTCAAGGTGCGGGTGAAGTTCTGCAACGTGTGCTTCAACGTCTCCGAGGACGACCTCTGCCGGATCTGCCGCGACCAGCGCCGGGACCCGTCCGTGCTGTGCGTGGTCGAGGAGTACAAGGACGTCGTCGCGATCGAGCGGACGCGGGAGTTCCGCGGTCGCTACCACGTGCTCGGTGGGGCGATCTCGCCGATCGAGGGCATCGGCCCGGAGCAGCTCCACATCCGTGAGCTGATGACCCGGCTCGCCGACGACCAGGTGACCGAGGTGATCCTCGCCACCGACCCCAACCTGGAGGGTGAGGCCACCGCGACTTACCTCACCCGTATGCTCAGACCGCTCGAGCTCCGGGTCACGAGACTAGCCAGCGGACTGCCGGTCGGCGGTGACCTGGAGTACGCCGACGAGGTCACCCTCGGGCGTGCGTTCGCTGGAAGGAGAAGTGCCGAATGACTGAGGACACCCCAGTCCGCGTCGCCGTCGACACCGACACCGAGGACTTCGCCCACGGCATCGCCGACCAGGTCGAGAGCTTTCTGCTGGCCCTGCGGGCGATCGCCGTCGAGGCGGACGCCGGCCGGTCCATCTCGTTGCTGCTGCTCGAGATCAGCCAGGTGCTGCTCGCCGGCGCCCGGCTCGGCGCCCACACCGACTTCACACCGCGGGCGGAGTACCAGCCCGACGTCGGTCCCGACGCCGACCTCGACGAGATGAGGCTGCGCCTCGCGAGCATGCTCGGCAGCGTCGACACCTACGGCTTCGTCTTCGACCCCTACGTGCCGGAGGTCGTGGAGAGCCAGCTCTCCGACGACCTGACCAGCATTGCCTCCGACCTCGAGAACGGCCTGCGTCACTTCCGCCTCGGCAACGTCGAGGAGGCGCTGTGGTGGTGGCAGTTCTCCTACGTCGCCAGCTGGGGCAACCTGGCCGGGGCTGCGCTCAACGCGCTGCTCTCGGTCGTCTCCCACGACCGCCTCGACGTCGACGTCGTCGTCGACGCCGAACAGGTGGCCGCGGCCGAGCAGATGCTCGCCGACGAGACAACACCCTGAGTGCCCCGACCGGGCCGATAGTCTTGACCTCGGTCGTGGCGCAGCGTCGCGCACTCATCAGCGGCCACCGGAGCCAGACCAGATCGCCGAGGACTGCAACGTGAGCACTGTCGTGCAGAAGTACGGCGGCTCGTCGGTGGCCGACGCCACCGGGATCAAGCGGGTCGCCCAGCGGATCGTCGCGACCCGCAAGGCCGGGCACGACGTGGTCGTGGTCGTGTCGGCCATGGGTGACACCACCGACGAGCTCCGCGACCTCGCCGAGCAGGTCACGCCACTGCCGCCGCCGCGCGAGCTCGACATGCTGCTCACCGCGGGCGAGCGGATCTCGATGGCGCTGCTGGCGATGGCCATCGCCCAGCTCGGCCACAAGGCGCGGTCCTTCACCGGGTCCCAGGCCGGGGTGATCACCGACTCCGCCCACGGCCGGGCCAAGATCATCGACATCACGCCGGGCCGCATCGAGAGCGCGCTCGCCGACGGCTCGATCGCCATCGTGGCGGGCTTCCAGGGCGTCTCGCAGGACACCAAGGACGTGACCACCCTCGGTCGAGGCGCCTCCGACACGACCGCCGTTGCCCTGGCCGCGGCACTGGGTGCCGAGGTGTGCGAGATCTACAGCGACGTCGACGGGGTGTTCACCGCCGACCCGCGGATCGTGCCGTCCGCCCGCAAGCTCGACCGGGTCTCCTACGAGGAGATGCTGGAGCTGGCGGCGTGCGGAGCCAAGATCCTCCACCTACGGTGCGTGGAGTACGCCCGCCGCTACCAGATACCCGTCCACGTGCGCTCCTCCTTCTCCCAGAAGCAGGGCACGTGGGTCGCCGACCACACCGAGAGTCAGGGTGCAGACATGGAACAAGCCATCATCGCCGGCGTTGCCCACGACGTGAGCGAGGCCAAGATCACCGTGGTCGGCGTGCCCGACAAGGTCGGGGAGGCGGCCCGGATCTTCGAGGCGCTCGCCGCCTCGGAGATCAACCTGGACATGATCGTCCAGAACATCTCCGCTGCCGCCACGGGGCTCACCGACATCTCCTTCACACTGCCGCGCACCGACGGCCAGACCGCGATGGCGGCGCTGGCACGGATTCGCGACGAGGTGGGCTACGACCGGCTGCTCTACAACGACCGGGTCGGCAAGGTCTCGCTGATCGGTGCCGGGATGCGCTCGCACCCCGGCATCACCGCGAAGTTCTTCGCCGCGCTCGCGTCGGCCGGGGTCAACATCGAGATGATCTCCACCTCGGAGATCCGCATCTCGGTGATCGTCGACGAAGGCCAGGTCGACGCCGCGGTCATCGCCACCCACTCCGCCTTCGACCTCGACGCCGACGAGGTGGAGGCCGTCGTCTACGGCGGCACGGGCCGATGAGCAGTGTGCGCCTGGGCGTGGTCGGCGCCACCGGCCAGGTTGGTGTCGCGATGCGGCAGATCCTCCTCGAGCGCGGCTTCCCGCTCGAGCAGATCCGGTTCTTCGCCTCGGCGCGCTCGGCTGGCACCGTGCTGCCGTACGGCGACCGGGAGGTCGTCGTCGAGGACGCCTCGACCGCCGACCCCAGCGGCCTCGACATCGCGGTGTTCTCCGCCGGGGCCACCACCTCGCGTGCGCTCGCGCCCGTGTTCGCCGCGGCGGGCGTGACCGTGGTCGACAACTCCTCTGCCTGGCGGATGGACCCCGACGTGCCGCTGGTGGTCTCCGAGGTCAACCCGGAGGCGATCGCCGACGCCCGCAAGGGCATCATCGCCAACCCCAACTGCACGACCATGGCCGCCATGCCGGTGCTCAAGCCCCTGCACGACGAGGCCGGCCTGATCCGGCTCGTCGCGTCGACCTACCAGGCCGTCTCCGGCTCCGGGGTGGCCGGCGTCGAGGAGCTCGCCAGCCAGGTCGACTCCGCGGGGGACCAGGCGCGCGGGCTGGCCTACGACGGTGGCGCGGTGACCTTCCCCGACCCGGTGAAGTACGCCCGCACGATCGCCTACAACGTCCTCCCGCTCGCCGGCTCGATCGTCGATGACGGGCGCGGAGAGACCGACGAGGAGCAGAAGCTCCGCAACGAGTCGCGCAAGATCCTCGGTCTCCCCGGCTTGCTGGTCTCCGGCATCTGCGTCCGGGTGCCGGTCTTCACCGGACACTCCCTGGCCCTCAACGCGGAGTTCGCTCGGCCGCTGTCGGTCGAGCGGGCCACCCAGCTGCTGGCCGAGGCGCCCGGCGTCGAGCTGTCCGACATCCCCACGCCCCTCCAGGCGGCCGGCCGTGATCCGTCGTACGTCGGTCGGATCCGGCAAGACGAGGGTGTCGCCGACCTGCGCGGACTCGCCCTCTTCGTCAGCAACGACAACCTGCGCAAGGGTGCCGCCCTCAACACCGTCCAGATCGCCGAGCTCGTCTCCCGCGCGCTCTGAAGTCGCCGAGCCGGCGCCAGTTGACAGCCGAGCGGGCGCCAGTGACTTTGCGCCGGTTCAGCTCTCGGTGGCGGCGGTGGTGACGAGGTGGGCAAGGGTGTAGGAGGCCAGCGAGAGGGCCGGCAGCACCAGGGTCATCCAGCGGCTGAAGAGGGCGTCTCCGAAGAAGAGGATCGCCAGCACGGCCAGCAGACCGATGCCCAGCGCGCTCGTGCTGCCGGGTGCCTCGACGCCGAGCGCTCGCAGCACCGCCGCGCCCAGCACCCCGAGGGCGAGGACGGCGACCAGCAGGAGCAGCATGCCCGGGTTGCCGCACGATGACGTGCCCGTGACGAGCCCGCAGAAGCCGAGCAGCAGCCAGGTCAGACCGACTCCCAGCAGACCGACGACAGCCCCGGTCGCCGCGGCGGCCAGTGGGCCCGAGGGCCGCGGCAGCGTCCGTCGCCCACGTGTCGGCGTCGTCTCGTCGGCGGACTCGTCGGTGAAGAGTGCATCGGGCTCCGGGTCGCCGCTGACCACCTGCTCCCTGCTCGTCCGCTTCTCCGTATTGGTATCGGCCTCGGCCTCCGGGCGGCGAAGTCGACGTAGGCTGAGTGACGGCAGTTCGAGCGAGGGTGCGTCGCGGTCGTGGCGGTCGTCGTGGTCGGCCATGACGGCAGTGTGCCATGCCGAAATGACGACAACCGGCCCCACGGAGGGTCCGGTTGTCGTTTGGTCGGGCTGACAGGATTTGAACCTGCGGCCTCTTCGTCCCGAACGAAGCGCGCTACCAAGCTGCGCCACAGCCCGATCCACCCTCTGCCGACGAGCGGCCGCGAGAGCACGGCGAGCATACCCGAGCCGGGACCGGCGTCTGCAATCGGCTGCCGGGGCTGGGATCAGAGGCCGGCAGAGGGCCGCGGGGTCAGCGTCAACAGGGTCGCCTCGGGGCGGCAGGCGACACGGATCCGGGCGTAGGGACTGGTGCCGAGGCCGGCCGAGACGTGCAACCAGGTCGATCCCGGGTCACCCGGCTGCGAGTCCGCCGGGTGTCGGTGCAGCCCCTTGGCCCGGGCGTCGTCGAGGTCGCAATTGGTGGTCAGCGCCCCCACCCCCGGCACGCACACCTGGCCGCCGTGGGTGTGGCCGGCGAGGACCGCGTCGTAGCCGTCGCGGGCGAACTGGTCCAGCACCCGCAGGTAGGGCGCGTGGCTGACGCCGAGGCGGACGTCGGCCTCGTCGTCGGCCGGGCCCGCGACGGCGCTCAGGTCGTCTCGCTCCAGGTGCGGGTCGTCGACGCCGGCGAAGGCGAGGCGCGTCCCGGCCACGTCGAGGGTGCCGAAGCGGTTGGTCAGGTCGACCCAGCCCGCCTCCACCAAGGCGCTCTGGAGGTCCGGCCACGGCAGCTGGGGCTGGTGGGTGTGGCGGCTGCCGTCGTCGGGCAGCAGGTAGCGCACCGGGTTGCGCACCGACGCCGCGAAGTAGTCGTTTGAGCCGAACACGAAGACGCCCGGCACGTCGAGCAGCGACCCGAGGGCGTCGAGGACCACCGGGACGCTGTCGCGGTGGGCGATGTTGTCCCCGGTGTTGACGACGAGGTCAGGCTCCAGGTCGGCAAGCCCGCGCAGCCACTCCTGCTTGCGCCGCTGCCCCGGTGTCAGGTGGAGGTCGCTGAGGTGGAGCACGCGCAGCGGCGCGTGGCCGGGCGGCAGCAACGGCACCGACACCTGCCGCAAGGTGTAGGCGCGGGCCTCCCACACGGCGTACGCCGTCAACGCGGCGGCGGCAACGGCGCCACCCCCGGTGAGTTGGCCGAGGCCGCGGACGAAACCCATGCAGCCAGGCTGTCACATCACCGGCACAATGAGGCCATGCCCGCTCTCAAGGACCGACTGCGCTCCGACCTCACCACTGCCATCAAGTCGCGCGACGAGATCCGGTCCTCGACCCTCCGGATGGTGCTGACGGCCATCACCAACGCCGAGGTCGCCGGCAAGGAGGCCCGCGTGCTCAGCGACGACGACATCGTCGGCGTCTTGTCCAGCGAGGCCAAGAAGCGACGTGAGGCGGCCACCGCCTTCGCCGACGGTGGGCGTGCGGAGATGGCGACCAAGGAGGAGGCGGAGGCCGCGGTCATCGCGGACTACCTGCCCGAACCGCTGACCGACGACGAGGTCGCGGCGATCGTGACCGTCGCCGTCGCGCAGACCGGCGCTGCCGGCGAGGGCATGCGCGCCATGGGGAAGGTGATGGGCGTCGTCCAGCCCCAGGTCAAGGGTCGGGCCGACGGTTCGTCGGTGGCCGCGGAGGTACGCCGCCAGCTCGGCTGAGCAGCCCGGCGCCGGCCGGGGGGAGGGTCAACGGCCGTTGCCGTTGCCCCCGCCCTTCCCGTTCCCGTTGCCGCGACCTCCGCCGCCACCCTTGTTGCCGGGCTTGGGGGGCGGCGTGCCGTCGGACTGGTAGAGCGCGATCGTGTCACCGCTGGTGAAGGAGTCGCCGGCGGCCGGGTAGGTGTAGGCGACGGTGTCGACCGGGTAGGCCGAGCGGACGTAGCCCGAGATCGTCACCCCGAAGCCGAGCGCCTCGAGCTGCGACCGCGCGGCCTCCACGCTCAGCCCGCCGAGGTCCGGCACCAGCTGCTGGACGCCCTGGACGTCCTCGCCACGTGGTGCCACGAAGTCATCGTCGGCCAGCGCGGGCTCGATGGCCTTCATCGCGTCGCCCCACATCGGCCCGGCCGTGGTGGAGCCGAAGGCGGACGCGACGTAGGAGCCGGCCAGGGTCTGGCCGTTGAGGGACACCCAGTTGCCGTTGGAGTCGGCCCCAGCGATCATCGAGGAGGTGGCGAGGTTGGGGGTGTAGCCCACGAACCACACCGCACGGTTCTCGTTGATCGTGCCGGTCTTGCCCGCCGACACCTGACTCAGGTTGATGCCGGCGCCGTAGCCGAAGCCGCCCGGCTCCTGGACGCCGCGGAGGATGTCGTTGACCGCGTCGGCGGTGGGGCCGGCCATCACCTGGCGGCAGTCGGTGGCGTACTCGCGGATCTGGCTGCCGCCCGAGTCCTCGATCGCGGTGACGGGACGCGACGGGCAGTGCAGGCCGCGGCCGGCGAACGTCGCGTAGGCCTCCGCCATCTCCAGCGGGCTGGTGCTCGGGACGCCCAGCACGAACGAGGCGACCCGCTCGGCGCCGTTACCGTCTGCATCGCCGCCCGGCGAGGTGAGCTCGATGCCCATCTGCTTGGCCAGCCGGTAGGGATCGCAGAGGCCGGTCTTCATCTCCAGCTGGGCGTAGAAGGTGTTCACCGACTCGCGGGTGCCGGTGTACATGTCCTTGAGGCCCGAGGTCGTCGAGTTGGAGACCGGCCACGGGCCGTAGCTGTAGGGGGCACCGCCGCAGTCGCTGAAGTCGCTCTTCTCCAACGTCAGCGTCTCCGGGGAGTTGATCGTTTGCGAGAGCGGGATGCCCTGCTCGATCGCGGCCGCGAGGACGAAGACCTTGAAGGTCGACCCGGCCTGGAAGCCACGGGAGTCGCCGTACTTCTCCGGGACCACGTAGTTGAGGTAGGTCTGGCCGGCCGCCTTGTCGCGACCCATCGGGCGGGACTGGGCGATGAACTTGACGTTGCCGGTGCGCGGCTCGACCCCGGCGAGGCCGCCGAGAGCGTTGTCCTGCGGGAAGACGTGCGTGCTGACCGACTCGTCGGCCGCGTCCTGCATGGCCAGGTCGATCGTGGTGCGGATGGTGAGGCCGCCGGAGTAGAGGAGCTCCTTGCGCTCGGCGGGGTTCTTGCCGAGCTGGGGGTCCTTCATCAGGTAGTTGACGACGTAGTCGCAGAAGAACGGCGCCCGCGAGAAGACACAGCCGTTGCGGGTCTGCACGACGTCGAGCCCGAGACCCTGCTCCTTGAGCTTGTCGGCCTTCTTGGTCTTGATGACGTTGAGCTGCGCCATCCGGTCGAGCACCACGTTGCGCCGCTCCAGCGCCCGGTCGGGGGCGTTGGTCGGGTCGTAGCCGGTGGGGTTCTTCACCAGGCCCGCCAGCATCGCGGACTGACGCAGGTCGAGGTCCTTGGCGTTGGTGTCGAAGTAGTGCTTCGCGGCGGCCTGGATGCCGTAGACCCCGTCACCGAAGTAGGCGATGTTGAGGTAGCGCTCGAGGATCCAGTCCTTGGAGTAGTTCTGCTCGAAGGCGACCGCGTAGCGCAGCTCGTTGAACTTGCGCGCGTAGGTGTCGTCGGTGGCGGCGTTCATCTCGCGCTTGGTCTTGGCCTGGTCGACCAGGGTCAGCTTGACCATCTGCTGGGTGATCGACGAGCCGCCCTGGACGACGCCGCTGCTGGCCTGGTTGGTGACGAGCGCTCGCAGCGTGCCCTTGAGGTCCAGGGCACCGTGCTGGTAGAAGCGGTAGTCCTCGATCGCGACGATGGCCTTGACCATCTTGCGAGAGATCTGGGAGAGCGGCACGGTGATGCGGTTCTCGTCGTACAACGTCGCGATGACGTTGCCGGAGGCGTCGACGATCTGGGTCTTCTGGGCCAGGTCGCTGGTCTCCAGGGAGGCAGGAAGCTCCTTGATGGAGGAGGCCACCCCGCGGGCACCGATGCCCAGCGCACCCGCGAACGGGATGGCCAGGCCGGCGACGACCACGCCCATGACGGCGGCCACGGCGACCATCACGGCGAGGTGGGACAGGATGCGACCGGCAGACAGGCGCTCGGCGGCAGGCACGGACATGACCTCAGGTTACGTGAGGAGGCCAGCCGGGCGTGAATGAGCGCGCTGGGCCCCTCTCCTTCGACTGGCCCGATCGGACTAGTCAATTCGGACTAGGTGAATTGGTCACATCGGTCCTGACGCAATCCGCAGATCTTCTTTACCTTGTACTCAGGGCGCACAACTGGCCTTCTCTCGAGTGGACGTCATGGGGACGCCCACCGACCGAGATGGATGTGGGGACATCATGTGGGTTGAGGATTGGGCGCCATTGGCCGCCTGTCGACAGGCACAGCCGGACGAGCTGTTCGTCCGCGGTGCGGAGCAGAACAAGGCCAAGCAGCTGTGCAGCGGCTGCCCGGTGCGGACGGAGTGCCTCTCCGAGGCGCTCGACAACCAGATCGAGTGGGGCGTGTGGGGCGGTATGACGGAGCGGGAGCGCCGTGCGCTGTTGCGCCGCCGGCCCAACGCGTCGTGGCGTGCGGTGCTCGAGAGCGCCCGCCAGAGCCACGAGCAGATCCCGCTCTCGATCTGACCTGAGCTGAGCTGAGCCGGTCCCTGGTCCTGTCCGGGGCCCGGCTCAGCCGTTGGCCAGCAGCTCGCCGATGCGCCGCAGACCTGCGAGGTCGTGGACGTCGGTGGACAACGCCGGGACCACCGCGGTCGCCACCTCCGGGTGGGCTGCGGCGAACCGGCGCCGGAGCAGCGCCTCACGCTCCACCAACCGGCTCTGGTCGGCGTGGAGCCGGAGCAGCCCCGCGGTCAGGGACCCCGGGTCGCGCTTGCGGAGACGCTGGGCAGCCGCCATCGCCTCGTCGGCGCTCAGTGCCCCCTGCGGCGTCGGACCGGCGCGGTTGACGACGAGGCCGGCGAGCGGCATCCGGTCCTCGCTGAGGCGCTCGACGAAGTACGCCGCCTCGCGCAGCGCGTCCGGCTCGGGCGCGGCGATGACGAGGAACGCGGTGCCGTCGGCCTGGAGCAGCGCGAACGTCTTCTCCGCCCGCGCCCGGAAGCCACCGAAGAGCGTGTCGAGCGCGGCCACGAAGGTCTGCACGTCGCGCAGGAACGACGCGCCCAGCACCTTGCTGAGGGCGTTGGTGACGACGTTGAGCCCCGCGGTCATCAGCCGGGCCGGGCCCCGCGCCGGGGCGATCAGCAACCGGATGAACCGGCCGTCGAGGAAGCTGGAGAGCCGCTCGGGGGCGTCGAGGAAGTCCAGCGCCGAGCGGGACGGCGGGGTGTCGACCACGATCAGGTCGTAGGAGCCGTCCTTCTCCGCCTGTCGGTGGATCTGGCCGAGCTTCTCCATCGCCATGTACTCCTGGGTGCCCGCGAACGAGCTCGAGAGCGCGATGTAGAACGGGTTCTGCAGGATCTGCTGAGCCTTCTCCGGGCTGGCGCCGCTCTCGACGACCTCGTCGAAGGTGCGCTTCATGTCCAGCATCATCGCGTCGAGGCCGCCCCCCTTGGTCTTGCGGACCTTGGCCACCGGCCGCGGGGTGTTGTCGAGCTCCTCGATGCCCATCGACTGGGCGAGACGACGGGCCGGGTCGATGGTCAGGACGACGACCTTGCGGCCCCGCTCGGCCGCGCGCAGGGCGAGGGCGGCCGAGGTGGTCGTCTTGCCGACACCCCCGGAGCCGCAGCACACGATGATGCCGGTCCCCGGGTCGTCGAGCAGGGCGTCGACGTCGAGGCCCGTCGCCTCGACACCGGTCGAGGCCAGCGGGCCGACACGGGGCCGGGTGCGACGTTGGGCGCTCATGCCATGCCTTGGGTCTTGAGGGCGGCGGCGAGCTCGTAGAGCGCGCCGAGGTCGACCCCGGTCGGGAGGCGGGGCAGCTCGTAGGTCGGGACGTCGAGCCCGGCGACCAGCTTGCGCTGGGCGTCCTCGAGGGCGCGGCGCTCGGCGTGGTCACGGCCCTCCGAGAGCAGCGCGGCTACCAGGGCGTCGTCCGCCTCGACCCCGGCGTCGCGGAGGTCGGCGGTGACCTCGTCGGTGTCGATGGTGCCCTTGCGGGCCGCGGTCAGCTCGCCGCGGTCGAGGTCCTGGGGCCGGACCAGGTTGACCACGACGCCGCCGACCGGGAGGCCGTGCCCGTGCAGCTGGGCGATCCCGTCAGTCGTCTCCTGCACGGGCATCTCCTCCAGCACGGTGACGAGGTGCACGACAGTCGCGGGGGACCGGAAGAGGGTCATGATGTTGTCGGCCTGGTTCTTGATCGGGCCCATCTTGGCCAGCCCGGCCAGCTCGTTGTTGACGTTGAGGAACTGACTGATCCGCCCGGTCGGGGGCGCGTCCAGCACGATCGCGTCGTACTGCCGGCCAGTGCCCTTCTTGCCCGTGCGCCCGGCCGCCTCGTAGACCTTGCCGGTCAGCAGCACGTCGCGCACGCCCGGGGCGATGGTCGTCGCGAACTCCGTGACGCCGAAGCGGTCCAGCGCCCGCCCGGCACGGCCGAGGCGGTAGTACATCGACAGGTACTCCAGCAGGGCCGCCTCGGGCTCGATGTGCAGCGCGTAGACGTTGCCGGGGGTGGCGCGCGCGCCGTCGGGGTGGGTAAGGCCGGTCGCGATCCGGCACTCCTCGTAGGGCAGCGGGTCGACGTCGAACATCCGGGCGATCCCCTGCCGGCCCTCGACCTCGCAGAGCAGGACGTTCCTGCCGTGGGAGGCGAGGGCGAGCGCGAGGGCGGCGGCGACCGTGGACTTGCCGGTGCCGCCCTTGCCCGTGACGATGTGGAGCTTCACCCGTGGCCAGTCGGGACGGTCGGCTGGCCGCGTGCTCGGTTCGGACACGTGGGCGAGCCTAGTGTGTGGCCCCAGCACATCGGCTCCCGTGTCGCTCGTCACTAGGATCAGGGAAGGACCCGGTGGCCGGCAGATGGAGGAGCAGCGGTGGACAAGGTGGTTGCGAGCGCGGCGGAGGCGGTGTCGGACATCCGCGACGGTGCGACGTTGTCGGTGGGTGGTTTCGGGTTGTGCGGGATCCCGTCGGTGCTGATCGACGCGGTGCTCCTGGCGGGGGTCACCGACCTGGAGGCGGTGTCGAACAACTGCGGCGTCGACGACTGGGGTCTG
>JBDSLK010000070.1:0-7553 GCA_039916425.1 Nocardioides sp.
GCGCCTGGACGGTCGAGCCGTCCGGTGCGGATACCGAGGCGCGGGTGACGTTCACGGTGCCGGAGGCGCGGGGGACCGCGTCGACGGTGGCCGTCATCGTGGACGGCAACGTGGCCAAGGAGATGGACGCCCGCGGCGTCCGGGACGAGCGGGTCGGCGTCGGTACCAATGACGGTCCGCACTCGGTGTCGCTGCGGGTCTGCAACGAGTTCGGCAGGTGCTCGGAGTCGGACACCAAGACCGTCCAGGCCTACGGCGCGCTCCGCAGCGAGCACCTGATGAGCATCCAGCCGGAGCAGAGTGGCACCCAGGTCCGCTGGCTGGTCACGGTCGACACCAACGGCAACGAGGCCACGGTGCGGGTCTCGAGCCCGACCTCCGGCCGTGACGTCACCCTGGGGGTGCCCGGCGTCGACGTGCAGACCGTGGCGACCGGGTGGCTCGACCTGGGCTACTCGACCACGGAGGTCATCACCGTCAGCTTCTTCGACAACAACCCCGACCGCGGCGAGGTGCTGCGACAGGCCTCCACCACGACGCCGGACGCTCCACCGCCGACCGTCAGCGTCGGGCGAGGCGCCAAGTGCAACGACGCTACTGGCGTGCCGACCGGATGCGGCAACCCCGTCGACCCGTGCACGGCGTCCAACTGCGGCGCGATCGCGGTCACGGCCGACGGGATCCAGCCCGGCACGACCTGCAACCTCTTCGGCGGCCGGGGCAACAACTTCCGGGGCACGGTCTTCAACCTTGCCAACGGCACCACCCAGACCGGCTACTCCTACGGGACCACCGACCCCAACGACATGTTCGTCACCATCGAGTGCAACCCGCCAAAGGGTTCCAGGTTCAGCGCCACCGGACCTTGGCCCAACGACTAGTGACCACGAGACAGGGACATCGATGACGATCTCGACCGAGCAGGCCGACTGGTTCAAGCAGACCTTCGACCAGCTCACCGACAACATGGAGAGGGCGGTGCTGGGCAAGCGCCACGTGGTGCGGCTCGCCCTGACCTGCCTGCTGTCGGAGGGCCACATCCTCATCGAGGACGTCCCGGGCACCGGCAAGACGATGCTGGCCCGGGCTCTCGCCAACACGGTGCAGGGCAGCCACGCCCGGATCCAGTTCACCCCGGACCTGCTGCCCTCCGACGTCACCGGCGTCACCGTCTATGACCAGCACCAGGGCACCTTCGAGTTCCACCCGGGCCCGATCTTCCACACCATCGTGCTGGCCGACGAGATCAACCGGGCCTCGCCCAAGACCCAGTCGGCGCTGCTGGAGGTGATGGAGGAGAGCCGGGTGACCGTCGACGGCGTCCCGCACTCCGTCGGCCGGCCCTTCATGGTCATCGCCACCCAGAACCCCATCGAGCAGGCCGGCACCTACCGGTTGCCCGAGGCGCAGCTCGACCGGTTCCTGATGAAGACCTCGGTCGGCTACCCCGACCGCGCCGCCACCGTCGAGCTGCTGGTCAACGCGAAGGTGCGCGACCGGGCCGCCCTCGTGGAGCCGGTCATCACCGCGGAGGCGATCGCCCAGATGAGCTCGCTGGCCGACGAGGTGTACGTCGACCCGGCGGTGGTCGGCTACGTCGCCGAGCTGGCCGAGGAGTCCCGACGTCAGCCGCACGTCAAGCTCGGCCTGTCCCCGCGCGGCTGCCTGGCCTTCATCCGGGTCGCCAAGACCTGGGCGGCCGCCGACGGCCGCGACTGCGTCGTGCCCGATGACATCAAGGAGCTGGCCGAGCCGGTGCTGTGCCACCGCCTGCTGATGGACGCCGAGGCGCAGTTCAGCGGCGTCACCGTCGACACGGTCATCGGCCGCCTGCTGGACTCCGTGGCTCCTCCGACCGACCGGGTCCACTGAGTCCGTGACGCGCATCGGGAGCCTGCTGGGGACCGTCAACCCGCTGGGGTGGGCGGTCCTCGGCCTGGGCACGCTGGCGGGCCTCGTGGCCGCCGTCGCCCACTGGCGGGAGCTGGCCGTGCTGGCTGCCGCCTGCCTGCTGCTGCTCCTGGTGGCGCTGCCGTTCCTGGTCGGTCGGACCCGGGTACGCGTCGACCTGTCGCTCGAGCCCGAGCGGGTGCTCGCCGGCCAGTCGGTCGCGGCCGGCGTCGACGTCACCAACACGGCCGGCGGTCGGCTGCTCCCGACAGTGCTCGAGCTTCCGGTCGGTGCGGCCGTGCACCGCTACGGCATCCCGGCCCTGGCGGCCGGGGCCGGCCACGAGGAGTCGTTCACGGTCCGCACCGAGCGGCGCGGCGTGATCGCCGTCGGGCCGGCGACCACGCGTCGCGGCGACCCGCTGTCGCTCTTCTCGCGCGACGTGACCTGGACCGACGTGACCGAGATCCTGGTCCGACCGCCGATGGTGCCGCTCGACTCCCTCGGCGCAGGACTGCTGCGCGATCTCGAGGGCGTGACCACCGACGCGATCTCCCAGAGCGACCTGGCCTTCCACGCCTTGCGGGAGTACGTCCCCGGCGACGACCTTCGCCACATCCACTGGCGGTCGTCGGCGAAGGCGATGACCTCGGCCGGCGAGAGCCAGCTGCTCGTGCGCCAGTACCTCGACACGCGCCGCAGCCACGCCACCATCGTCGTGGACGACGACGCCCCCGCGTGGGCCGACGACGGCGACTTCGAGACGGCGATGTCGATCGCCGCGTCCATCGCGGTCCGGGCGGTGCTCGACGACTTCGAGACCTCCTTCGTGTGCGGTGACCACGCCGCGAGCGGCACCGACGGCAATCGCGCCCTGGACGCCGTGTGCCGGGCCGGGACGCGGCCGGCGGGGGACCGCTCCGGCCTGGTCGCCGCGGCCCGCCGGGCCGCCGCTGTGGCGCCGGACACCAGCCTGCTCTTCCTGGTCAGCGGCAGCGGCACCGGCTTCGAGACTTTCCGCCGGGCGGCGGTGACCTTCCCGCCCGAGGTACGCCCGTACGCCGTGCTGGTCGACCGCGCCGCCCCGAGCCGGGTCGTCGAGGCGGCGGGCCTGCCGGTGCTCAGCGTCCAGGCGAAGGAGGACCTCGCGGGCCTCCTCCGGTGGAGCGTCCGTTGAGCGCCGGCCGGCAGGGACAGCGCCGGCGCCGTCCCTCGCTGCTCCCGTCGACGCACCAGGTCGTCGACGCCGGCTTCCTGCTCGCCCTGCTGGGGTCGGCCCTGCTCGGCCTCGCCTCGACGTACACCGGGGCCGCCTTCGCCGTGGTCGGCACCGTCGGCATGGTGGTCGGGATCCTGCTCGTGCACGTGACGGCGACCTACCGCTGGCCGGCGGTGGCCCCCGTGCTGCTCGCCGTGGCGGTGTTCTACCTCGCCGGTGGACCGCTCTGCCTGCGCGCCGACGACGCCCTCGCTCCCACGCCCCGCACCCTCGGCCTGCTCACCGACCAGGTGCTCTTCGGGTGGAAGGACCTGCTCACCACGCTCCCGCCGGTCGACGGGGACGGGCCGCTGCTGGTGCTCCCCTGGGTGCTCGGCCTGGCGTCCGGGGTGCTCGGCGCCCTGCTCGCCCGGATCTCGTCGGGACCGGTGTGGCTGCGCGCCGTGCTGCCGCTGGCCGCGCCGGTGCTGCTGCTCGCGGCCGTCATCCTGCTCGGCGTGCGCTTACCGTCCTCGGTCTGGGTCCAGAGCGTCGCGGTCGCCGCACTCGGCCTGACCTGGTTGGTCGTCCGCGCCCACCGCGCCGGCACGGCGGTGGTCACGGGGTCGGGCCGGATGACCCGCCTGCTCGCCGGGGCCGCCCTCCTCACGATCGCCGGTGCGGCCGCCGCACCCGTCGGCACCTGGGCCGCGGGCGGCGACGACGCCGACCGCGAGCGGGTCGTCCTGCGCACCTACGTCGAACCGCCCTTCGATGTCGGCCGCTACCCGTCGCCGCTGGCGTCCTTCCGGCGCTACGTCGAGATGCCGAAGCCGGACGCCGCCAACCTCTACGACACGGTGCTGTTCACCGCGGAGGGGGCACCGGCTGGCACCCGGATCCGCATCGCCACGCTCGACCAGTACGACGGTGTCGTGTGGGGGGCCTCCGACGACGCCTTCCCCGGCAGCACCGACGACACCTTCCAACGGGTCGGGTCGACGCTCGACAACCCCGCCGAGGGTCCGACCCTCGACGTGCGGATCACCCTCGACGAGGGCTACTCGGGCGTCTGGTTGCCGATGGTGGGTGCCCTTCAGACCATCGACTTCGAGACCGACCACGACCTGTACGCCGAGACCTTCCGCTACAACCTGGCCAGCTCGACGGGGGTGGTCCCGCCCGGGCTGTCCGTCGACGACCGCTACACCGTCACGGCCGTCGTACCGCCGGACGTGGTGACCCCGCAGTCCGCGCCGTCCGACCAGATCGGGACAGCGGCTGCCGAGGCGCCGTTCCTGGACGCGCCCGCGGCGAAGTGGACCGAGGGTGTTACCGACCCGATGGAGCGGGTCTTCGCGATCGCCGACTACCTGCGCACCCAGGGCAAGTACTCCGACGGCGTCATCGCCCGCGAGCGGATCTACCGCCCCGGCCACTTCGCCGGCCGGCTCGACCGTGGGTTCGTCAACGCGCCGATCATCGTCGGCAACGACGAGCAGTACGCCGCCGCAATGGCCCTGCTCGCCAACAAGGTCGGCGTCCCCGCCCGCGTCGTGATGGGGGCGACCCTGCCCGAGGGTGGCGTGGTCCGCGGCTCCGACGTCTCGGCCTGGGTGGAGCTGCGGGTGGCCGACGGCTCGTGGCGGGTGCTGCCCACCGAGACCTTCATGGACACCGACCGGCCGGCCGACCAGCAGACCCAGAACGAGGAGCAGCTCAGCGGACTGGTGATCCCGCCGCCCGCCCAGGTGCCCCCGCCGTCGACGATCGATGAGCAGACCGACGCCGAGATCACCTCCCGCAAGGTCCGGTCGCCCCGCACGAGCGCCCCCGAGGACGAGACGCTGGTGTCGGGCTGGTTCCGCACCGTGCTTCTCTACGGCGGTGGCCCGCTGCTGGCGGTGCTGGTCGTGGTCGCCGCGATCCTCGGCGCCAAGCTGCTGCGTCGGTCGCGTCGGCGATCGGCGCGACAGACGTCGGGTCGGATCGTGGGCGCCTGGCGCGAGCTGGTCGACCACGCCCGCGACCTCGGGCAGCCCGTTCCGGTGCGCGGCCTCACCCGGCGCGAGCAGTCGGCGCTGATCGCCTCGGCGGCGGCCCCGGCGCTGGCCCGGCGTGCGGACGCGTCGGTCTTCGGCCCGGTGCAGCCGGCCACCCACGAGGCGGACCGCTTCTGGGTGGAGGTCACCAGCGCCCGCCGAGCGCTGTCGGCCTCGGTGACCCGCCGCCGGCGGCTGCGCGCCGCGCTCAGCCTGCACACCTTCTGGCGGCGGTGACACCCCTGAGACAGGGCGGCGTGCGCCCCGGGCGGGTCTCCCAGGACGATTAGGGGTTTGCCGGGGCCCGAGGCTAAACTAAGGCGTTCGGCCCAACGTGGGCCTGTCCACCTGCGCCTTGCGGCTGCCTGGATCGTCTCGATCTCACTCGACACAGTGGGTTCGTCGTGTCCGGGACGAGGCCTGGGTGGGCGGTCGCGCGAGGTCCACCGCAGCGAGATGTTGCGGAGGTTCCCGGGTCGACCGGCAGACGACAACAGATTGTGGAGGACATGCCGAAGAAAGAAGGCGTGATCGAGCTCGAGGGCACCATCACGGAGGCCCTGCCGAATGCGATGTTCCGAGTGGAGCTGAGCAACGGGCACAAGGTGCTCGCCCACATCAGCGGCAAGATGCGCCAGCACTACATCCGGATCCTTCCCGAGGACCGCGTGGTGGTGGAGCTCTCGCCGTACGACCTCACCCGGGGTCGCATCGTCTACCGCTACAAGTAACCGAAGCCGCACCTTCCGAAAGGCCCTCTCATGAAGGTCAACCCCAGCGTCAAGAAGATCTGTGACAAGTGCAAGGTGATCCGTCGCCACGGCCGCGTCATGGTGATCTGCGAGAACCCGCGTCACAAGCAGCGTCAGGGCTGAGCGGGGCTCACTGCCTCGCACGTGAGGTCCCGCTTGCGGGGCCGAGCATCGACTGGACGTTCACAACTCAACACCTACAACGTGATCGCTAGCGCAGGTCCCCGGACCCGCGTGAAGCCACCTCCGGAGCAGTGGCCGGAGCCCGCCCCCGACGAGTCGGAGGACGGGACGCGACACGACCGAAACCACCGTGAACACCAGAAGGGGCCATCACATGGCACGCCTCGTCGGAGTCGACCTCCCGCGCGACAAGCGCATCGAAGTCGCTCTCACCTACATCTACGGCATCGGCCGTACCCGCGCCCACAAGCTCCTGGAAGCGACCGGGGTCTCCCCGGACACGCGCGTCCACGCCCTCAGCGACGATGAGCTGGTCAAGCTCCGCGACGCCATCGACGGCGCCGACATCAAGATCGAGGGTGACCTCCGCCGCGAGGTCCAGGCGGACATCCGTCGCAAGATCGAGATCGGCAGCTACCAGGGTCGCCGCCACCGCATGGGCCTCCCGGTCCGCGGCCAGCGCACCAAGACCAACGCGCGCACCCGCAAGGGTCCCAAGCGCACCGTCGCCGGCAAGAAGAAGGCGAAGTGACCTGACCCCGGTCAGGCTTACTCGTCCCTCTACTCACAGACCCGCAACTTTCAGGAGATAACGCATGCCTCCCAAGGCTCGCGCGGCCGGCGCCAAGAAGGTCCGCCGCAAGGAGAAGAAGAACATTGCTCAGGGCGAAGCCCACATCAAGAGCACGTTCAACAACACCATCGTCACCATCACCGACCCCACCGGGGCAGTGATCGCCTGGGCCTCCGCCGGCACCGTCGGCTTCAAGGGCTCGCGCAAGTCCACGCCGTACGCCGCGCAGATGGCCGCCGAGGCCGCTGGTCGTCGGGCGATGGAGCACGGGATGAAGAAGATCGACGTCTTCGTGAAGGGCCCGGGCTCGGGCCGCGAGACGGCGATCCGTTCGCTGGGTGCCATCGGCCTCGAGGTCGGGACCATCCAGGACGTCACCCCCACTCCCCACAACGGATGCCGGCCACCCAAGCGCCGCCGCGTCTGATCGCCCCGACCAGACAGCCCGAAGGAGACTGAACAATGGCCCGTTACACCGGCCCCATGACCAAGAAGTCGCGCCGCCTCGGCGTCGACCTCGTCGGTGGCGACCAGGCTTACGAGCGTCGCCCCTACCCTCCCGGCCAGCACGGCCGCGGGCGCATCAAGGAGAGCGAGTACCTCCTCCAGCTGCGCGAGAAGCAGAAGGCCCGCTACACCTACGGCGTCCTCGAGAGGCAGTTCCACAACTACTACACCGAGGCCAACCGTCGCCAGGGCAAGACCGGTGACAACCTGCTCCAGCTGCTCGAGTGCCGTCTCGACAACGTGGTCTACCGCGCCGGGTTCGCCCGGAGCCGTCGGCACTCCCGTCAGCTCGTCGTGCACGGCCACTTCCTGGTCAACGGCCACAAGGTCGACATCCCGTCGTTCCAGGTGACCGCCCACGACATCATCGACGTCCGCGAGAAGAGCCTCGAGACGACCCCGTTCAT
>JBDSLK010000071.1:0-7723 GCA_039916425.1 Nocardioides sp.
TCGATGCGCCGGCGTACGACGCGGCGTCGGCGGCCGTGATGGCGACCCTGCGCGGGCTGGCCTGGGGCGGGGTGCCGGTCGTGCTGGAGGTGCTCGGCTGGGACGAGGCGTTCCTGGGTCCGGGGGAGGGGCACAGCGACCTGGGGGATCCGGCCGCCTTCGCCGCGCAGATCAGGGCGGCCGTGCTCGCGGCTACGGCGCTGCACTGCTCGGTCGGCATCGGCGACAACAAGCTGCGGGCCAAGATCGCGACCGACTTCGGGAAGCCGCGCGGTGACTTCCGGCTGATCGAGGACAACTGGTTCGCGGTGATGGGGGAGCGGCCGACCACATCGCTGTGGGGCATCGGCTCGAAGACGGGTCGCAGGCTCGCCGCACTCGGCCTCGACACGGTGGCGCAGCTCGCGGAGTCGGACGCCCGGGTGCTGGCGGCGGAGCTCGGCCCGACGATGGGGCCGTGGTATCACCGGCTCGGGCGAGGCGTCGACACCAGCCCGGTCGACGCGACGCCGTGGGTGCCGCGGGCGCACGGCCGGGAGGAGACCTTCCAGACCGACCTGACCACCCGCGCGGAGCTCGAGGAGGCCGTCCGCCGGCTGACCGCCCGGGTCGTCGACGACATCGACCGGGAGGGCCGCTCGGCTGCCCGAGTGGGTTTGAAGGTGCGCTTCGTGCCGTTCACCACGGTGACCCGCAGCCTGACCCTGCCGGCACCCACCAACGACCGACGGGTGCTCGCCGACGCCGCCGTGTCGCTGCTCGATCGGGTGGCGCAGGACCGGGCCGTCCGACTGCTCGGCGTCCGCCTCGAGATGACCCCACCGCCGGGATAGTCCACTACGTTCCGCAGGTCCAGGAGCCCTCAGGAGCTGCGCAACGCAGTGGACTATCCCGGATTTGCGTGTCGGACCAGGCGAGGTGGAACCATCGGGGGGTGCCCGAGGATCGTGTGCTGAACCTGACCCTGGACTTCTGTCTCCGGGTAGGGGAGATGCTGCTCTCGTCGGGTGCCGGGGCCGCGGACGTGCTGGTCACCATGCAGGCGCTGGCCAACCACTTCGGGCTCGTGCAGCCCGAGATCGACGTCACTTTCACCTCGCTGTCGATGAGCTGTCAGTCCACCCCGGAGGAGCCGCCGTTGGTGGCGATCCGCCAGGTCAAGCGGCGCGACCTCGACTACGAGGACCTTACCCAGGTCGACCACCTCGTACGGCAGGTCCTCGGCGGACAGGTCGACCTCACCGAGGGCCGCCGGTGGCTGGCCCGGATCGTCTCCTCGGGCCACCAGACCCCCCGCGGCGCCGTGACCATCGGCTGGGGCGTCATGTGCGCCTCGGTCGCCCTCCAGCTCGGGGGGTCCTGGACGGTGCTGGCGATCGCCTTCGTCTCCGCGGTCTGCATCGACCGCCTCCAGCTCGTGATGGGCCGCCGCCGGCTGCCGTTCTTCTACCAGCAGGTCGCCGGTGGGGCCGTCGCGACGTTGCTCGCCGTGGCCGTCGACGCCGCCGGGTTGGCGATCGACACCTCGCTGGTGGTGACCGCCAACATCATCATGCTCCTGGCCGGCATCGGGTTCATGGGCGCTCTTCAAGACGCCCTCTCGGGCTTCTACATCACCGCCAACGCCCGGCTGCTCGAGGCGGTGCTCGCGACCGTCGGCATCATCGCCGGGGTCAGCGTCGGGCTGAGCGTGGCCGACCTCGGCGGCGTCGACGTCGGCATCCTGGTGCCCGGGCGCGCCGGCTGGGAGGGCGTGACTGTCACGGCGGTCGGCGCGGCCGCGGCCGCCTGCGCGTTCGCCTACGCCTCCTACGCGCCACGGCGGGTGCTGCTGCCCGTCGCGGCCATCGCCGGCGTGGCGATGGTGATCTTCCAGGCCATCGAGTCGCAGGGCTTCGACCGGGCCTGGGCGGCCGGCGTGGCGTCGTTCTTCGTCGGGCTGGTCAGCTATGGCGTCTCGGGCCGGGTGCGGGTGCCGCCGCTGGTCATCGTGGTCTCCGCCGTCGTTCCGATGCTGCCCGGCCTCTCGATCTACCGCGGCCTCTCGCTGCTCGGGGAGGGCGGCTCCGGCACCTCGCCCGGCCTGCTCGCCATGATCACGGCGGTGTCGGTGTCGATCTCGCTGGCCGCGGGCGTGATCCTGGGGGAGTACGTCGCCCAGCCGGTCAAGCGCGAGGCGCGGCGGATGGAGAGTCGGCTCGCCGGCCCCCGTCTCGTCGGACCGTCGCGGATCCGGCACGGGCGACCGCGCCGACCCCGCCGCCCGCGCCTCGACCCAGGCGACTCCTAGAGCCCCTCGCGCAGCTCGTGCACGACGGAGTCGACGACCGCGACCAGATCCCCGTCATGGGCGCGCGCGACCGCGCGCTGTCGCTGGTACGACGCGCCGCGGGCCGGGATGTCGGCCACGCCGGCGATCTCGTCGACGCAGCCGAGCCGCTCGGCCACCGGCGCCAGCCGCTCGAGCAGGTCGGCGAGGTCGTCGGTGACCAGCCGCTCGGTGCACCGGTCGTCGGTGATCACGACCGCGTCGAGCCCGTAGCGGGCGGCCCGCCACTTGTTCTCCTGCACGTGCCAGGGCGGAAGCGTGGGCAGGGTCTCCCCGGCGGCCAGTCGGGTGTCGAGGTCGACGACGAGACAGTGCATCAGTGCGGTCAGAGCCCCCAGCTCGCGGACGGTGGAGACGCCGTCGCAGACGCGGTTCTCGATCGTGCCCAGGCGGGGCGAGGGCCGGATGTCCCAGCGGATGTCCGACATCTGCTCGATCACGCCGGTCGTGAGCTGGTCGCCGTAGAACGCCTCGAACTCCTCCCAGGTGGAGAACTGGAAGGGCAGCCCTGCCGTGGGGAGCTGCTGGAACATCATCGCCCGGTTGGAGGCGTAGCCGGTGTCGGTGCCCGCCCACACCGGCGAGGAGGCGGAGAGCGCCTGGAGGTGGGGGTAGGTCGTGAGCAGGGCGGACAGCACCGGCATCACCCGCTCCCGTGCGGGCAGGCCCACGTGCACGTGCACGCCCCAGATCAGCATCTGCCGCCCCCACCACTGGGTGCGGCTCATCAGCTCCTCGTAGCGGTGACCCTCGGTGAGCTGTTGCTCCGACCATGCCGCGAACGGGTGGGTGCCGGCGCCGAACAGGTCGAGCCCGAGCTCGTCGCCCGCCGCGGCGACCACGGCCACCGTCTCCCGCAGGTCGGAGACCGCCTCGCCCACGGTCCGGCACACGCCCGTGACGACCTCGACGGTGTTGCGCAGCAGCTCGAGGTGGAGCCGGTCGGGGTCGGCGAGCCGGGGCTTCGCGGTGTCGATCAGGTCGGCCGCGGCGTTGACCAGGTCGCGGGAGTCCCGCCCGACCAGCGCGAGCTCCCACTCGACGCCGAGCGTCGGCTCGGAGGAGGGGTGGAAGTCCAGGCGCATCCGACCAGACTAGGGAGCCGGGACCCGGCCCATCCACACCCGGGAGGCGGTGCCGTCGAACGGCGGGGTGCGGGCCGTCACGGCGGCCAGGACGGCGGCGCAGGACTCCTCGGCGCTGCGCACGACCCCGTCGGGGTAGGCCAGCGACACCCGGTGCTCGGCGAACTCGTCCTCGTCGTCGACCATCACCACGCCGTTGTCGCCGCGGACGACGTCGAGGTCGAGGTCGACGAACCTCACCGTGGTGCCGTCGACGTCGGGTGGGGTCGTGATGTCGACGTACACCTCGATCTCGCCGCCGTCGAGCTCGATCCACGTGGTCCCGCCCGGCCCGTGGAAGGTCGCGACCCACCCGCCGTCGCGGGGCAGCAGCGTCACCTGCGGGTTGGGGGCGGAGTACGCCGCTCCGGGCCGGCGGAAGGCGGTCCCGACGGGCACGCCGAGCCAGTGTCCGTGCGCGTCGCTGCCGAGGTAGGTGGCCGCGAACTCCCAGTGCGGCAGCCCGCCCCACTTGGTGACGACGACGTCGAGGCGGGTGCCGGTCTCGGGGCTCACCGGGCCATCCTCACATCCTCGGGCGAGCGGGCCTCGTGGCGCGCAGCGTGCGCCTGCCGACCACGGCGAACAGGTTCTGGTAGCGCGCCCCCAGCAGCCGGGCGACGTGGTGGAGCAGGTGCGCGTCGAGCCCGACGAGCAGCCGCGGCTGGTCGGCCAGGACGGCCTGGGTGATGAGGTGCGCGGCCCGCTCCGCCGTCGTCTTGGCGAGCTTGTCGTCGAACAGCCGCACGGTGGCGTCCTTGTCCTGGTCCCCGGAAACCCGGGAGTTGCGGACGATGTCGGTCTTGATGCCGCCGGGGTGCACGACGGTGACGCCGACGGGGTGCCGCGCGACCAGCATCTCCTCGCGCAGCGCCTCGGAGAAGCCGCGCACGGCGTACTTGGTGGCGTTGTAGGCGCTCTGCCCCGGCACCGAGACGAGCCCGAAGAGTGAGGAGAGGTTGACGACGTGGCCGTCACCGGAGGCGATCAGGTGGGGGAGGAACTCCTTGGTGCCGTGGACCACGCCCCAGAAGTTGATGCCGACGATCCAGTCGAGGTCGGCGTAGGACAGCTCGGCCACGTCGCCGCTGACCGACACCCCGGCGTTGTTGACCACCACGTTGACCCGGCCGAAGTGCGCGGCGACGTCCGCGGCGTACGCCGCCATCGCGGCGCGGTCGGCCACGTCGACCCGGTCGGCGCGGAGCTCGCGGACGCCCGCCGCCTCGACCCGGGCGATCGTCTCGGCCAGGCCGGTCTCGTCGACGTCGGAGAGCGCCAGCAGCGCGCCGCGGCCGGCGAGCTCCACGGCGAGCGCGCGGCCGATGCCCGACGCGGCTCCGGTGATGACCACGACCTTGCCGTCCAGGGTCCTCATGGGCGTGAGGATACCGGTCGGGGTGCCGGTCGGGCTGCCGGTCGGGGTACTGGACCGAGTGTCGGCAGGGGAGCCGTGGTTGCCGGGTTGTCACCCCGACAACTAGCGTGGCTCGGATGGTCTACACGAGTGACTATCCCATCTTCTCGGTAACCGTGGACATCGCGATCTTCACCGTCGCCGACGACGAGCTGCGCGTGCTGCTGGTGCGCCGCGGGCTGGAGCCGGAGCAGGGCAGGCTGGCGCTGCCGGGCGGGTTCGCCCGCTTCGAGGAGGACCTGGCCGACGCGGCGCTGCGCGAGCTGGTCGACGAGACCGGCGTCGAGGACGTCGTGCTCGAGCAGCTCGCGACGTACGGCGCCCCGGGACGCGACCCTCGCGGCCGGGTGGTGAGCGTGGCCCACGTCGCGGTGATCCCCGAGCAGGCCGAGGCCCACGCCGGGACCGACGCCGCCGAGGCCGCCTGGCACCCGGTCGCGCCGCTGCTGCGCGGTCGCAACCGGCTGGCCTTCGACCACCGACGGATCCTCACCGACGCGGTGGAGCGGGTCCGCTCCAAGCTGGAGTACACGACGTTGGCCACGGCCTTCGTGGGTCCGGAGTTCACCCTCACCGAGCTGCGCCGGGTCTACGAGGTGGTCTGGGGCGCGGAGTTCGACGCCGGCAACTTCCAGCGCAAGATGCGCCGGACCGAGGACTTCGTGGTGGAGACCGGCCGGACCCGGCCCTCCCCCGTCGGCCGGGGCCGGCCGGCCGCCACCTTCCGCGCCCGCCGGCGCGGGGTGCACCCGCTGTCGACGCCGATCACCCGGGGCGACTAGGGCATGTCACCAGAGTCTGGCCGTCGCGAGCGTGGCCGTCATGGCCCCACCGCCGGCGGTCGGACTGGCGAGATCCCGTGGGCCAGCTGGTGGGGGACCTATGGGTTGGTCCGGGCCGCTGCGACGGCCAGGGAGCGGCTCACCTCGTCCGGATGGCGCATCACCTGACGCCAGGTGAACCGGAGCACCGTCCAGCCGTCCAGGACCAGGCGCGTGTAGCGATCGCAGTCGCGTTCGTGGGCGTCGCGGCTCGCATGGTGCTCCCACGAATCGGCCTCCAGCACCAGCCGACGCCCGACGTCGACGACGTCGGGGTGCACCGTGAGGCAACCGAGGTCGACGGCCACCTGGGGCGCGACGTCGAGACCCACGTCCAGTGCCAGCGCCCGCAGTACCGACTCGAACGGGTTGGCCGCGAGGCCCGACGCGTGTCCGGCCACGCGTCGCGCCCCGGCCGCTCCCTTGCCGCGCACCCGGTCGGCGGCGTCGACCAGCTCGGCGGACGTCACAGCGCCGTGGCGGAGCGCAGAGTCGGCGACCGAGAGCGCGGGGGCGAAGGCCAGCCGGCGGGCACAGTCCACGACGGTCCGCTGCGGTGACGTCACCCGCCCGCCTTCGTGGGACAGGTCGGCCCAGAAGACGAAAGCGCCCTCACGGTCGGGGGCCAGTGCCTTGCGGGGGACCGTCACCCAGGGGCAGGTCGGCGGCGCCGCCACCTCCCAGCCGTGCAGGAGAGCGGCGCTCAGGTGGGAGGCGACACCACCCAGCTCGACGGCCCGTACCAGTGCCCGATCCGCGTCGCCGAGACGGTAGCGGTCGCGGCGTACCCGGCGGATCGTGCCGCCCTCGACGGCCCGGCGCAGGCGCTTGCGTGTCGTCAGCCGCACCAGCTCACCGGAGCTGGCCACACCCCCGAGCTGGTGGAGGGCCGTCACCGCGTCCATACCGGGGCAGCCTGCCCGTTCCGCCGCGTCGAGGCCGGTCTCTCTCCACAGGGGCCTTGCCTGGGGGCGAACGCCCACCACGTGCCCTGGGAGCGGGGGTCAGGGCCCCGATCGCCCCGGCTCGCGGCCCTCCGGGAGGCGGACGGTCACCGTGGTGTCCCCCGGGACGGACGCGAGCGCCACCGAGCCGTCGTGGGCGCCGGCGATCGCCTCGACAAGGGCGAGCCCGAGGCCGGCGCCGCTCTCCGGAGTGCGGGTGCGGGCGGTGTCGGCGCGGGCGAAGCGTTCGAAGGCCGTGGGCACCAGGGCCGGCGGGAAGCCGGGACCGTCGTCATGGACGGTGAGCACGCCCGGACGGGCCGCGACGGTGACCGTGGTGCCGGGCGGGGTGTGCTTGCGCGCGTTGGTCAGCAGGTTGGTGACGAGCTGGTGCAGCCGCTGCTCGTCGCCGACGACCGTCACGGCGGTGTCGGGCAGGTCGAGGCGCCACTGGTGGTCGGTGCTGAGCACCCGCGAGTCCGAGACGGCCTCGAGCAGCAACCGGGTCAGGTCCACCGGCGCGCGCTCCAGCGGCCGGCCGGCGTCGAGCCGGGCGAGGAGCAGGAGGTCCTCGACGAGCGAGGTCATCCGCCCGGACTCGGCCTCGACCTTGTCCAGCGCGGTGAGCACCGCGGCGGCGTCGTGAGGGCGGCGTCGCGCCAACTCGGCGTACCCCTTGATGGTGGTGAGGGGCGTGCGCAGCTCGTGGGAGGCGTCGGCGACGAACTGGCGCACCTGCTGCTCGCTGCGGTGCCGGGACTCCAGGGAGGCCTCGACGTGCGCCAGCAGCGTGTTGAGCGAGGAGCCGACCTGGCCGACCTCGGTGGCCTCGTCGGTGAGATGGGCAGGCACCCGCTCGCTGAGCTCGATCTCGCCGGACGACAGCGGCAGCTCGGCGACCCGTTCGGCGGTCGCGGCGACCTCGCGCAGCGGGCGGAGCTGGCGGCGTACGACGAGCAGCCCGGCGACACCGGCGGCGACGACGCCGAGCAGACCGAGCAGGGCCTCGAGCCCGACCAGACGGGTGATCGCGTCGTCGACGTCGCCGGCCGGCCGGCCCTGCACCAGCGTGCCCTGCGACGGGGTGC
>JBDSLK010000072.1:0-17225 GCA_039916425.1 Nocardioides sp.
ACGCCGGAGGTCGAGGTGTGGTCGTCGACCGTCAGGGTGCAGAGCACGGTCGCCGAGGCGCTGTCGCGCTGCTTGAGGTAGGCGTCGCGGCCGACGAAGTCGTGGGCCTTGACCTTGGGCCGCTGCATGCCGGCCTCGACGACCGACCGTTCGGCATCGAGCTCGGCGCCGAACGCCCGGTAGCCCTTCTCCAGCCGGCCGGTGGTGCCGTAGACCCCGATGCCGACGGGGATCACGCCGTGGGCGGCCCCCGCGTCGTGCAGCATCGACCAGAGCCGGGCACCCTGCTCGATCGGGACGTAGAGCTCCCAGCCCAGCTCGCCCACGTAGGAGATCCGTGACGCGAGCACGCTCAGCGAGCCCATCTCGATCTCGCGGCAGGTGCCGAAGGCGAACCCGTCGTGCGAGATGTCGGCCGAGGTCAGCGAGGCGAGCACCTCACGGGCCTTCGGACCCCAGATGCCGATGGTGGTGTACGCCGACGTCAGGTCCGTGACCGTGGTCGACCCGACCCGGGCCGCCAGGTCGGCGAACCACTTGCGGTCGACCATGCCGTGGGCGCCGCCGGTGACGACCCGGAACCGGTCGTGCGCGAGCCTCATCACGGTGAGGTCGGAGACGAAGCCACCCGCGGCGTCGAGGACCGGGGTGTAGATGACCTTGCCGATCGCGAGGTCGCACTGGGCGACGCAGGCGGTCTGCACGGTCTCGAGCGCACCCGGTCCGGCGACGTCGAGGATCGCGAACGCCGAGAGGTCGATGATGCCGGCCGCCTCCCGCATGCGCAGGTGCTCGGCGTTGATGACGGGCGACCACCACCGGGCGTCCCACTCGTGCTCGCGGGGCATCGCCCGGTCGCCGTACTCCTCGACGAGGCCGGCGTTGGACTCGTACCAGAACGGGCGCTCCCAGCCGGCGGCCTCGAAGAAGACCGCACCCTGCTCGACCTGCTGGGCGTGCATGGGGGCCAGCCGCTGACCGCGGTCGGACTCGTACTGCTCGGCGGGGTGGATGATCCCGTAGGTCTTGTTGAACGCCTCGGAGGTGCGGGCCCTGATGTGCGCCCGCGTCTTCTGGTGCGGATGGAACCGTGCGATGTCGGAGTGGCTGATGTCGATCTCGGAGTGACCGTGGGTCATCCGCTCGGCGACGGCGCGGCCGACGCCGGGGCCCTCCTTGATCCAGACGGCCGCCGCGGACCAGAGGCCGCGCACCTCGGGGGTCTCCCCCAGCACCGGCCACCCGTCCGGGGTGAGCGAGAGCAGGCCGTTGATGGCGTAGCGGATCTCGGCCCCGTCGGCGCCGAGCAGGTCGGGCATCAGCTCGTAGGCCTGTTCGAGCTGCGGGTCGAAGTCCTCCTCCGTGAACGGCATCTCCGTCGGCGACAGCTTGGACTGCTCGATCGAGGGGATGTCCTCGGGGTCCCAGAGGATCGGCCGGTGGGCGTAGGAGCCGACCTCCATGTCGGCACCGTGCTGGCGCTCGTAGCAGAAGGTGTCCATGTCGCGGACGATCGGGAAGCTGATCTCACCGACCTCGCCGGAGAGCTGGGGGCACGGCCCGACGGAGATCATCTGGTGCACCGCGGGGGTCAGCGGGATCGCGGCGCCGGCCATCCGGGCGATCTTGGGGCTCCAGACGCCGCACGCGATGACCACGGTCTCGGCCTCGATGTCGCCGCCGCTGGTGCGGACCCGGCGGATCGCGCCCTCCTCCACGTCCAGCCCGATCACCTCGACGCCTGCGGCGACGGTGAGCGCGCCCTCGGCCAGCGCCTTTTCACGCATGATGGTGCCGGCGCGCAGTGAGTCGACGACGCCGACCGTGGGGGTCCAGAAGGCGCCGATGATCTGGTCGTCCTCGAGGAACGGCACCCGCTCCTTGACCTGGGCCGGCGTGACGATCTCGGACTCGATGCCCCACGCGCGGGCGCTCGACATCCGTCGACGCAGCTCCTCCATCCGCTCCTCAGTCCGCGCCACCTCGAAGCCGCCGGACTGGGTGAAGACACCCATCTCCTGGTACTGCGCGACCGAGTCCATGGTCAGGTCCGTGATCTCGCGGGAGTGGTCCACGGGGAAGATGAAGTTGGAGGCGTGCCCGGTGGAGCCGCCGGGGTTGGGCAGCGGGCCCTTGTCGATCTGGACGATGTCGCGCCAGCCCAGCCGGGCCAGGTGCCACACGAGACTGTTGCCGACGATGCCGGCGCCGATGACCACGACGCGGGCGGACGTGGGGACGGTGGCCATGCTGACTCCTTGGTGGTGCGGGGCTCTCGCGTCGGTCTGGCTGTTGCGTTGGACGCAACGCGTTGCGTGATGTGAAACGTCTCGCCCTAGTGTGGAGCAGACGGCCACGACGGTCAAGGATCCGATACCTCGTTATACTCAGGCAAGGTATAAAGGAGTATGTCGTCCACCGCCGGTGCCCTGCCGAACCCCTACACCCCGGGCCAGGTGCCGCGGATCCTGGCCGGCCGCCGCGTCGAGCTGGGACGGATCCGCGACCAGGTCAGCCGCGTCGCGACGTACGGCGAGCTCGGCGGTCCGCTGCTCGTCTTCCACGCCCCCCGCGGCATCGGCAAGACCTCCCTGCTCCGGACCGCCCAGCGCGAGACCGCCGAGCTCGGCTTCGTCTCGGTATGGGTCTCCTGCGTGCGCGGGACGCCGATCCTGCCCGAGCTGGTGGCCGCCACGGCGCGCAGCCTGGAGCGGGCCGACCTCGTGCCCCGCGGCGCGTCCGGCACCCGGTGGCGCACCCGCTTCGAGCGGTTCGGCCTCGAGCTGGGCCTGCCGGGGATGAAGGTCACCGCCGACCTCCGCTCGGACGAGGCGTCGCCTCCCGCCGGCCAGGCCGCCCCGGTGGCCGCCCTGGAGGACCTGCTGCACGAGACGGCGACGAGGGTGCGCTCCCGGGGCGGGGCGGGGCTGCTGCTCCTCGTCGACGAGCTGCACGCGGCAGCACGTGAGGAGCTCTCGCTGCTGCTCAACGCCCTACAGAACCTCGACGGCGCCCGGGAGGAGAACCCTCTCGCCGTCGTCGCCGCCGGCCTGCCGATCACGCCCGAGGCGATCACCCGGGCCGCGACCTTCGGCGAGCGCAGCGCGTTCGTGGCCCTCGACCTGCTGGCCGAGGCCGACGCCCGCGCGGCCGTCACCGCCCCGGCGGAGGAGCTTGGCGTCTCCTGGACCCCCGCCGCGCTGGCCGCCGTCGTGGCCGAGTCGGGCGGCTACCCCTACTTCCTCCAGCTGCTGGGGAGCGCGAGCTGGTCCGTCGCCGCGCCGGAGGCGGGCGGCCGGATCGACATGGCCGCGGTGCGGGCGGGCATCCCCGCGGCCAACGGCCAGGTCACCGCGATGTACCGGGCCCGCTGGGGGTCGGCCACCCCCACCGAGCAGGCATTCATCGCCGCGATGGCGGAGGCCGGCGACGGCAACGTCTCGCGCGCCCAGATCGCGACCGGCCTCGGTCAGGACTCCCGGGCGATCAGCGTCCCGCGGGAGCGGCTCATCGACAAGGGCGTCATCGAGCCGGTGGGGCACGGGTTGGTGCGCTTCACCCTGCCCGGCTTCGCGGCGTACGTGCGCGGCCGCGCCGAGTGAGGCGAAGCGGGCGCCAGATCTATGGATTACTTAGGATCTGGCGCCCGCTCGGCGATCAGCTACTGCAGCCAGGCGTCGACCTTGTCGGGGTTCTCCTCGACCCACTTGGCCGCGGCGTCCTCGGGCGACATGCCGTCCGCGGCGATGTAGCCGGCCACGAGGTTCTGGTCCTCGTTGGTCCAGGAGAAGTTCTGAACCAGGCCGACCGCGGTCGAGCCGGACTCGGACCAGTCGGTGGACACGACCTTCTTCAGCGTCGTCTCGGGGTAGTCACAGGCGACTGCGGCCGTGTCGTCCTGGCAGCCGTCCTCGTAGGCCGGCAGCGCGACCTTCTCCAGCGCGACCTCCGCGTTGAAGTACTGCGGCTCGTAGAAGTAGCCGATCAGGAACTCCTTGTTCTCCTCGGCCTTGCGGAACGCCGAGATGCTGGCGGCCTCACTGCCGGAGAAGACCACCTTGAAGTCCAGGTCGAGGTTGCTCACGATCGCCTCGTCGAACTGGACGTAGGACGGGTCGGCACCCAGGAACTGGCCCTTGCCGCCGGACTCGGAGGTGGCGAAGTCGGAGGCGTACTTGTTGAGGTTCTGGTAGTCCAGGATGTCCGGGTGCTCCTCGGCCAGCCACGGCGGGACGTACCAGCCGATGATCCCGACGTTGCCCTGCGGGCCGAAGTCGGTGGCGCTGCCGTCGCCCGAGTCGGCGAAGAACTTCTTCTCCAGGTCCGGATGTCCCCAGTCCTCGATGACGACGTCGACGTCGCCGGTCCCGAAGCCCTGCCAGGAGACGTCCTCCTTGAGGTCCTTGTAGCTCACCGAGCAGCCGAGCTCCTGCTCCGCGACCGCGCCGACGACGTACGCGCTGGCCTGGAAGCCGACCCAGGGGTTGACCGCCATGCCGAGGTCCCCGCACTCACCTCCGGCGCCGGCTGCCTTGTCCTCGTTGGCCTTGGTCTCCTGCTCGATCGATCCCCCGCCACACGCGGACAGCGCCAGCGTGGCGACGGCGGCAAGTGCCCCCAGTCGTACGCTCCTGCTTCGGACATTCCTCATCTGCTGCTCCTCATCTTGTGGTTTGTCAGTTCAGCCGGGGGTTACTTGGGAGGTCCGATGGGCAGGCGGATATTGAAGGCGCGCCTGGTCCCGGGGTCGTCGCGACGCTTGTCGGCGGCGGCCCGGGTGATCCGGTCGAGCATCACCCCCAGCAGCACGATGGTCAGGCCTGCGGCGGCGCCCTTGCCCCAGGCCTCGGACCGGGAGAAGCCGAAGACCACGTCGAAGCCGAGCGCGCCGGCTCCGACGAGGCCGCCGATGACGGTCATGGCCAGGACGTAGAGCAGGCCCTGGTTCGCCGCCAGCACCAGCGAGCCCTTGGCCATCGGCAGCTGCACCTTGGTGATCTCCTGCCAGGTGGTCTGCCCCGTCGAGCGACCCGCCTCGATGGTCGTCGGGGACACCCCCTTGACGCCGTCGGCGACCAGCTTGATCGCCGCCGGCGCGGCGTACACGATGCCAGCAGCGATCGCGGTGAACCGCGTGGGGCCGAAGAGGGCCAGGACCGGGATCAGGTAGACGAACGGCGGAATGGTTTGACCGGCATCCAGGATGGGGCGGATGCCGACGTCGACCCGGTGGTCGCGGGCCATCCAGACCCCGAAGACCACGGCGAGGATCATCACCAGCATGGTGGCGACCAGCGTCATGTTGAGGGTGATCATCGCGTCGTGCCAGAGGTCGAGGTAGAGCATCCCGGCGCAGCAGACCACGGCCGTCACCGCAGCGCGGAGCCCGCCGAAGATGAAGGCGAGTGCGACGATCGCCGCAGCAGCCAGCCACCAGGGTGACTGGGCTAGCAAGGACTGCACCGGGTTGAGAAGCCCGTACGTGACCCCGTTCTTGATCCCCTCGGTCACGCCACCGAAGGTGTCGGTGACCCACGTCATGATGTCGTTGACCGTACTGGCGGCCTTGGTGCCAAGGGTGTACTCGGGGAAGGTGGCCAGACCCACATAGGTGCGCGAGAGGTAGACCGCGACCAGGGCCACCACACCGGTCCCCGCCAACAGCAGGCGACGGACCTTGGGATCCTCGCCACCGCCACGAGCCACCTTCTCGGAGCGCTCGCTGGCGGCCGTGGTGGTCCGGTCGAGCATGACGGCCATGACGACGATCAGCACGCCCGGCACGAAGGCCTTGCCGACATTGTTGACGATCAGCCCGTCGAGCACCGGGCGGCCGAGACCGGGACCGTTGACGAAGGACGCCAGGGTGGCCATCGAGAGCGCCGCCAGCGTGGTCTGGTTGAGACCGACGATGATCGTCTTGCGGGCCATCGGGATCTGCACCTTCAGCAGTCGCTGCCAGTAGGTCTGTCCGGACGAGTCGGTCGCCTCGATGACGGTGGCCGAGACCTCCCGGATGCCGAAGCCGGCGATCCGGACGAGCGGAGGCAGGGCGTAGAGCAGGGTCGAGGCCACTGCCGCACTCGTGCCGATGCCGAAGAACAACACGATGGGCAGTAGGTAGACGAAGGTCGGCATCGTCTGGAGGAAGTCCAAGAAGACGGTGATCACCCGGTCGGCCCGGACGCTGGTCCCGACCAGCACAGCGAGCGGGAGCCCGACGATCAGTGCGATCGCCACCGAGATCCCGGTGATGACGAGCAGGTCGAGGGCGTCGTCCCAGAAGCCGAAGACACCGAAGGAGAGGAAGGAGGCCAGCACCAGCAACGCGATCCGCCAGCTGGCCACGGCGTACCCGATCCAGGTGCCGAGTGCGACAACCCCCAGCCAGCCGATCTCGGGCACCGGTCGGGGCAACGCGGGCAGGGAGACGAGCCGCTGCACCCAGTCGACCGTGCTGCGCAGCGCGTCGGCGATCGAGTTGGTGACCTGCATCACCGGGTTGGTGTCCCGGCTGGCCAGCAGGTCGTTCTGGAAGTTGGTCAACGAGGTGTGCAGATCGGTCTGGTCGAGGCCGCGCAGCGTCAGGGTGTCGGTGCCCTTGGTGAAGGACCACACCACGATCCAGACCACGATCACCCCCAGCGCGGGCACCCAGCGACTCAGTCCCTTCTCCTCCACCACGGGCGGGGCGGCGCCCGGCTCGACCGGCTTGGGCGCGGGGGCGGAGGGGCGCTCGAGCGTGGAGGTCATGCCGTCACCTCCTCGGCCACGACGACGCGCATGATGTCGTCCTCGTCGACCACCCCCAGCAGGGTGTCGCCGTCCACTACCCGGATCGGGTGGTCGGAGGCGATGGCGGCCCGGGCGGCCTGACGGACGATCGTGGTGACCGGCAGCGCCGGGCCTTCGAGGGACTCCCCGGGTCGTGGATCGCGCATCACCCACTTGAGCGTCAGCACGTGCGACTTGGGCACCTCGGAGACGAAGTCCTTGACGTAGTCGTCGGCGGGCCGGGCCACCACCTCGTCGGGCGTACCGATCTGGACGATGGCGCCATCGCGCATGATCAGGATCCGGTCACCCAGCTTGAGCGCCTCGGCGAGGTCGTGGGTGATGAAGACCATCGTCTTGCCGAGCTCGTGGTGGAGCCGGATGACCTCGTTCTGCATGTCCCGGCGGATCAGTGGGTCCAGGGCCGAGAACGGCTCGTCGAAGAGCAGCATCTCCGGGTCACCGGCCAGCGCCCGGGCCAGGCCGACGCGCTGCTGCATGCCACCCGAGAGCTGGTCGGGATAGGACTTCTCGTAGCCGTTGAGGCCGACCAGGTCGACGATCTCGCTCGCCTTCTCGCGGCGCTCCTTCTTGCCCACGCCGCGGATCTCCAGGCCGTAGGCGACGTTGTCGATGACCTGGCGGTGCGGGAGGAGGCCGAAGTGCTGGAAGACCATCGAGACCTGCTTGCGCCGGACCTCGCGCAGCTGGGACTCCGAGGCGGTGGTGATGTCGACGCCGTTGAGGTTGATCGTGCCTGCGGTCGGCTCGATCAGCCGGGTCAGCAGCCGGACCAGCGTCGACTTGCCGGAGCCGGAGAGCCCCATCACCACGAAGACCTCGCCCGGGGCGACGTCGAACGAGACGTCCCGGACCCCGACCACGCAGCCGGTCTTCTCCTTCAGCTCCGCCCGGCTGAGCTCGGCGTCGGGGGTGCCAAGCACCTTGTCGGACCGGGGGCCGAAGATCTTCCAGAGCCCTTCGACCTGCAGCGCGTGTTCGGTCATGAGGCCTCCTGGCCTTCGGGCCACAGCGGCATTCCTGTCCCGTGGCGGTAGTACGGCACGGTGGCCGGGGCGAGCGGGGTGTTGCCGAGGATCAGGTCGGCGGCCTTCTCCGCCACCATCATCACCGGAGCGTAGATGTTGCCGTTGGTGACGTAGGGGAACACCGAGGCGTCGACCACCCGCAGGCCGTCCAGGCCGTGCACCTTCATGGTCAGCGGATCGGTCACTGAGCCCTCCTCCGTGCCCATCTTCGCACTGCACGAGGGGTGCAGGGCCGTCTCGGCGTCCGCCCGCACCCAGTCGAGGATCTCCTCGTCGGTCTCGACGCCGGGTCCCGGCGACAGCTCGCCTCCGTTGTACGGCGCGAACGCGGGCTGGTTGAGGATCAGCCGCGCGGTGCGGATCGCCTCCACCCACTCCTGGCGGTCCGTCGCCGTGGACAGGTAGTTGAAGACCATGCTCGGGTGCTCGCGCGGGTCGGTGCTGGTGATCCTCACGTGGCCGCGGGTGTCGGCGTACATCGGTCCGACGTGCACCTGGTAGCCGTGCCCCCCGGGAGGCAGCTCCTTCGGTGAGGACCCGTCGTACCGGATCGCGACCGGGAGGAAGTGGAACATCAGGTTGGGCCAGGTCACCTCGTCGTTGCTGCGGCAGAAGCCGCCGCCCTCGAAGTGGTTGGTGGCGCCGAGGCCGGTGCGGCGGAACAGCCAGTCGAAGGCGATCTTGGGGCGCCGGTGCCACTTGAGGCCGTCGGCGATCGAGACCGGCTGCGTCGCGGCGTACTGCACGTAGACCTCGAGGTGGTCCTGGAGGTTGGCGCCGACGCCCGGCAGGTCGTGCACCATCCGCACCCCGAGCGGCTCGAGGTGGGCAGGGTCGCCGACACCGGAGAGCTGGAGCACCTGGGGGGTGTTGATGGCGCCGCCACAGAGGACCACCTCGCCGGCGTGCACCGACCGGGGGCGGCTCGCGTGCCGGTAGTCGACCCCGACCGCGCGCTTGCCCCGGAACCTCACCCCGGTGACGAACGCGAGCGTCTCGATGCGGAGGTTGGGGCGCTTGCGGACCGGGTCGAGGTAGGCGCGGGAGGCCGAGTAGCGGCGACTCCTGTGGATGTTGCGGTCGAACCGCGCGAACCCCTCCTGCCGGTAGCCGTTGACGTCGTCGGTCAGCGGGAAGCCCGCCTGCTGGGCCGCCTCGAAGAAGATGCCGAAGAGCGGGTTGGTGGCCGGCCCGCGCTCGAGCAGCAGCGGGCCGTCGGCGCCGCGCCAGGCGTCGCCCGCCGGGCGGCCGTCGTCGTCGAGCCGGGTCTCCATGCGCTTGAAGTACGGCAGGCAGTGGCGGTAGTCCCACGTCTCGAGGCCGGGGTCGGCCGCCCAGCGCTCGTAGTCCATCGGGTTGCCACGCTGGAAGATCATCCCGTTGATCGAGCTGCTGCCGCCGAGGACCTTGCCGCGGGCGTGGTAGATCCGCCGGCCGTGCATGTGCGGCTCCGGGTCGGTCTGGTACTTCCAGTCGTAGAGCCGGTTGCCGATCGGGAACGGCAGCGCCGCCGGCATGTTGATCAGCGGGTCGAGCCGGGTGTCGGTGTGCCCCGCCTCGAGCACGAGCACCGAGGTGCCGGGGTCGGCGCTGAGCCGGTTGGCGATCGCGCTGCCCGCCGAACCGCCGCCGATGATGACGTAGTCGTAGTGCCGTTCCCCGCTCATGCTCCGAACCACTTCTGCGGCTCCGGCGCGGTGTTGCGCCAGATGTGCTTGGTCTCGTAGTACTCATCCAGCCCGGCCCGGCCGAGCTCGCGGCCGATACCGGACTGCTTGTAGCCGCCCCACTCGGCCTGCGCGACGTAGGGGTGGTAGTCGTTGATCCACACGGTGCCCATCCGCAGCCGGCGCGCGACCCGCTCCGCCTTGGCCGCGTCGGAGGTCCACACCCCGCCGGCCAGCCCGTAGATCGAGTCGTTGGCGATCCGGACGGCCATCTCCTCGGGGTCCTCCCCCGCGAACGTCTCCACGGTGAGCACCGGGCCGAACGACTCGTCCCGGACACAGCGCATCGAGGTGTCGCAGTCATCCAGGACGGTGGGCGGGAAGTAGAAGCCGGCGTCGAGAGAGCCCCCGGTCGCACGCCGTCCACCCAGCCGCAGCGAGGCGCCCTCGGCGACCGCCCCGTCGACGTACGCCGCGACCTTGTCGAGGTGCCCCTGCGAGATCAGCGGACCGGTCTGGGCATCGGCGTCGAACGGCCCGCCGAGCCGGATCTCCCCGGCCCGGCGTACCAGCTCGGCGACGAACTCGTCGTGGATGCTCTCCTCGACGATCAACCGCGCGCCGGCCGAGCAGACCTGGCCGGAGTGAAGGAAGACCGCGGTCAGCGCCATGTCGAGCGCGGTCTCGCGGTCGGCGTCGGCGAAGACGATGTTGGGGTTCTTGCCACCGAGCTCGAGCGCGACCTTCTTCACGGTGTGCGAGGCGTTGGCCATCAGCCGCTTGCCGGTCTCGAGGCCACCGGTGAACGAGACCAGGTCGACGCGCGGGTCGGTGGACAGTGGGGAGCCTGCGTCGGCACCCGCCCCGAGCACCAGGTTGGCGACACCGGCGGGCAGGCCGGCCTCCGCGAGCAGCCGTATCAGGTGGATCGCGGAGTGCGGGGTGAGCTCGCTGGGCTTGAGCACGAACGTGTTGCCGGCCAGCAGGCACGGGGCGACCTTCCAGGAGACCTGGAGGAGGGGGTAGTTCCACGGCGTGATCAGCGAGCAGACGCCGAGCGGCTCGCGGACGATGCGGGAGGCGATGCCGTCCTGGCCGGTCTCGACGTCGCGCTCGAGGGCGGACTCGCTGCCGGGCTCGCCCGCCGCCTGACCGTAGTGGCGGAAGACGCTGGTGACGTCGTCGACGTCGTACTCGCTCTCGACGAGCCGCTTGCCCGTGTCGAGGCTCTCCATCCGGGCGATCTCGGCGCGGTCGCGCTGGAGCAGGTCGGCGATGCGCAGCAGCAGCGCGGCGCGCTCGGGCTGCGGGGTGCTAGGCCAGGTGCCCTCGTCGAACGCGCTGCGGGCGGCGCCGATGGCGTCCTCGGTGTCGGCGGCCGAGGCCTCGTCGACCTCACCGACCAGCGACCCGTCTGCGGGGCAGCGGATCTCCCGGCGGCCACCCGCTCGGGCAGTCACCCAGGTTCCTGCCACGTGAAGCTCCGGCACGGCGCACCCTCCTGGTTGGTCCCATGAGGATCTGTTGCGCTATGAGCAACCCGGGTGCTCATGCCGCAACGTCAACTGATGGGGGTGAGCATGCGACCGTCGGCCTGCCCGCGTCAAGGCCCGTCACCGGACCGTGACCGGACCACAACCCACCCTAGGGTGGTCCGGTGGACGTATTGACGGGGCTGGTGCCGGGGGACGCCGGGTCCCCGTCGCCCCGGATCGTCGTGCTCGCCGGCCCCGGCGGCCCCCCTACCGACGTGCTCACAGCCCTCCCGCCGCGCGCCGACGTGGTCGCGATCGACGTCCTCCACCCCGACCGGCTGCACGTCCGGCTCGCCGCGCTGGCGCCCGTGGACCTCGTCGTGGACGCAGGCGGAGAAGGGGCGCCCGACCGGCTGGCCCACCTGTTGGGCCACGTGCGCCCGGGTGGCGCGTATGCCTGTGTCCTCCCCGACCCTGCCGACCCTGACGACCCTGCCGACCCTGCCGACCCGGCGGTCACGGAATGGGTCGAGCGCCTGACGGCGCTGCGGGTGGCGCTCACCAGCGGCGAGCAAGAGGTGCCCCCGCGCAAGGCCAAGAAGCGGCGCGCCCTCGCGACCCTGGCGCTCGCCGCCCGCGTGCGCCTGGAAGGCCGGGTGCTGGTCGCGGTCAACGAGGTCGCGATGCTCGCCAAGCTGCACGACACCGAGATGGACGACGTCCTGCGTGAGCGTGGGGGCCCGGACCAGACGGTCGTCTCGCTGCCCGCGGCGTCGTGGCACTCTCGCGCGACGGTCCGAGTGAGCCGCCGACCGCCCCTCAACGACCTGCCGACCACCTACGCGGCCCCGGCGCTCTCGCTGCGGGAGTACCACCAGGCCGTCTGCCTCCCCCGGCAGGCGGCGTACGCCGGGACCTTCGTGCTCCCCGAGAGCTTCCGCGACAACCTGCAGCCGCGGCTGCAGAACCCCGCCCTGGAGGACTGGACGGCCCGCTTCGTCCGCCGGCCCGAGGACCCGCCGGGGTCGCTGGCCGGGTCCTGGTTCCACCTCGACACCCATCTAGCCGGGCACTTCGGGCACGCGGTGACCGAGCAGGTAGCCCACCTGTGGGGCTGGCACGAGGCGAAGAGGCGCGACCCGTCGCTACGGGCGCTGGTGTTCGCGCCGCCCGAGACCCCCGGTGCACCGCTGCCGGCCTGGAACGCCGACCTCCTGGAGGCCGGCGGCGTGCCGCGCGAGGACGTCCACGTCGCCACCGGGCCGGTTCGGGTCGAGCGGCTGCTGGCCGCGACCTCGGCCTACAACATCGGCCGCTACGCCCACCCGGTGATGGCCGAGACCTGGGGGCGGATCGGCGCGCACCTCGACCCCAGCGGGTCCGGCGGGTCCGGCCCGGACCGGGTCTTCCTCACCCGGGGCGGTGACAAGCGGGTCTGCCGCAACCGTGCGGAGGTCGAGGCGCTGGTCGCCGGCTCCGGCTTCGTGGTCGTGAGTCCCGAGCGGCTGCCGTTGGCCGAGCAGGTGCGGCTGGTGCGCGGGGCCTCGGTGGTGGCGGGCTTCGCCGGCAGCGCGATGTTCCACACGGCCTTCGCCGCCGGGCCCCAGCACGTCGTGGTGATCACCACGGAGACGTATCCGGCCCACAACGAGCACGCCATCGCCGCCCTGCTCGGCCACCGTCTCGACCTGGTCGTCTGCCCGCCCGACGTGCCGCGGCGCGACCCCGACCGCTTCACCCTGGAGTCGTTCCACTCCGACTACGTGGTCGGCCTCGACGGCCCTGACGGCGACTTCCTGCGCGCGGCCCTGGCGCCGTACTCCGCTACGTGAGGTGCAGACTCAGCGCTGGCCCCAGCCGAGCCGGTGCGAGACCTCGACGGCGGCCTCGGTGAGCAGGCCGATCACCTCGGGCAGCCGGGCATCGTCGAGGCGGAAGGTCGGGCCGCTGACGCTCATCGATGCGATCACGTCACCGTGGGCGTTGTGGATCGGGGCGGCGACCGCGGTCAGCCCCACCTCGAGCTCGTCGACGGCCACGGCGTACCCCTGCTCACGGACCCCCTCGAGCTCCTTGCGCAGCTCGCCGCGCTTGGTGATCGTCAGCGAGGTGTACGCCGGGAGCGAGCCGAGCATCCTGGTCTGCTCGTCGACGGGGAGGCCGCTGAGCAGCACCTTGCCGTTGCTGGTGGCGTGCAGCGGGATGTGCTGGCCGACCCAGTTGTGCGACTGGAGCGCGCTCGAGCCGGCCACCTGGTCGAGGTAGAGCGCAGCCCGGTCGGCGAGCACCGCGATGTTGACGGTCTCCTTGGTGTCCGCGGCCAGCTTGCGGCACAGTGAGCGAGCCTCCTGCACGACGTCGAGGCGGGCGGTGGTGGCCCCGGCCAGGCGGAGCAGCCCGACCCCGAGGCGGTACTTGCCGCGCTCTTCGGTCTGCTCGACCAGCCCGTGGCTCTCCAGGGTCGCGACCAGCCGGAAGGCGGTCGACTTGTGCACGTCGAGGTCCTGCGCCAGCTCGGTCACCCCCTGCTCACCGGTGCGGGCCAGCGTCTCCAGGATGCTGAGCGCCCGGTCGACGGACTGCACACCGGCTCCGGTTGCGTTGCTCATGACGCAACAGTAGGGCACTTCGCGCTCACCGGAAGACGACGGTCCGATGACCGTTGAGCAGCACCCGCGACTCGGCGTGCCAGCGCACGGCACGCGAGAGCACCTGCGCCTCGACGTCGCGGCCGGCAGCCACGAGCTGGTCCTGTTCGAGGGCGTGGTCCACGCGGATCACGTCCTGCTCGATGATCGGCCCCTCGTCGAGGTCGGCGGTCACGTAGTGTGCGGTCGCCCCCACGAGCTTGACGCCGCGTTCGAAGGCCTGGTGGTAGGGCTTGGCACCCTTGAAGCTCGGCAGGAACGAGTGGTGGATGTTGATGATCCGCCCCGACCAGCGCCGGCAGAGGTCGTCGCTGAGGATCTGCATGTAGCGCGCCAGCACGATCAGGTCCACGTCGTGCCGGTCGGCGATCGCCGACAGCTCGCGCTCCGCCTCCTGCTTGGTCCCGGGGGTGACCGGCACGTGGTGGAACTCCAGGCCGTAGGAGTCGGCGAGGCGTTCGGCCGCCCGGTGGTTGGAGACCACGGCGGGGATGTCGATGTTGAGCGAGCCCGTCGACCAGCGGAACAGCAGGTCGTTGAGGCAGTGCAGGTGCTGGGAGACCATCAGCAGGGTCCGGTACGGCGCCGAGGTGTCCCACAGCTCCCAGTGCATCCCCCACCGCTCGCCCACGTCGACGAACCCGGTGCGCAGCGCGTCGAGGTCGAGGGTCCCGGCGGTGCCCTCGAAGCGGACCCGCATGAAGAACCGGTCCTCCAGTGCCGCGTGGAACTGCTGGCTCTCCACGATGTTGGCCTGGTGCTCCACGAGGAAGCCTGACACCTCGTGCACGATCCCCGGCCGGTCGTCGCAGATCAGGGTCAGCACGAACTCCCGCGCCCCTGCGCCGCTCATCTGTCGACCCCGCGCTTGTAACGCGGTGTCCACTCATCTGCCGCGGTGTTGCAACGCCGCGCTAGAGCAGTGGACACCGCGTTACATGCGCTTGGGCGGGACGTCACCGGCCTCAGTCGCCGAGCTCGGCGCGACGGCGTACGACGTACTCCTCGAGCTCGAGGCGGATCGCGTCGTCCAGCGGCGGCTGGATGTAGTCCTCGAGTCGCTTCTGGTAGACGGTGGTCGCACGGGCAGCGGCGTCGGATCCCCCGCCCCGCATCCAGCGCTCGTAGTTCTCCGACGACGACAGCAGCGGCCGGTAGAAGCAGGTCCGGAAGCGCTCCATGGTGTGCATGGCACCGAGGAAGTGCCCGCCGTGGCCGACCTCCTCGTGGGCGCCGAACGCCATCGAGTCCTCGTCGATCTCCAGCGGGGTGAACTCGTGCTGGAGCATCTGCAGGATCTCGACGTCGACGATGAACTTCTCGTAGCCCGCGACCAGGCCGCCCTCGAGCCAGCCCGCGGAGTGCATCACCCAGTTCGCCCCGGCCAGGAAGGTCGGCATCATCGTCATCAGCGCCTCGTAGCCCGCCTGCGCGTCGGGGACCTGCGAGGAGGTCAGGCCGCCTCCGGTGCGGAAGGGCAGGCCGAAGTGCCGCGCGATCTGTCCGGTGCAGAGGAGGCCGATGCCGGACTCGGGCGTGCCGAAGGTCGGCGACCCCGACTGCATGTCGATGTTGGACAGGAACGACCCGAAGATGACCGGGCAGCCCGGGCGGATCAGCTGCGACAGCGCGATCCCCGAGAGGGCCTCGACGATCTGCTGGACGAGCGCCGCCGGGATGGTCACCGGCGACATGGCGCCCATCAGGATGAACGGCGTCAGCACGACGGGCTGGTTGGCGGCGGAGTACTCGAACTGCGCCTCGAGCATCCGGTCGTCCCAGCGCAGCGGGGAGTTGCAGTTGATCAGCGAGATCGACACCGGCGTCTCCTCGATCGCGGCCCGCGAGCCGAAGAGGATCTCGCCCATCGCGATCGTGTCGGCGGCGTTGACCCCCGACACGACGTTGCCCATGTAGACCTTGTCGGTCAGCGTCTGGAGCGCGTAGGTCATGTCGAGGTGGCGCGAGTCCAGCGGCGTGTCGTTGGGCTCGCAGATGATGCCACCCGCCGAGTCGAGCACCGGGAACGACTGCGCGAGCTGGGTGAACTGGCGGAAGTCCTGCATCGTCGCGTCACGGCGTACGTCGCCCTGCCGGACGAACGGCGGCCCGTAGACCGCACCGAAGGCCATCGCGTCGCCGCCGATGTGGATGGTGTGCTCCGGGTTTCGGGCCTGTACGTCGAACTCGCGAGGCGCCTTGGCGACCTGCTCCAGCACGAAGTCGGGGTCGAGGAAGACCTTGTTGTCCTCGACGCGCTGGCCGTGGGCGGCGAAGAGGTCCAGCGCGCGCTGGTCCATGAACTCCACGCCGATCTCGGTCATCAGCCGGCGCCAGCCCTTGTCCAGGGTGGCGATGGCCTCCTCCGAGAGGATGTCGTAGCGGGGCATCCGGTTGCGGAACATCGACTTCTCCTTGACCAGGCCCGGGAGTGGGCCTCATGATGTGGAACGACTGTTCCGTATCATGGAACCCCCAGCGAGGTAGGTCAAGCAGATGAGCACCCCGGCGAGTGGCACCCAGGCGGTCGATCGGGCCGCCCTGCTGGTCGCGACCGTCGTCCGGGCCGACGAACCGATGTCCTTCGCGTCCCTCGCCGAGGAGTGCGGGCTCCCCAAGTCGACCACCTCCCGGCTGCTGATGGCCCTCGAGCGCACCGAGCTCGTGGAGCGCAGCGGCAGCGGGTCCTACGTCGCCGGCCCGCTCTTCGACCTGTACGCCGCCCGCCACGACCCGTGGGAGGAGCTGGCGCGGCTGGCCCGACCGGTGATGACCACCATCGGCGAGGAGACGGGCGAGACGGTCAACCTCGGCGTCCCCCGCGGCGGCCGCGTCAGCCACATCGCCCAGGTGGACGCGCGCTTCCTGCTCGGCACCCGCGACTGGACCCTGGTCGACGTGCCGCCGCACGCCTCGGCGCTGGGCAAGGTGCTCTACGCCTTCGACGCGATCGAGCCACCGGGCGGGGCGCTCGCCGCGGTCACGCCACGCACCGAGACCGACGCCGAGAGGTTCGCCGCGGACCTGGCCCGGGTCCGCACCCGCGGCTACGCCTCCACCGTCGACGAGCTCGAGCTCGGCCTCACCGGTGTCGCGGTCGCCGTTCGGGACCGGGACGGCCAGGTCATCGCCGCCCTGGGCATCTCGGGTCCGACCGCGCGTCTCGCGGACCGGCTCGCCACGACCGGCGCCCTGCTCCTCAATCAGTCCGAGAGGCTCACCAAACTCCTAGGGAAGGTCGGCGCAGCATGAACTCCACCCCACCAGATCGCTCGCTTCGCTCTCGCATCGTCGGGGGGCTCGCATGAACGAGCAAGAGATCCTCCAGGCGCTGTACGACGACACGCTCGTGGGCAACGCACCGCGCGTGCTCGAGCTGACCCATGAGGCGCTCACCCTCGGTATGGAGCCGCAGTCCCTGCTCTTCGACGCCCTGATCCCGTCGCTGGAGGAGGTCGGCGCCCGGTTCGAGCGCGGGGACTTCTTCGTGCCGGAGATGCTCATCGCCGGTCGCGCGATGTCCGGCGCCATGGCGGTCCTTCGACCCCTGCTCGCCGAGACCGGTGTCCAGACCATCGGCAAGTTCCTGATGGGCACGGTCAAGGGCGACGT
>JBDSLK010000073.1:0-11192 GCA_039916425.1 Nocardioides sp.
TGATCGCCTGGACCTCGGTGTTGGCGAGCACCTTGTCGATGCGGGCCTTCTCGACATTGAGGATCTTGCCGCGGATCGGCAGGATCGCCTGCACCCGAGGGTCACGTCCCTGGCGTGCCGAGCCGCCCGCGGAGTCGCCCTCCACGATGAAGACCTCACACTCGGCGGGGTTGGTCGACTGGCAGTCCGACAGCTTGCCGGGCAGGCCACCGCCACCGAGCAGCCCCTTGCGGTTGCGGGCCAGGTCACGCGCCTTGCGGGCCGCCATCCGCGCCTGCGCCGCGGCCTGGGACTTGCGGACGATGTCGCGGCCCTCGGCCGGGTTCTGCTCGAACCACGCGCCGAGCTGGTCGTTCATGATCCGCTGCACGAAGCCCTTGGCCTCGGTGTTGCCCAGCTTGGTCTTGGTCTGGCCCTCGAACTGCGGCTCGCCGAGCTTGACCGAGATGATCGCGGTCAGGCCCTCCCGGATGTCGTCACCGGAGACGCGGTCCTCGCGCTTCTTGATCTGCCCCCACTCCTCGCCCCAGTGGTTGACCAGGTAGGTGAGCGCCGCCCGGAAGCCCTCCTCGTGCGTGCCGCCCTCATGGGTGTTGATGGTGTTGGCGAAGGTGTGCACCGACTCGGTGAACGAGGTGTTCCACTGCATCGCCACCTCGAGGCTCATCGGGTTCTGTACCGAGTTGGACCCCCGGTTGAAAGCCACGTCCGCCGAGTCGGCCTCGAAGGAGATGATCGTCGGGTTGGCCTTGTCCTTGCGCCGGTTGAGGTGCTCGACGAAGTCGACGAGGCCGCGGTCGTACTTGAAGACGCGCTCGACGCCACCGCCCTCGCCCTTGCGGATCGCGTCGGCGCCGGCCTGGTCGACCTCCTTGGCAACGGTCTCGTCCTCGACGGCCTCGAGGAGGTCGTCGGCCGCCGGGCGCTCGTCGCGCACGACGATCTCGAGACCCTTGTTGAGGAAGGCGTACTCCCGGAAGCGACTGGTGATCGTCTCGAAGGAGTACGCCGTGGTCTCGAAGATCTCCTCCGAGGCCCAGTAGGTGACCGTGGTGCCGGTGCGCTCGCCGGGCTCCAGTGTGCGGACCTCCTCGAGGTCGCCGTCGGGCACGCCGATGGTGAAGCCCTGGCGCCACTCATGGCCGCGGTTGCGGACCTCCACCACCAGGTGGCTCGAGAGTGCGTTGACCACGGAGACGCCCACGCCGTGCAGGCCGCCGGACACCTTGTAGCCGCCGCCGCCGAACTTGCCGCCCGCGTGCAGCATGGTCAGCGCCATGGTCACCGCCGGCATCTCCTGGCCGGGCGCGGTGTCGGTGGGGATGCCGCGGCCGTTGTCCTCGACCCGGATCGCACCGTCGGCGCGCAGCGTGACGACGATCCGGTCGCAGTGGCCGGCCAGCGCCTCGTCGACCGCGTTGTCCACGATCTCCCAGATCAGGTGGTGCAGACCGCGCTCACCGGTGGACCCGATGTACATGCCCGGACGCTTGCGCACGGCCTCGAGACCCTCGAGGACCTGGATCGCGGAGGCGTCGTAGGTGGCGTTGGTGGCACTGCTGGACTGACTCGGGCTGGCGGTGAGGGTGGAGTCCTCGGGGAGCTGCTCCGACACGCGAACCTCTTCTTCTGTGGTGGTCCCGGCGTTGCTGCCGACATGCTGAGGGCCGCTGCTCGTCGAGCAAGCGACCCGATCCCTATGATAGCCGCCGGAGGCCCTATAGCCACGTGCCACCCCCAGGAACCGGGCCATCTGTGGACAAAAGATGCCCCGCAGCGACGCGCAAGGGGCTGTTGGGGCCGCGAGCAGGGGTCCCGGTAGGTCCCCATACGGGCGTGCCGCCCGCAGATCGGCAGAACGGCGACAGGTCGCGGCCGGATCAGGCCCTAGCAGCCTCTGACAGCCCCGGGTGCGCCCGGCAGGAGTCAGCCGTAGGTGTCGCGGGGACCACGACCGTCGCGGACCGAGCGTGGGCCCTTCTTCCAGGACGGGCCGTGCGGGCCGAGCACCTCGATCAGCGTGACGGTGCCGTGGCCCAGCTCCTCGTTGAGGCGGCGCACGACGGTCGGCGCGAGGAGCTTGAGCTGGGTGGCCCAGGCGGTGGAGTCGGTGCGGACGACCAGCTTGCCGTCGGTGAAGGACTCGGGAGTGGTGTGGTCTGCCACCTCGGCACCGACGAGCTCGGGCCAGCGCCCGAACACCGCATGGACTCGCAGTTCCAGCCCCCAGCCCCGGTCGGCGACGAGTCGCCCGACGGTGAGGTCGAGCAGCTGCGGGTCCCGCTCGTCGGGGTGGGACCCCGACGCCTTGCCGCGGGGCGCCCGGCCGGTCGGCCCGAGCCGCTTGCGGCGGCCCTTCGTCGGCGGCGCTCCGGCGGCGCTGGCCAGTGAGCGGCTGATCAGCCGGGCCAGGTCGAGACCGTCGTCGGCGTGGTCGTCCGGCGCCGGCGGCGGCGTGTCCGGAGCCTCGTCGTCAGCCATCGTCGTCAGCCATCGTCGTCAACCCTGCGGACCTCGCCGTCGGCCACGGCGTACTGCACCCCGGCGAGCGCGGCCGGCACATCGGCGGCGACGGCGGCGGTCACCAGGACCTGCTCGGCGCCGGCGACCAGGTCGGCGAGCTGCTCGCGCCGCTCGGTGTCCAGCTCGGCGAAGACGTCGTCGAGGATCAGGATCGGGTCGTCGCCCTCGGCGCGGAGCAGGTCGTAGGACGCCAACCGCAGCGACAGCGCGTAGGACCAGGACTCCCCGTGGGAGGCGTAGCCGCGCACCGGGAGCCGGGTCTCGCCGTTGCCGAGCGTGAGCAGCAGCTCGTCGCGGTGCGGTCCGACCAGCGACACCCCGCGGTCGAGCTCGTCCGCGCGCCGGGCCAGCAGTGCCGCCGTCATCGCCGCCTCGGCGCCGCCCGACTGCTCGGGGTCGTCGACCTCGAAGGACGGCTGGTAGTCCAGCTCGGCCGCCTCCCGGGACGCGCCCCGCGCCACGGTCTCGTAGGCCTTGCCGACCCAGGGGCGCAGCGCGTCGACAAGGGCGATCCGCTCGGTGAGGATCTCCGCCCCCGCGCGGGCGAGCTGCTCGTCCCAGACGTCGAGGGTCGCCAGCGCGGACTCGCGTCGCGCCACCGAGCCCGGACCCGGTCGTGCCGTCTTCAGCAGGGTGTTGCGCTGCCGCAAGATCCGCTCGTAGTCGGCGCGCACGCCCGCCAGCCGGGGGGTGCGCAGCACCAGCAGGTCGTCGAGGAACCGTCGTCGCTCGCTCGGGTCGCCCTTGACCAGTGAGAGGTCCTCCGGGGAGAAGAGCACCGTGCGGACCAGCCCGACCAGCTCACGCGCCCGCGGCAGCGGCGAACGGTTGACCCGGGCCCGGTTGGCCCGGCCCGGGTTGAGCTCCACCTCGAGCACCGCGGTCCGGCCGGCCTTGACCACCGCAGCGCGGATCAGCCCCTGCTCGGTGCCCGCCCGCACCAGGGGGGCGTCCCCGGCGACCCGGTGCGACGACAGCCGCGAGAGGTAGTCGATCGCCTCGACCACGTTGGTCTTCCCCTGGCCGTTGCGACCCACGAACGCCGTCGCCCCCGGGCCGAGCTCGAGGTCGAGGTCGGCGTAGGAACGGAAGTCGTGGAGGGTCAGGTGGGCGACGTGCACGTCGGTCCGGGCTCCGCTCAGCCGGCGGGCGTGTCCCCCGCGCCGGCGTCGCCGCCGGCGGGAGGTGTGGTGTGGACGGCGTGGCCGCCGAACTGGTTGCGCATCGCGGCGACCGCCTTCATCGCGGGCGAGTCGTCCTGGCGCGACACGAAGCGGGCATAGAGCGCGGCCGTGATCGCCGGGGTGGCCACGGCGTTCTCGATGCCGGCCTCCACGGTCCACCGGCCCTCGCCGGAGTCGTCGGCGTAGCCACTGATCTTGGACAAGCCCGGGTCCTCGTCGAGCGCGGCCACCAACAGGTCGAGCAGCCAGGACCGGATCACGGTGCCCTCGCGCCAGGAACGGAAGACCTCGGTGACGTTGTCCACCGTCGTGGTCGCCTGGAGCAGCTCCCAACCCTCCGCGTAGGCCTGCATGACGGCGTACTCGATGCCGTTGTGGACCATCTTGGAGAAGTGGCCGGCGCCCACACCCCCCGCGTGGACGGAGCCGAAGTCTCCGGCGGGACGCAGCGAGTCGAAGGCCGGCTGCACCTTGGCGCAGTCGTCCTCGGCACCGCCGTACATCAGGGCATAGCCGTTCTCGAGGCCCCAGACACCACCGGAGACACCGCAGTCGACGTAGCCGATGCCTAGCGGCTCCAGCATCTCGGCCGCGGCCAGGTCGTCGGTCCAGCGCGAGTTGCCGCCGTCGACGATGACGTCGCCCTTGCCGAGGAGCTCGGCGAGGTCGCGAATGGTGGCGCGGGTGGGGTCGCCAGCCGGCACCATCACCCACACGACCCTGGGTGAGGGCAGCGCCTCGACCAGCTCGGCGAGGGAGCCGACGTCGGAGACGTCGGGGTTGCGGTCGAAGCCGACGACCGTGTGGCCGTCGTTGCGCAGACGGGTGCGCATGTTGCCGCCCATCTTGCCGAGCCCGATCAGGCCGATCTCCATGGGTTCCTCCCGGGGTCTAGGACAGCAGTCTTCTCGGCATCAGCAGGTAGCGGAACCCGGGCGTCGTGCCGGACTCGCCCGCCGCCCCGCTGATGACCACCGGCTTGGACGCCTGGGTGAAGGCGAGCTCGACGACCGCCTCGTCGATGGCGGTCAGCCCGTCGAGGAGGAACTGCGGGTTGAAGCCGGTGGTGATCGGGTCGCCGTCGACCTGGGCCTCGATGGCCTCGGAGGCCTGGGCCTCGTCACCGGAGCCGGCGTCGAGGGTCAGCACCCCCTCGCCGAAGGCCAGCTGGACGGCGGTGTTGCGCTCGGCGACCAGGGAGACGCGCTTGACCGACTCGATCAGCGCGGCCTTGTCGACCTTGGCGATGGTGAGGTGCTCGGCCGGGAAGAGGCTGCGGACCTTGGGGAACTCCCCGTCCAGCAACCGGGTCGTGGTCCGGCGTACGCCACCGGGGGCCTGGCCCTCGAAGCCGATGATGCCCTCGCCGCTGCCGCCGTGGGACAGCGCGATGGTGACCTCCGAGCCGGCGGTGAGCGACTTGGCCGTGTCGCCCAGCACCTTGGCGGGCACCAGGGCGGCGATCGTCTCGTCGGGGGTGTGTGGAGACCAGGCCAGCTCGCGGTGCGAGAGCCGGAAGCGGTCGGTCGCCAGCAGGCTGATGGTCGAGCCGTCGATCTCGATCCGGACACCGGTCAGCACCGGGAGCATGTCGTCGCGACCCGCGGCCGTGACGGCCTGTGCCACGGCGTGGGCGAACTCGTCGCTGCCCACGGTGCCGGTCGCGGCCGGCATCTTCGGCAGCGTCGGGTAGTCCTCGACCAGCATGGTCTGGAGGCTGAAGCGGGCGGCGCCACAGGTCAGGGAGACCCGCGAGCCCTCGAGGGTCATCTCGACGGGCTTGGAGGGAAGGCTGCGACAGATGTCGGCGAGCAGCCGCCCGGACACCAGGGCCCGGCCCTCGTCGGCCACCTGGGCGTTGACCGTGGCCCGCGCGGAGGTCTCGTAGTCGAACGTCGACAGCACCAGGCCCCCCTCGGAGGGGTCGCTGGCATCGATGAGGAGGCCGGCGAGCACCGGGGCGCTGGGGCGGACGGGCAGGCTGCGCGCGGCCCAGGCCACGGCATCGGCGAGCACGTCGCGATCGACGCTGAACTTCACTTCGCGGTTCTCCACTTCACAAGCCTGAGTCGGGACTGCGCATCCTGCCATGCGCCCGCGTCGTGTGGGTGACGACGTGGAGGCTGAGACGGTAGTTCGTCGGGTGGTCGGGTGCCGGATCGGTGAGTTGTCCCCAGGTCGCGGGCAGAACGTCGTTGCACGAATGATCGATCCATGGACAGGTGAGTCGTAGTCATAGCAGCGGTGCACTTTGTGGAAACAGCACATCGATGCAGGTCAGGACCGCTTTCGGCGTGCACAGGGGCTGTGGATGAAAGGCAGGAGGCGTGGCGGCCAGTGTGGAACCACCCGGGTCCGGCCGTGGTCCGGGTCCCCGGACCCACAGCCCCTGTGGAGGAGGACCGGCGCGTCGGTGTGGTTCGTCCACAGGGCCGGGCACGTGTGGTCAGGCCTGGCGGGCCTGCAACTTCACCCGGTTGGTGAGCTCGCTGACCTGGTTGAAGACCGCGCGGCGCTCGGCGAGCAGCTGGTTGATCTTGCGATCGGCGTACATCACCGTCGTGTGGTCGCGGTTGCCGAACTGGGCTCCGATCTTGGGCAGCGACAGCGGCGTGAGCTCACGGCACAGGTACATCGCGATCTGGCGAGCCATCACGAGGTGCCGGCCGCGCGACGGACCGGTCAGGTCCTCGATGGAGATCCCGAAGTACGCCGCGGTCTGGGCGATGATCAGCGCAGCGGTGATCTCCGGCTCACCGCCCTCGGGGATCAGGTCCTTGAGGACGATCTCGGCGAGGGTCAGGTCGACCTCCTGCCGGTTGAGGTTGGCGAAGGCCGTGACCCTGATCAGCGCACCCTCGAGCTCGCGGATGTTGGTCTGGATCTTGGAGGCGATGAACTCCAGCACGTCGGCCGGTGCGGAGAGCCGGTCCATCGCCGCCTTCTTGCGCAGGATGGCGATCCGGGTCTCGAGGTCGGGCGGCTGGACATCGGTGATCAGACCCCACTCGAACCGGTTGCGGAGCCGGTCCTCGAGCGCCTCGAGGCGCTTGGGCGCGCGGTCGGAGGTCAGCACGATCTGCTTGTTGGCGTTGTGGAGGGTGTTGAACGTGTGGAAGAACTCCTCCTGGGTCTGGGTCTTGCCCTCCAGGAACTGGATGTCATCGATCAGCAGCACGTCCACGTCGCGGTAGCGCCGCTTGAACCGGTCCTGCCGGTCGTCGCGGATCGCGTTGATGAACTCGTTGGTGAACTCCTCGCTGGAGACGTAGCGCACCGCCGCGCCGGCGTAGAGGCTGCGGACGTAGTGGCCGATGGCGTGCAGGAGGTGGGTCTTGCCGAGTCCGGAGTCGCCGTAGATCAGCAGCGGGTTGTAGGACTTGCCCGGTGCTTCGGCCACCGCGACCGCGGCCGCGTGGGGGAACCTGTTGGACGAGCCGATGACGAAGGTCTCGAAGGTGTACTTCGGGTTGAGCCGGGTCTCCAGGGAGGCTGTCCGGGACCGGTCGCTGTCGGGTGCGTGGTCGACGGCGGGCACCAGGGCGCCGGGGAAGCTGCTCGACCAGGAGTCGTGGGGACTCGCGGTGGTGTCGGGGCGGTCGTCGTAGGACGCGCCGGGCCCGGCGTCACCGAGGGCGGGGTTGACCGTCACGGCGATCCGGATCTCCCGTCCGAAGGTCTCACTGAGAGAGTCCTCGAGCTGGCCGCGCAGCCTGCCCTCGACCTGCCCTCGGGTGAACTCGTCGGGCACGGCCACGATGGCGGTGCTCTCGTGGAGGGTGACCGCCTCGCTGCTGCGTACCCAGGCGCGTTGGTGGGCCTGGAGGTCGGCCAGGATGGCGACCCAGACGTCGCGCAGCTCGGGGGCGTCGGCGGTCGAGGACGCGTCGCTCGTGGGGGTGTCGTCGTCGCTGGTCGGGTGCTCCGAGGTGTTGTCCACGCGGGTCGCCTTCAATCGTCGGTGCGGTTGTTCCACAGGTTTGTCCACAGGTTGTGAACCTGGCGTCCTGACGGGCACCAGCCGGCCCTCCGGCGGCGCACCGGGAGGCGCGGCGACGGTGTTTCCGCAGGTCAGAAGCGGTTTCCGAGACGGTGTGACCTGGCTCACCCCGGCCTGTAGAGGCACCGGAGAATCCAGTCGGGGAAGGACTCGGAGGCCCTGAACCTAACAACCCCGCTCGGCTCCCGGCAAGCGGTCATCCACAGGCCGGGGAGCGATCACCGGGGAGGATGGAGACCGGGCCTGCCGCGATGACCCGTCGCGGGTTTGACCCTGTCTCGCGCGCTCGCGTACCGTTGGGAGGTCACCCGGTGTCGACGGGTGCCGCATGTCCACGGCCGCAGCGTGTGTGGTTGTCCGTGGGTGGGCGGTGCCAGCCGACCTGATCCCTCGCAGGAGGGCAAGGTCCAGCGCACCGTGGATCTCACCGGGGCCGACTGCCTGCCAGATCACCGGGCCACACCATCAGGCCCAGAACCCGCATCGGAGAAGAGCTCGTGAGCAAGCGCACGTACCAGCCGAACAACCGCCGCCGCCACAAGGTGCACGGGTTCCGTCTACGCATGCGCACCCGCGCCGGTCGCGCCATCCTCTCCGGTCGCCGCCGCAAGGGCCGCAAGAGCCTCGCTGTCTGATCCGGACCGGGACCCCCGTCTCGTCCGACCCAGATCCGCGGCTCTTCCGATTCGCAGTCTCGTGCTGCCCCGAGTCCACAGGCTCACGTCCGGTGACTCGTTCCGGCGCGTCGCTCGGGCGGGGAAGCGCTCAGGAAGCCGGACGCTCGTGGTCCACCTGCTGCTCGCGCCCGATCCCGGGGCGACAGCGTTGGCTGCGCCGCCTACCGTGGGGTTCGTGGTGAGCAGGGCCGTGGGCAACTCCGTGACGCGCAACGTCGTCAAGCGTCGACTGCGCCACCTCGCCCGCGAGCGCCTGTCCGGTCTGCCGGCCGGGACCCAGGTCGTGGTCCGGGCGCTGCCCGCCGCCGCCTGCGCGACGTACGCAGATCTGGCCGCCGACCTGGACAAGACGCTGAGCAGGACACTGCCCGAGGCCGCCGCGTGAGGACGGTGCTGATCTGGTTACTCCGCGGCTACCGGGCGGTGATCAGCCCGCTCTACGGGCAGGTGTGCCGCTATCACCCCTCGTGCTCGGCCTACGCTCTCGATGCGGTCACCACGCACGGGGCGCTGCGCGGCAGTTGGCTAGCGGCCCGGCGGCTGGGTCGCTGCCATCCCTGGTCGCCCGGGGGCTACGACCCGGTGCCCCCTCGCACTCCCCGCGCCTCGGCGCCGAACTCCACGACGCAAGGAGCCTGATGATCCAGTTCTTCAAGGACATCGGCGGCTTCATCATGACGCCGCTCTACCTCGTGATCTCCGCGATCCTGGTGGGCTTCCACAACTTGTGGGGCGGGCTCTTCGGCCCGGCGACGGGGGTCGCGTGGGTCTTCTCGATCATCTGCCTGACGCTGGTGATCCGGATCGCGCTGATCCCGCTGTTCGTCAAGCAGATCAAGTCGAGCCGCAACATGCAGCTGATCCAGCCGAAGGTCAAGGAGCTGCAGAAGAAGTACGGCCACGACCGGGAGCGCCTTGCCCAGGAGACGATGGCGCTCTACAAGGAGACGGGCACCAACCCGTTCGCCTCGTGCCTGCCGATCATCTTGCAGATGCCGATCTTCCTCGCGCTCTTCCGGCTGATCGACCAGGCGGCCAAGAAGCCGGAGAACCCCAAGGGCTTGATGACCACCCAGCTCAACGAGCAGTTCGGCAGCGCGATCTTCCTGGGCGCCAAGATCTCCGACACCTTCCTCTCCACGGAGCTGACCAGCGTCCGCATCCTCGCGGCCATCTTGGTGGTGGCGATGACTGCGACGACGTTCCTGACCCAGCGCCAACTGATGAGCAAGAACATGCCGGCCGACGCCCTGACCGGTCCCTACGCCCAGCAGCAGAAGCTCCTCCTCTACGTCCTTCCTGTGGTGTTCGCCGTAGGCGGCATCGCCTTCCCCGTCGGAGTCCTCTTCTACTGGACCACCTCCAACCTGTGGACGATGGGTCAGCAGTTCTACGTGATCCGCAACAACCCGGCGCCGGGCACGCCCGCGTTCAAGGCCAAGCAGGATCGCGACGCCGCGAAGGCCCGCCGGCACGGCCAGCCGGTCGCGACCGAGGTCGAGGTCGTGGAGGAGGCCCCACGTCCGCCGTCGCGGCAGCAGCCGAAGAAGCAGACCCGGTCCCAGCGCAAGAAGGGCCGGCCCGCCCCCGGCGACGCCGGCGGCTCTCCGAGCGCGCCGGACGCCTGAGCGCCCACCCCCCCGCACCGAACGACCCGAGCACAGGAGCACACGATGACCGAGCAGCACACCGACGAGCGCCCCGAGCACGAGCCCGACACCAGCCCCGAGGCCGGACCGAGCGTGGGAGACGAGCCGGCCTCGCAGGACGGCGACGACACCGCCACCCCCGAACCGGCGGGCGCGCTGGCCGGCGCTGAGGCCGACGCGGTGGAACAGCACGGCGGCGAGGGCGACCAGGACGCCCAGGCCGGCGAGGACGGGGCCGGCTCCTCCTCTCGCGTCGAGCGCCTCGAGAACGAGGGCGACATCGCCGCGGACTACCTCGAGGAGCTGCTCGACATCGCCGACCTCGACGGCGACCTGGACATGGACGTCGAGGGCGACCGCGCGGCCGTCTCGATCGTCGGGGCGGACCTCAACCAGCTGGTGGGCGCCCACGGTGAGGTCCTGGACGCGCTGCAGGAGCTCACGCGACTGGCTGTCTACCGCGAGACCGGTGAGCGCTCCCGCCTGATGCTGGACATCTCGGGGCACCGGGCCAGTCGCCGCGAGGCGCTGATGGGCCTGGCCGAGGAGAAGGTCGCCGAGGTCAAGGCTTCGGGCGAGCGGGTCGAGCTCGAGCCGATGACGTCGTTCGAGCGCAAGGTCGTGCACGACGTCGTCACCGACTCCGGCCTGGTCTCGGAGTCCGAGGGCGTCGAGCCTCGCCGCTTCGTGGTGATCCTGCCGGCGTGACGCGGTCGTGACCGACGTTTCACGTGAAACACCCCCCGCTCCCGACGTGGCGCGGGGGGTGTTCACGTCAGAGCGGCTCCCCCTGGCCGAGGCCTATGCCCGGTGGCTCGCTGAGGCGGGCGCCGTGCGCGGGCTCATCGGACCCCGCGAGGTGCCCCGGCTGTGGGAGCGGCACCTGCTCAACTGCGGGGTCCTCGCCGAGGCGGTGCCCCCGCAGTCCACGGTGGTCGACCTCGGCTCGGGTGCCGGGCTTCCCGGCATCGTGCTGGCGATCGCACGCCCGGATCTGCGGATCACCCTGGTCGAGCCGCTGCTGCGACGCGCCACCTTCCTGGAGGAGGTGGTGGAGGATCTGGGCCTCGATGACGTCGAGGTGGTCCGCGGCCGCGCCGACGACCTCCACGGTCGGCGCACCTTCGACGTGGTGACGTCCCGCGCCGTCGCTCCCCTG
>JBDSLK010000074.1:0-16425 GCA_039916425.1 Nocardioides sp.
CGGGGTCGCTGCGTGCGCAGCTGCGGATCGTGGCCGGCGCCCGCGACTTCCGCCTGCTACTGACCACCTTCGTGCTGCAGGCACTGGCCACCGGCTGCATGCTCGCGGGCGTCGACTACCTGGCCACAGACGTGCTGGACAGCAAGGCCGCCTCCACGGTCCTGTTCGTCTGCTTCGTCGGCCCGGCGCTCCTGCTCACGCCGGCGTGGGCGCGGGTCGGCTCCCGGGTCGGCAAGACGCGCGGCTACCTGTTGTCGTCCGTGGTGCTCGCCACCGGAGCCGCCCTGGCCGTCGCCGCGCTCGGCGCTCCGGCTGCCCTGGTGTTCGCCGCGACCGCGCTGGTCGGCGTGGGCTACGCCGGCTGCCAGGTGTTCCCGCTCGCGATGCTGCCGGACGCCGCGGCGGTCGACGCCCGGCGCACCGGCTCCAACCGGGCCGGTGTCTACACCGGCGTGTGGACGGCCGGCGAGACCCTCGGCCTGGCCCTCGGCCCGGGGTTGTTCGCCCTGGTGCTGGCCGCCGGTGGCTACCGCCCCTCGACCGACGGCGACGTGACGCAGCCCGACTCCGCGGTCACCGCGATCGTGCTGGGCTTCTCGCTGTTGCCGGCCGCCCTGATCCTGCTCAGCCTGCTCTGGCTGCGGCGCTACTCCCTCGACGCCACGGAGGTGGACGCGTGACCACGACCGGACCCGACGACGGAGTGCTGGCCCGGCTGAGGGCGCTGCAGGCCGGTGACCTGCCTGTGCACGGCGGTCGCACGCTCGCTTACGTCTACGACTCCGGGCTGCCCGACGTCGACCAGGTGGGTCGGGAGGCGGTAGCGGCGTACGCCGGCTCCAACGGGCTCGACCCCACGGCCTTCCCGAGCCTGCTCACGATGGAGAACGACCTCGTGGGCTTCGCCTGCGACCTGCTCGACGCGCCGCCCGAGGCGGTCGGCACGGTGACCTCCGGCGGCACCGAGTCGTGCCTGCTCGCCGTGCAGGCGGCACGCGACTCCCGCCCTGAGGTCGACCGGCCCAACCTAGTGGTCGCCGACACGGTGCACGCGGCGTTCCACAAGGCCGCCCACTACTTCGGCGTCGAGGTGCGGGTGGTGGCGGCAGGCCCGGACCACCGGGCGGACGTGCCTGCCATGGTGGCGGCGATGGACGAGGGCACCGTGCTCGTCGTCGCCTCCGCGCCCTCCTACGCCCACGGGGTGGTAGACCCGGTGCCGACCCTGGCGGCGGCCGCCGCGGCGCGCGGGGTGCGCTGCCACGTCGACGCCTGCATCGGCGGGTGGGTGCTGCCCTACGCCACCCGGCTCGGCCGCCCCGTGCCGCCGTGGACGTTCGCCGTCGACGGGGTGACCTCGATCTCGGTGGACACCCACAAGTACGCCTACGCCCCCAAGGGCACCTCGCTGCTGCTGCACCGCTCCCCCGACCTGCGCCGCGCGGTCTACTTCGCCTTCGCCGACTGGCCGGGCTACACCATGCTCAACTCCACGATGCAGTCCACCAAGTCCGGTGGCCCGCTCGCCGGGGCGTGGGCGGTGGTCGAGTCGCTGGGCGACGACGGCTACCTGGGGCTCGCGCGCCGGACCTTCGCCGCCGTCGACGCGATCGTGGCCGGGATCGCGGCCCAGCCCGCCCTGCGGCTGCTCGGGCACCCGGACTCGACCCTGCTGGCGGTGGCTACCGACGGCACCTGCGACGCCTTCACCGTGTGCGACGAGATGCTGGCGCGCGGCTGGTTCCTCCAACCGCAGATGTCCTACGCCGGCACGCCACCGACGCTGCACCTCGCGGTCAGCGCGGGCACCGCCGCCCACGTCGACGAGCTGCTGCGCGCCCTCACCGACGCCGTCGCCGCCGCCGTTGCCGCCGGTCCGGTGACGGTGGACCCCGACGTCGTGGCGTTCATCGAGGCCCTGGACCCCGCCGCGCTCAGCGACACCGACTTCGACGGTCTCCTCGCCGCGGCCGGTCTCGTGGGGTCCAGCGAGCGGGTCGAGCTGCCCGAGCGGATGGCCGGGGTCAACGTCCTCCTCGACGTGGCCGCACCCCGGATGCGCGAGGCCCTCCTGGTGGCGTTCCTCGACCGGCTCTCCCGCCCCAGGCGGCGCTGAGTCAGGCCTCGAGGTCGCGCTCGGCCAGCCACGCGGCGGCCGCGCGCTTGGGCGCCCGCGCCAGCCACGCGTCGTATACGAACTCGGCGAGCTGCCCCTCGTCGAGCTCACCGATCCGGCTGCCCCGCAGCAGTACCGAGGGGTGGCCGTCGAAGTGCGGCGTGGTGAAGAACGGCAGTGACCGGTCGGCCAGCACCTCGGCCTTGACGGCATCGTCGGCGACCCAGAAGACGATGACGTCGTCGTAGCGCTCTCCGGTCTCCGGGTGGACGGCGTCCGGCCGCGGGCTGCGGAAGAACAGGAAGCTCTTCTTGCTCACCTGGTAGACGGTCGTGGCACCTGCGGCCAGCGTGGAGCCGGGCATCGAGCGGGCCAGCGCGTGGAGCTCACGGAGGGTGGCAGGGTCGGGGGTCTCGCCGTCGGCCATGCCTCGAGCATCCCGCGCGCGGGGGCTACCGTCCAGGGTCATGAGCGCTCTCGCCGGACTGGTCGATCGTGGACTCGTCGCCCCGGACTGGGCGGCCGCCCTCGCGCCGGTCGACGACCGGATCGGCGCGCTGGGCGGCTTCCTGCGGGCCGAGATCGCGGCGGGTCGGCCCTACCTCCCGCACGGCGACCACATCCTGCGCGCGTTCGCCCGGCCGCTGTCGGAGGTTCGCGTGCTGGTGGTCGGTCAGGACCCCTACCCCACGCCGGGCAACGCGATCGGGCTGAGCTTCGCGGTCGCCCGCGACGTACGACCGCTGCCGGGCAGCCTGCGCAACATCTACCGCGAGCTCGCCGACGACGTCGGGGTGGAACCGCCCGCGCACGGCGACCTGACTGCGTGGACCGAGCAGGGCGTGATGCTGCTCAACCGGGTGCTGACGGTGCGACCGGGAGCGCCCGCGTCGCACCGCGGGCACGGCTGGGAGGAGGTCACGGAGTGTGCGATCACCGCTCTGGCCGCCCGGGGCGGCCCGGCCGCCGCGATCTTGTGGGGCCGCGACGCCCAGACGCTCAAGCCCCTGCTCGGCCCGGTCCCCTGGGTGGAGTCGGCGCACCCGTCCCCGCTCTCGGCGTCCCGCGGCTTCTTCGGCTCCCGGCCGTTCTCCCGGGTCGACCGCCTGCTGGCCGAGCAGGGCGCCCCACCGATCAACTGGGCCCTGCCGGGATAGTCCCCTACCTTCGGGTTGCTTGTCGGGCCCCCGAGCAACCCGAAGGTAGGGGACTATCGACCTGGAATAAAGTTGTAGGTTGAAGTATTATGATGGCATGACCTCACGGATGCCTGCTCTCTACCTCGGCCACGGCGCCCCGCCGCTCCTCGACGACCCGATCTGGTCGGGGCAGCTCGCCGCCTGGTCGGCCGGCCTGCCGCGGCCCACGGCGATCCTGATCGTCAGCGCGCACTGGGAGTCCGCGCCCGTGAGCCTGAGCGCCAGCCACCCCCCTTGGTCTACGACTTCGGCGGCTTCGCCGAGCGCTATTACCAGCTGACGTACGACACCCCGGACGCCACCGCGCTCGCCCAGCAGGTGGCCGCGATGATGCCGGCCTCCGAGCCGGTGCACCAGCACGCCTCGCGCGGGCTCGACCACGGCGCCTGGGTGCCGCTGCGGATCATGTACCCCGAGGCCGACATCCCGGTGCTCCAGATGTCGCTTCCTACCCACGACCCGGTCCGGCTGATGGCGCTCGGCGAGCGTCTCCGGCCACTGCGCGACGACGGCGTGCTCATCATCGGGTCGGGCTTCCTCACCCACGGGCTGCCGTTCCTCACCGACTTCCGCCTCGACGCGGAGGCGCCTGCCTGGTCGGCCGACTTCGACGCCTGGGCGGGCGAGCGCCTGGCCGCCGGCGACATCGACGCGCTCGCGTCCTACCGCTCGGCCGCGCCGGGGATGCCCTACGCGCACCCCACGGTCGAGCACTACACCCCGCTCTTCGTGACCCTGGGCGCGGCCACCACTCCGGACGAGCCGGGCATCCAGGTCATCGACGGCTTCTGGATGGGGCTGTCGAAGCGATCGCTGCAGGTCGCCTGACCTACCCGGTGAGGTCGTCGAGCTCGATCAGATCGGCAGGAGTGGGCTCCCAGCGCAGCGCGGCCGCGTTGGCCCGCACCTGCGCGCCGGAGGTCACGCCGGCGATCACCGAGCCCACAGCGGGTTGCGCGGCCAGGCCGGCGATCGCGACGTCGAGGATGCTCAGGTCGCGTGCGTCGGCGTACGCCGTGAGCGCCTCGATGCGGTCCCAGTCGGCCTCGGCCAGCCACTGCGAGCGCTCCGGGTCGAGAGCGGCACGCGAGCCCGCAGGGGCCGCCGACCCGCGGCTGTACTTGCCGGTGAGCAGGCCGTACTCCAACGGGAAGTAGGGCAGCACCCCGAGCCCGAACGTCTCACACGCGGGGACCACCTCGTCCTCGAGCTCGCGGTCGAGCAGGGTGTAGCGGTTCTGCACCGAGACGAACCGCTCGAGCCCGACCGTGCGGGCGGTCCAGTCGGCGTCGGCGACCTGCCAGGCGGCGACGTTGGAGCACCCGAGATAGCGCACCTTGCCCTGGCGGACCAGGTCGGTCAGTGCCGACAGGGTCTCCTCGATCGGCGTCACGTCGCAGGGCACGTGCAGCTGGTAGAGATCGAGGTAGTCGGTCTGGAGCCGCCGCAGGCTGCCCTCGACCGCACTGACGATGTGGCGACGGCTGCCGCGGGCGCCGCGGTCCGGCCCCGTGCCCCCGCCGCAGAACTTGGTGGCGACGACGAACTCGTCGCGCTGGCCGCGGAGCGCCTCGCCGAGCAGCGTCTCGGAGCCACCGAACGGGTCCCCGTAGACATCGGCCGTGTCGAGCAGGGTGACACCGGTGTCACGGGCAGCCGCCAGGATCTCGGCAACGCCGGCCGCGTCGACGCGACGGGAGAAGGCGTTGCAACCCAGCCCCACGGCGCTCACCATCAGGCCCGAGTCGCCCAGCGGGCGGTAGTCCATCGTCATACCTCGCAGACTACGAGGCCCGGCCCCCGTCGAGCTTGTCGAGGTCGCGCTCGACGAACCTCCGGTGCCACCACTCCTCGTTCATCACGACGTGGAGGCACTGGAGGCGGGTGTGGTCGGGTGGCGGCCAGCCCCCGGCGAGTGTGGGACCCGTGCCACGAGCGTGGTGTGGCCCACCACAGCCACGTAGTCACCGACCAGGCCTCGAGGCATGTCGCTCCACCCCAGCCCCGCCGGCCAGAAGGGCTCCGCGTGGTCGAGGACACCGCGGCGGAACCACGAGTCGGTGGCGAACACGAGGTGGCGCAGCGTCTGGAGTGCGGACCATTCGCCGTCGACCGAGGCCGGACCTGGTCGCCGGGCAGGCCGCGGATCCGGGCAAGAGTGCCCGCCCACTCCTGCTGGAGTCGCGCCCAGCCCTCCCGCAGCTCGGCGGGGTCCGAGGAGCGCAGGCAGCAACGAACCGCTCGGGATTGGCGTCGGTCGAGCGTCCGGCATCTCCACGCCGACGAACCGCGTGCGGTGGAAACCGCAGTCACGGAACTCCGCGTCGGACAGGTCCTGGTGCACGAATCTCTGGTGGGACGGTAGAGGCCAATGCGGACAGTCGGTGACAGGATTGCCGGATGCGGATCCTGTCCATCCAGTCCTCGGTCGCCTACGGCCACGTCGGCAACTCCGCGGCGGTCTTCCCGCTGCAACGACTCGGCCACGAGGTGTGGCCCGTGTTCACGGTGCACTTCTCCAACCACACCGGGTACGGCGCGTGGCGCGGGCCGCTGCTCGCGCCGGCCGACGTGGCGGAGGTGATCGCCGGCATCGAGGACCGCGGCGTGCTCGGCACCTGCGACGCGGTGCTGTCGGGCTACCAGGGCGGCGCTGGCATCGCCGAGGTCATCGTCGATGCCGTGGCGCGCGTCAAGGCGGCCAACCCGGCAGCGACGTACACCTGCGACCCGGTGATGGGCAACGCGGTGTCCGGCTGCTTCGTCGACCCGGCGATCCCACCGATCATCCGCGAGCGGGTGGTGCCGGTCGCTGACCTCATCACGCCCAACCAGTTCGAGCTCGGCTTCCTCACCGGCACCGAGCCGTCGACGCTGGAGGAGATTCTGGCCTCGGCCGACTTGGCCCGGGCGATGGGGCCCTCGACGATCCTGGTCACCTCCGTCGAGCAGCCCGACCGTCCCGACGACACCATCGAGATGCTGGTCGTTACCCGCGAGGGTGCCTGGATCGTGCAGACCCCGCGGTTGCCGATGAAGGCCAACGGCTCCGGCGACATCACCGCCGCCCTCTTCACCGCCCACCTGCACACGACCGGCTCCGCCGCTGAGGCGCTCGCCCGCACCGCGTCGTCGGTCTTCGCGGTGCTGAACGCGACCCTCGAGTCGGGCGAGCGCGAGCTGCGACTCGTCGCGGCCCAGGACGCGATCGCGGACCCGGCGTGCGAGTTCGAGGTGCGGCAGGTCAGGTGACTAGCATAGGCGCGCCCTTGCCGGTGTAGCTCAGTTGGTAGAGCGTTGCTCTTGTAAAGCAAATGTCGCGGGTTCGACTCCTGTCACCGGCTCTCTGTCCCGCCGATCATGGCCAGCGCCCTCACCGCTAGGCACGGCGTCCGAGCCCAGCAGAGTTGAAGTCTGCTTGAGGTCGGGTCACAGTGGGGCCATGGTCCTCACGATCGGCGACCTCGCCGCACGCTCCGGCGTGGCCCCCTCAGCCCTGCGGTTCTACGAGGAGCGCGGCCTCATCGCCTCCACGCGCAACTCCGGCAACCAGCGCCGCTACCACCAGGCGGTGCTGCGTCGCGTCGCCTTCATCCGCACCGCCCAGCGGGTCGGGGTCAGCCTCGAGGACATCGGCGCCGCACTGGCGACGTTGCCCGACAACCGCACACCCACCAAGGCGGACTGGACCCGGCTCTCGCGCGCCTGGCGCGGCCGGCTCGACGAGCAGATCGAACGACTCGAGCGGCTCCGGGACCGGCTGGACGGCTGCATCGGGTGCGGCTGCCTCAGTCTGCGCACCTGCGCCATCAACAACCCCGGCGACGAGGCCGCCGACCGCGGAGCGGGCGCGATCTTCCTCGCGCCCACCGGACGCCGCCGGACGCACTAGCCTGCTGGCCATGGCACTGCGATTCGTGGCAAGCCGCCCGGACCCCGCGATCGTCTCGCTCCCCTGGTCGGTGCCCCTGGAGGAGTGGACGGACGAGTACGTCGTCCCCCTCCCGCGCGGTCTGTCCCGCCACGTCGTGCGGATCGTGCGGCTCGGCACCGCGACGTACGCCGTCAAGGAGACCCAGGAGCCGATCGCGTTCCGGGAGTACCGCATGCTCCGTGACCTCCAACGCCTCGGCCTGCCCGCGGTCCTGCCGCAGGCGGTCGTCACCGGTCGGGTCGGCGCCGGTGACGAGGAGCTCCCCACCGCCCTGATCACCCAGCACCTGAGGTTCTCGCTGCCCTACCGCAGCCTGTTCGCTCACGGCATGACCGCCGACAACCTGCCCTCGCTCATCGACGCGATCGCCGTGCTCCTCGTCCGGCTGCACCTCGCCGGCTTCTACTGGGGCGACGTGTCACTCTCTAACGTGCTCTTCCGTCGCGACGCGGGCGCGTTCGCGGCCTACCTCGTGGACGCCGAGACCGGGGAGCTGCGTCCCCACCTGTCGGACCCGATGAGGGACAACGACCTGACTGTCGGCTGCGAGAACATCTTCGCCGAGCTGCTCGACCTGCAGGCCAGCGAGTCACTGGACGCGGAGGTGCAGGCGCACGAGATCATCGGTCTGCTCGCCGAGCGCTACGCCACCCTCTGGACCGAGCTGACCAACGAGGAGGAGTTCCCGGTCGAGGAGATGTGGCGCATCCAGCAGCGCATCGAGCGCCTCAACGAGCTCGGCTTCGACGTCGAGGAGCTCGACATCGTCACCGACTTCGACGGCGACAAGGTTCGGATCCAGCCCCGCGTCGTCGAGCTGGGCCACCACCAGCGCGAGCTCCAGTCGCTCACCGGCATGCTGGTCGAGGACAACCAGGCGCGGCGGATGCTCAACGACCTCAACCGCTACATCGCCCACGCCGACCTCGACCGCGAGGACCGCCAGCTCGCCGCGAGCCGGTGGATGGCCGCGATCTACGAGCCGATCGTGACCCTGGTGCCCGCCGAGGCCCGCGGCAAGCTCGAGCCGGCCGAGATCTTCCACGAGATCCTGGTGCACCGGTGGTACCTCTCCGAGCGCCGCGGCCTCGAGGTCGACATCTTCGAGACGGCGCGCGACTACATCGACACCGTGCTGACGAAGAAGCCTGACGAGGTCGTCACGTCGGCGCCGGCCATCCGGCCGACCTTCGAGCTCGACTAGCTGTGATGCCCAGGCTAGGGACCCTGGACTGCGGCCTCGTAGTCCATGGCGACGAACTCCCCGACCGAGAAGATCCCGTCGGTCTGCAACGTCACGCCCTGGAGGCCGAGCGGACGGCCGTCACGGTAGGTCAGCAGGGTGACGTCGGCGGCGCGCCGCGGTTTGCTGCCGATCGCGATGGCGTACGCCGCACCGCCGGCCGTGCCGGTCGTCCAACGGTAGCCGATCTCGCCGTCGGGGCCGACGTACGGGTCCGGGCCGCGCGGCACGTGCAGGTGCCCGCCCACGACCAGGTCGGCGCAGCCTCGTTCGAGGGTCTCCCGGCCCAGCGTCGGGTCGTGGACCAGCAGCGTCGTCACCCGTTCGGGGGCTGCGCAGGCGGCGTCGGCCAGCCGGTCGCCGACCTCGGCGTAGGAGAGTCCGGTCTCGTCGCGCCACGACCCCAGGCCGCTGGAGCGTGGGTCGTCGATCCCCATCAGGGTCGTGTCTCCGGGTCCGTCGACCTGCTGGCCGTCGAGCATCGTCCAGCCGAGGCCGTCGAGGTAGGTACGCACGAAGGTGCCGTTGTCGTGGTTGCCCGCCACGCCCCAGCGGTCGAGGTCCTCGAAGGCCTGATTGACCGAGTCCAGGCTGAAGGCCTCCCAGGGCTGGCCCGAGGAGGTGTCGTCGCCCGCGTCGAGGACGGCCGTGGCGCCGCCGCGGTCGCCGACGGCCCGGGCCACCTGGTCCATGCCGATGTTGTCGTGTCGATCGGAGAGGAGCAGGACGACGGTGTCACCCTCCTCGGGCTGCCGCAGCGCCAGGGCGGCGGCGTCCTCGGCCGCGGTCCGGTAGAAGTCCAGGCTCTTGTCGTAGGTGTCCACGGCGCTCTCGACGAGACGGCGGGTCTGCTGGGTGGTCACGTCGCCGCGGAGCTCGAGCCCCTCGACCTCGGGCGGCAGCGGCACCTCCTGCCCGACGAAATCGGCCAGGCTCTGCCAGGACTGCTCGCTCCCCAGCGTCGGGTCGGGCCGCTCCCACGGCTCCCAGACCAGCACCGTGCCGACCATCGCGAGCGCACCGACGCCGACGATCACCGGGTTGCGTAGCCGGTGGCCGAGCTCGCGGCGACGTTGCGCGCCGACCAGGAACCACACCCCCACCGGCACCAGCGCCAGCGCGCCACCACGCAGACCTGCGCCGACGGCCATGTCGCTCAGCGCCGACCGCACCTTGGCCTGCTGGCCGTCGGGGTTGCTGGCCAGGAACGCGTAGCGCTCGATCAGGGCCTCGGTCGAGGTCACCTCGGTCTTGCCGAGGTAGACGTCCACCCCGATGCGGCTGCCGGTCGGGAAGCGTACGTCGGGCAGCACCGGGCCCGTGTGGGCCTCGACGTACCCGCCGAGGGTGGGGCGCAGGATCGCGTCGTGGCTGGCCAGCACGATCTCGCGACTGCTCTGCAGGAAGATCCCGAAGCCGCACACGATGGTGAGCGCCAGCCAGATCGACGTCCAGGCGACGGCCCGGACGACGACCGCGGGCGTCAGCAGTCGGCGGGGTCGGGGCACCCCGCCACCGTAGCGAGAGGTCAGGCGCGGGCCTGCGAGACTGCGTACAGCGCGACGGACGCGGCGACGCCGGCGTTGAGGGACTCGAGCGTGTTGGCCATCGGGATCGACACGAGCTGGTCGCAGGTGTCGGCCACCAAGCGCGATAGACCCTTGCCCTCGGACCCGACGACCAGCACGAGCGGCCCCTCGGCGAGGTCGAGGTCGGGGAGGCTGACGTCACCGTCGGCGGCCAGGCCGACGACCATGCACCCGGCGTCCTGGTAGGCCTTGAGCTGGCGAACCAGGTTGACGGTCTGGGCGACCGGGATGCGGGCGGCCGCACCAGCGGAGGTCTTCCACGCCGACGCCGTCATACCGGCCGCGCGCCGCTCGGGGATCACCACGCCGTGGGCGCCGAAGCCGGCCGCCGACCGGATGACCGCACCGAGGTTGCGCGGGTCGGTGACCGAGTCGAGGGCCACGATGAGCGGCTTGTCGCCCTGCGTGGTGGCGAGGTCGATCAGGTCGTCGGCGTGGGCGTACTCATACGACGGAAGCCGCGCCGCGAGGCCCTGGTGCACGGCCCCGGAGGTCATCCGGTCCAGCTCGCCCCGGGTCACCTCGAGCAGGCGCACGCCGACGTCGGCGGCCAGTGCGAACGCCTCCCGCAACCGACCGTCGCGCTCGGCACCCTCGGCCACGTAGAGGCCTTGCACCGGCACGCCGGCGCGCAGCACCTCGATGACCGAGTTGCGCCCGGCCACCCACTCGGCCTCGCTCGACTTGATGGTGCGTCGTCTCGGGCGGGGCGTCGTCTGCTCCTTCTCGGCGCGCGTCTGCGCCTTGTGAGCCTTGTGGTAGGGCCGGTCCTTCGCCTTGGGCGTGGGTCCCTTGCCCTCGAGTCCGCGGCGGACCTGACCGCCCGAGCCCGCGCTCGGCTTCTTGCTCGTCTTGCGGATCGAGCCCTTGCGTTGTGAGTTCCCGGGCATCAGCTCGTCCCTTCCACCGTCCACTTGGCGCCCGCGGGAGTGTCCTCGAGGGCGATGCCGGCCGCCTTGAGCCGGTCTCTGATCACGTCGGCGCGGTCGAAGTCCTTGGCCGCCCGGGCCTCCGCGCGCTCGGCCAGGAGTCCCGCGACCAAAGCGTCGACAGCCGCGGTCAACAGCGCGTCGGCGCCGGTCGCCGGCCCCCAGGCGGGGTCGGCCGGGTCGAGTCCCAGCACGCCGAGCATGGCGCGCACCGAGGCCGCCGTGCCCCGCACGGCGACCGCGTCGCCGTCGGTCAGCAACCGGTTGCCCTCGCGAACGACGTCGTAGATCGCCGCCACCGCGGCAGGGGTCCCGAGGTCGTCGTCCATGGCGTTGACGAAGTCCGCGCAGGGCATCCCGGTGGCGGGCCTGGCGCCCGTCGCCAGCGCGTCGGCGCGGTCGAGGAAGCCCTCGATCCGCCGGAAGCCCTGGGCCGCCTCGTCGAGCGCTTCGAAGCTGAACTCCACGTGGGAGCGGTAGTGCGCGGAGACCATGTAGAACCGGAGCTCGATGCCTCGCACCCGCTCGAGCACCGAGGGGACCAGCAGCGAGTTGCCGAGCGACTTGCTCATCTTCTCGCCCGCCGTGGTGATCCAGGCGTTGTGGAGCCAGTACGACGCGAACGGGTGCCCGGCCGCGCGTGACTGCGCCTGCTCGTTCTCGTGGTGGGGGAAGCGTAGGTCGACGCCACCGCCATGGATGTCGAACGCGGGGCCGAGGTACTTGCCGGCCATCGCCGAGCACTCGATGTGCCAGCCCGGCCGGCCGGGGCCGTAGGGAGCGGGCCAGGCGGCCGTGGCGGGCTCGGAGTCCTTCCACCCCTTCCAGAGTGCGAAGTCGCGGGGGTCGCGCTTTCCCCGAGGGTCGGCGTCACTGGCCGGCTCCATGTCGTCGAGCCGCTGCCGGGTGAGCTCGCCGTACGACGGCCACGAGCGCACGTCGAAGTAGACGTCGCCCGACCCGTCCTCGGCCGCGTAGGCGTGCCCGCGGGCGATCAGCTGCGCGATCATTTCGAGGATCTCCGGCACGTGGCCGGTGGCGCCCGGCTGGTAGGTCGGCGGGACCACGTTGATCGCGTCCAGCGCCTTCTCGAGCTCGCGCCCCATCAGGTAGGCGATCTCGAACCACGGCCGCCCCTGCTCGGCGGACTTCGCCAGGATCTTGTCGTCGATGTCGGTGACGTTGCGGATGAAGGTCACGTCGTAGCCGCAGTGGGTGAGCCAGCGCCGCAGCACGTCGAAGTTGACCGCCGAGCGGACGTGACCGACGTGTGGCTCCGACTGCACGGTGAGACCGCAGACGTAGATGCCCGCCTTGCCGACCTCGAGCGGCACGAAGTCGCGGACGTCGCGGGTCGCGGTGTCGTAGAGGCGGAGGGTCACCCCGGCAGTCTAGGGAGCCGAGTGGCCCCCCGGCGCATCGTCGGGAGCCGTCCCCGGGGCCTGTGACTCCTGGGACAGCAGTCAACTCCCGGGGTATCGTCGTGCGGTGCCCCCCTCTCGCCGCCGCGCCGCCCTCGCACTACTCCCGCTGCTGCTGGTCGCGCCACTCACCGGCCCCGGCCTCGAGGCCGGGGCCGCTACCGGGCCGGCCCGCGCCGCCGACCGCCCGGTCGCCTGGACCGCCTGGGACACCTCGGCCGAGCTCGCCACCGGCCAGGCTCGCGGCACCACCACCACTGGCGACCAGATCGCGCTGGCCGTGCCCGCCCCGACGAACCTGACGGTCGGGCGCACCCGCTACGAGGCCGGCCGCTGGCGCTCACCGTGGGTAGCCGACGGGTTCGCGTTCAGCGAGCTCATCGCGTCGTGGGACGCGACCACGAGCAAGCGCTCCTTCGTCGACGTCGAGGTGCGCGGCCGCGACGCCGCGGGCGAGAGGTCCTCGTGGGACACCCTGGCCCGCTGGGCCACTGGTGACCGCGGGGTCCAGCGCACGACCTACAGCGGCCAGGGCGACGACCTCGCCGCCGTCAGCGTGGACACCTGGAAGGCACCGGGCGCCGGGCTCACCCGCTGGCAGGTCCGGGTCACCCTGGCCCGCAGGGCCGGCACCACGGCCCCGGTCGCGGTCGACTCCCTCGGGGCGATGACGTCGCGGCTGCCCAGCGCCGCTGGTCCGACCTCCACGCCCGGCCCGGCGTCGGGGATCACGCTCGACGTCCCGGCGTACTCCCAGATGACGCACCGCGGCCACTTCCCGCAGTGGGGCGGGGGCGGCGAGGCCTGGTGCTCGCCCACCTCGACGTCGATGGTGCTCGGCTACTACGGTGCGCTCCCGCCCGCTACGTCCTACCCCTGGGTGCCAAGCGGTCATGGCGACCCCTGGGTCGACGCGGCCGCTCGCGCGACCTACGACCACGGCTACGACGGCACCGGCAACTGGCCGTTCAACACGGCGTACGCAGCCTCGCGGGCGGGCAACGCGTTCGTCACCCGGCTGCGCAGCCTCACCGAAGCCGAGCAGTTCATCGCCGCAGGCATCCCGCTGGTCGCCTCGGTCGCCTTCAAGTCCGGCGAGCTGTCCGGCGCCCCGATCTCCTCCTCCGCCGGCCACGTGCTGGTGGTCGTGGGCTTCACGACGGCCGGCGACGTGGTGGTCAACGACCCCGCGGCCGCGACGAACGCCACGGTCCGGCGCACCTACAGCCGCGCCCAGTTCGAGCGGGTGTGGCTCAACGCCTCCGGCGGGGTCGTGTACGTCGTGCACGACGCGGCCCACCCGTTGCCCGCGAGTGCCGGCAACTGGTGACCGGATGGCTCAGACGGCGGTGAAGTCCACCTGGTGCCACCCCGTGGCACCGTCGGGCAGCACGTCGCGGTAGACGCCGGTCTGCCAGTCGCCGCCCTTCTCCTTGGCCCGCACCAGCAGCACGTGGTCGCCGGCCGGCACCGCGATCTTCGCGGCCCACTGGACCCAGGTGTCGTCGGTGGCGGCGCCGGCGATCCGGGCCGGCTGCCAGGCCTCGCCGTCGAGCGCCACCTCGACGGCCTCGATGCCGGTGTGCTGGCGCCACGCGACCCCTCCGACGTCGACCTGGCCGGCCGTGACCTCCGAGCCCGACCGGGGCACGTCGATGCGGGAGGCGGCTTTCACCGGGCCGAGCTCGCCCCAGCCCTTGTCGGTCCAGTAGGCCGTGATGTCCTCGAAGCGGGTGACCTCCATGTCGACCACCCACTTGCAGGCCGACACGTAGCCGTAGAGCCCGGGCACGATCGTGCGCACCGGGAAGCCGTGCTCGATCGGCAGCGCCTCGCCGTTCATCGCGACGGCGAGCATCGCGTCGCGCTCGTCGGTGAGGGCTGCGAGCGGGGTGCCGCACGTCCAGCCGTCGTCGGAGGTCTGGAGCACCGCGTCGGCGCTGGGGTCGACGCCAGCCATCTCGAGCAGGTCGGCGAGCCGGACCCCGCTCCACCACGCGTTGCCGACCAGGTTGCCGCCGACGGGGTTGGAGACGCAGTTGAGGGTGACCCAGGCCTCGGTCAGCTCGCGCTGCATCAGGTCCTGGTAGGTCACCACGACCTCCCGCTCGACCAGGCCGTGGATGCGCAGCCGCCAGTCGGGCGGGTTGATCGTCGGGATCGCGATGGCGGTGTGGATCAAGTAGAAGTCCTCGGCCGGGGTCTCCCAGGGAGTGATCCCCTCGAGGCCGATCCTTGCGTCGGCGGGCACCCGCGGGCGGCTCACGTTGTCGAGGCGCAGCAGCCGCCGGGTGGTCTCGACCTGGCGGCGGCCCGCCCCCAGGAACCGGCCGAGAAGCCCGGCGCCGACCGCGACGACGCCGACCACCCCGGCACGGACCAGGAAGGTGCGCCGGCTCGAGCCGTCGGACCGGTCGTTCGGCTGGTCGTTCGGCAGGTCGTCGGCGGCCGGCAAGGGCGCCGTGAGCAGGTTGAGGGTGACCAGCCAGGTCACGAAGCCCAGGACCAGCGGGACGAGGTCGAACGGCGACGCCCCCTGGCGCGAGAGCACCGCGGCGACCCCGACGGCGGCGAGGACGACGAAGACCACGACCGCCAGCGACTGCCGACGGCGGGCCAGCACGCCGGCCAGCGCGAAGGCGAGGGCGAGGGCGACGAAGATGACGATCACCAGGAACGGCTTGTCGAAGTGCCCCAGGGTCGAGATGGCCCACTCGGCCACGCCGCCGGGTGTCAGTCGGATGACCTGCTCGGCCACCGCGACCACGGGGGATTCCCGGATGGTCAGGGCGAGCGCGGCGGCATAGCTGACGGCGAGCCCTGCTGCGCCCGCCACCAGGCCCGCGAGTGCCCACAGCGCGCGCGACTCACCACGGGAACCGTTCATGCCACGATTGTTACTCAGGCATGATCAGCAACGTGTATCCAAAGCCTTACGGTTTGCCGCGGGTGGGCATCGGCACCGACGTCCACCGCCTGGTCCCCGGACGGCCGCCGCACCTGGCCGGCCTGGCCTGGCCCGACGAGCCCGCCGGTCTCGAGGGCGACTCCGACGCAGACGTCGCGGCCCACGCCGCCTGCGACGCGCTACTCGCGGCGGCAGGGCTGGGGGACCTGGGCAGCACCTTCGGGACGGGCGACCCCCGCTGGTCCGGCGCGTCGGGTGCCACGCTGCTCGAGGAGACCGCACGGAAGGTGCGCGCGGCCGGCTTCGAGATCGGCAACGTCGCGATCCAGGTGATCGGCAACCGGCCGCGGCTGGGACCGCGCCGCCTCGAGGCGGAGCAGACCCTGTCGGCCGCCGTGGGTGCCCCCGTGTCGGTCTCGGCGACCACGACCGACGGGCTGGGACTCACCGGCCGCGGCGAGGGCGTGGCCGCGGTCGCGACCGCCGTGGTCGTCGCTGGCTGACCCGGGTCGGTCCTCAGGCCACCGCCCGACGTCGGCCGCCCACCAGCACCATGCCGTCGACGACCTTGACCTCGTAGGACGGGACGCTGACGTGGTCGACGTCGAGGCAACGGCCGCTGCGCAGGTCGAAGGCGTGGCGGTGCCGTGGACTGCCGACGAACGGCACCCCGGCGCGGACGCCGACGATGCCGCGGGCCAGCACCGAGGCCCGGCTGAACGGGTCGTGGTTGCCGAGGGCGTAGATGGCGTCGTCCTGGGCGCGGAACAGCGCGATGGCCTGGCCGTGCACGAGGGCCGCGACGCCCCGCTCGACCTCGAGGTCCTCCGCCCGGCACACCGGCTGCCACTCCGAGTCTCGGCTCGCCCGCATCCTCCCGAAGGTAGAGGGCGCGTGTTGACGTCCCGTTTCGGCGTGTAACAGCCGTGCAACGTCTCGTGCGGGCTGGGTCGCGGGCCGGGTCGCGGGCCGGGTCGCGGGCCGGGCTAGCCTTCCGGACATGTCGGCGGCGATCGTGATCCTCGCGGCCGGCTCGGGCACCCGGGTCGGCCACGCGCTCAACAAGGTGCTCCTGCCGCTGGGCGA
>JBDSLK010000075.1:0-6889 GCA_039916425.1 Nocardioides sp.
CCCTCTTGGCCGTCCCACCTGGATTTCTTTATGTCCCCTTCACGTGACTCACGGCGGGGAGGGCCTGGCAGCCAGCGGCCCGCTCAGACTGTGTTCAGGTGGGACTTGGCCACGAACGCAACGAACCGCCTACAGGTCTCGCGTCCGTAGGCGGCTCGTCCAGCAAAGTCGCGGCCCTTGAATCCCCCGTCCGCACCGTGCTGTACGAGGCCACTGTCGACCCGGTACCGCAGAGCGTCAACCCTCGGTCTAGACAGTTGTGACCCACCGCGACCCGTGGCCCGCCCCCTTCGCGGTGAGCAGGCCTGCGTCTCGCTCAGGTGCTGGCGGGCTCTCCCACGGGTCCGGCCCCGAGCTCGAGGCGGTACCCGTGGCTGCGCAAGGTGGTGATGCCGGGGACCAGCGCTGGCGGGTCGAGGCTCTCCGCCGCGTCGGCCAGCCGCCGCCGAAGGGCGGCGATGTGGACGTCGAGCGTTTTGGTGGACCCGAACCAGTTGCGGTCCCAGACGTCGTCCATGAGCGCTTCGCGGCTGACCGCGCGACCGGCCTGCGAAGCCAGTCGCGCGAGCAGATCGAACTCCTTGGGTCGCAGGGCGACCTCGAGCCCCCGGACCAGGCAGCGTCTGGCCGCCGAGTCGATCGTCAGCTCGCCGCTCGTGAACAGCTCCGGCACGAACTCACCCACCGAGGCGCGCCGCAGATGGGCGCGGACCCGAGCAAGCAGCTCGGTCATCCGGAAAGGCTTGGTGAGGTAGTCGTCGGCTCCCGCTTCCAGGCCCTCGATCACGTCCATCTCGTCGCGTCGCGCCGTCAGCACCACCACGATGCACTGCGGCTGCTGACGCTTCAGCATGCGGCACACCTCGATGCCGTCGACGTCCGGGAGCCCGAGATCGAGCAGCGCCAGGTCGAAGGTCCCTGTCCGCGAGGCGGACCGGGCACCGGCACCGTCCTGGCACCAGGTCACTGAGTAGCCGTTGGCGCCGAGGGCCGACACGAGGAGCTGCCCGATCTTCTCCTCGTCCTCGACGACCAGCACCTCTGCCATGCCCCAACCCTAGATGGCACGCAGCAGCGTCCGGGCCGAACGTCGGGCCCGCTCGATGACCACGACCGACGCGAGCCCGACGGCCGCAACGGTGCAGGCAACCAACGCTGCCAGGTAGCCCCAGGGTGCCGTGAGCCCCGCGGGTGGCGGGTCGAAGACGCCGGTAAGGACCTTCACCAGCAGGTAGGAGAGTCCCCAGCCGGTGACCAGTCCGCACGCGGTTCCGACCAACAGCACGAACGCGGGTTCGGCGGAACCGAAGCGACGTACCTGACGCTTGGTGGCCCCCAACGCCGTGGCGACGGCGATGGCCTGGCGCCGCTCCGCCAGGCCGAGGCCGATCACCAGACCTCCGGCGGCCGCGGCGATCAGCAGGGCGAACGCCAGCTCGAGGCGGGTGAGCTTCGACAAGTCGACCGAGGTCAGGCTCGAGCCGACCAAGCCACGGGCATCATCGATGGTGCCCACGCTGCCGGTCGTGCCGACGAGGCTCCGGATCCGATCGGCGACGCCGCTGACGTTCGAGCCACCGGTGCTGACCAGGAACGTCCCCACCGCGCTGCTGCCGGTGTGCTGGGCGACGTAGTCGGCGTTGGCGACGAGGAAGCTGTCCTTCGGCGCGGTTGGAAACTCGTTGACGATTCCGACGTAGTGGAACGGCACGGTCCGGTAGGTGTGTGTCTGCGCGTCCTGTAGGCGGAGCTTGATGAGGTCGCCGGGGCTGAGCTGGAAGTCGTTCACGGTCTCGGCGCTGACCAGGACCGCGTCGGGCCTCGACGTCAGCTGCGCCAGTGACTCCGCGGCGGTGGCTCCCTGGAAGTACGCGTCCTGCAAGGTCGTCGCCCTCGAGATCGTGCCGGGGTTGATGCCGTAGAGGTCCTGGAGGTCGTTGCCGACGTAGGCGAAGCGGTGCTGCAGGGGCTCGACCGCCGTCACCCCGGACACCTGACCAAGCTGGGCGCCCTCGGCCGGCGAGGCGTTGGCACCGGGAGACTCGGTGACCGTGACGTCCGCACCGTTGGTGAGTTGGGCGTCGACCTCGGCCTGCGCCCGGTAGGTGGAGTTGAACGTCGCGGTGGAGACGGCGAACGCGAGCGCGAGCGCCACCAGTACCGCGGAACGCGACACCAGCCGCCGCTGTCGCATCAGCATCGAGGACACGGACGTGCTGAGCGAACCCAGGACCGGTCGACCAGCGAGGGCGACGATCCGCCGACCCCGCCAGAGCAAGGTGTCGGCGATCCGCCAGCACAACAGGCCGCCGCCGAGCCAGGCCAGGGCCGGTGCAAGGAACGCCCAGTAGCTCACCGAGATCGTCGGGACCCCCTCCGGAGCCAGGACGAGCGCGTACTTGTTCCGGCCCGACGCCCAGAACACGGCCAGGCCCAGGCCGATCAGGATCACGTCCAGGCCGAAGCGCAGCCAGACGGGCCGGGTGCGCTGGACGGTGCGCGCCGACTCCCCCGCGGCGACGACCCGAAGGTCGCGTGCAGCCGGGATCGCGACGACCAGGCCGGCGATCAGCAGGCCGGTGAGGCCGGCGGCCAGGTCCCAGGGCCAGGAGGACGCCGCCCCGACGCCGGCGGCCACGCCGACCCCGATCAGGCCACCGAGCACACCCACGACCGCAACCTCGACCAGGACCAGCCGCATCAGCTGGGTGGGGGTGCTCCCCCGGGCCCGTAGCAGCGCCTGCTCCTTGCGGCGGCGGGCGGCGACGGCCTGGGTGATCGCCGCGGTCAGGGCTACGGCGAGCAGCGCTCCCGGCGCGCCCAGGAAGAGGAAGAGGATCCGGGCATAGCTGGCGTCCTCACGGGCCGCGTCCAAGGAGGCACCGAGGTTGTTGCCGACGACGCCGGCACCGCTGGTGCGGACCGCCAGGTTGTTCGCCGCCCCGGTCACGGAAGTGAACGCCGAGGAAGGGTCAGAGGGCAACGCTCCCTGATCCACGCTGGCATGGATCTGCGTGGTCACGAGGTCCGGACGCGTCTTGGCGAGCGCGGCGTACTCGGTCCTGAACTCTGCGGCAGGCAGCATGATCACGTTGTCCGGGGGCGCCACCGGCTGTGACTGGGGAGGAGCGCCGACCCGCTGGAAGAGGGAGTCGGACTGCGGGAGCTCGACGACGCCGGCGATCCTGACCGAGTACGGCGACAGCCCGGCCCTCAAGACGCGCACGGTGTCGCCGGGCGTCACGTGCAGGTTGGCGGCCGTCTGCTGGGCAACCACTGCGCCGTTCGCGCTGCCGGTCAGCAGCCTGATGGCGAGCGGGAAGGTCTTCGCATAGCCCGTCGGGACCCCGAGGACCTTCGCGGCCCCGGTGTCCTGGGTGGTGCCGCCGGCAGTTGCCCGGAGGCCGGGTGAGTCCGCGAAGCCGACCGGAACCGCGCTCACCGTCCCGGGAGACCCCAGCACCGCCTTCAGTACGGTCGCGGGGTCACGGTGGGCCGAGACCTGCACCTGCCAGTCGACGGCCACCTGGGCCGCAGCGCGCTGGGTCATGGTCGCCTGTGAGGTGACGAGGAAGCTGCCCAGACCGGCCATCAGCGCGACCGCGATCGCGATGCCAGCGGCTGCGGCCAGCAGGCGGCCAGGGCTCTTGCGGACCAGCCCGGCGAGCCAGATCCAGGTCATGCTGCCCCCACCAGCTCACCGTCGTGCATCCGCCAGACCACGTCGAGGCGACCAGCCACCGTTGCGTCATGGGTCGAGAGCACCAGCCCGGCGTGCAGATGGTCGGCCGCCTCGAGCAGCACGTCGACCACCCGGCCACCCGAGGCCCGGTCCAGCTGTCCGGTCGGCTCGTCGACGAAGATGAGCTGGGGTCGGCTGGTCACCACCCGGGCAACGGCGACCCGCTGGGCCTGCCCGCCGCTGAGCTCCTCGGGAACCTTCTCGGCGAGGGCGGCGATCCCCAACAGGTCGAGTGACTCGATGGCCCGGGCGACGGCTTGCTCGTGGCTCAAGCCCTGCAGCAGCAGAGGAAAGGCGACGTTCTCCGCGGCCGTGAGAGAGGGGATCAGACTGAGGCCCTGGAACACCACGCCGGCGCGAGAAGGGTCCCGGAAGGGCCCCGATTCCCAGGCCGGCCAGGAGATCGACCCGGACGTCGGAGTGTCCAGGCCGGCCATCAGGTGCAACAGCGTGGACTTGCCGGATCCGGAGGGGCCGACGAGTGCGATCCGGCTGTCGTCGTCGACCGTGCCGGTGGCGTCGTGAACCGCGACCACGGCAACGCGGCCGTGGCCGAAGGTGCGGCCTGCGGCCTCGCACACCACGAGTGGCTTGTTCATCCGACGAGCCGCCCGTCCTCGAGGAGCAGCGCGCGGTCGCCGACGCGACGTACCTGCGGACTGTGGCTGGCGATGAGGATGGCGCAGCCGGACTCGGCACGGCTGCGGACCAGGGTCAGGAGACGCGCCTCGGTCGCCTCGTCGAGCTCGCCAGTGGGCTCGTCCGCGAGGAGCACGGCGGGGTCGTTCACCAGGGCGACCGCCAACGAGGCCCGGGCCAGCTCGCCACCGGAGAGCTCGTGGGGCCAGGCCTTCGCTCGATCCGAGATCCCGAGGTCGGCGAGCAGCGTGGGGATGCTGCCCTCCCCTCCGCCGATGTGCCGGGCCAGGCGGAGGTTGTCGATCAGGGTCAGGTGGGCCAGGAGGTTGCCCGACTGCGCCATCGTGCCGATGTGGCGGGCCCGCAGGGCAGCGCGTGCCGCCTCGGTGCGGCCGCTCAACCGGACGCCTTCGACCCAGACGGTGCCACCGGACGGCTCGTCGGTGCCCGCCAGGCAGGCGAGCAGGGTGGACTTGCCGGATCCCGAGGGTCCCCACAGCGTCACGACCTCGCCGGGTGAGATCTCCAGGGAGACGCCCTTGACCGCGAGGGTCTCCTCGTCGCCGGCTCGGTAGAACCGGTAGAGGTTGTCGGCGCGAAGCGTCATGATCGGCTCACTTCCACTGCAGGGAGTCGCTGACGATCTGCCAGGGGTCCACGTTGTCGGCGTTCTGGGGCCCGGTGAGGGTCAGGATCGCCTCCTGGCCGGCCTGCCAGAACTCGAAGCGTTCGGCCGCGTCGCGCACCACCTTGTCAGTGACCGGGTTGGCGGGTGAGTCCAGCAGATAGGCGATGTGGACGGCTGCGCCGTGCTGCCTGGTGGTACTGGTGATGTCACCGACGGCGACGTTGGACACCGTTGACCGCAGCTCCGCCACGTCCTCCTTCCGGGCACTCGCCACCGTGGGCGCGGTCGCGCGCCGACGGACCTCGATGCTGATGCTGTTGTACTTGTCGGTGTACGTCGTCACCGGACCGGACCTGGCCATCGCCCAGCCCTCGGGCACCGCGAAGTGGACCCGGGAGCCACGGGCGGTGTGATCCACGAACACCGCGTCGTCGGGAATGTCGCCCGGCGGGTTGAACTCGGTGGCGTGCGGAGCCGACGGCGAACTGGTGGTGCTCCCTCCTCCGCTTCCCGCGGACCTGGTGGCCGACGGCGTCGAGGCTCCCACCGAGGGGGTGGCCGTCGGAGTCGTGCTCGAGCCGCAACCGGCTGCGAGCGCGGCCAGGGCGACGAGCGCGGCGGTGTTGGTGAGAATCGTGGGTCGCATAGCTCAAACGTAGGATCCACTCGGACAGCCCCCACCCAACGTTCGGCCAGCGTTCGGCAAGAACTGCGGGAGTCGTCTCCGCGGGTGGGAGGCTGGCGAGGTGCGTCGCCGGATCCTCACCGTGGCGCTGTCGGCCGTGGTGCTGGCAGTGCTCCTGCTCGGCGTGCCCCTTGCGGTCGCGATCGACCGCAACGCCTACGCCGAGGAGCGCGGCGAGCTCGAACGGGCGGCCCTTCAGGCCGCGGTGGTGGTGTCGCCCACCTATCGCTCAGGCGATCCCGCCGAGCTGCCGAACGTCGAACCCCCGATACACGTGGGCCTCTACACCGTCGACGGGGACCGTGTTGCCGGCAAGGGGCCGGCGCGCCTCGAGTCCGAGGCGATGGCAGCCATCGGGGGCACGGTGGTCGACGGCAGCACCGGGAGCGTCCTCGTCGAGGCCGTCCCGGTCGCCGTCGACGAGAAGGTGATCGGCATCGTCCGCGCGTCCTCGACGCGGTCTGCGGTCCGGGCCGCCATGGCGAGGGAGCTGCTGGCACTGGCTGGCCTCACACTCCTGGCGCTGACGGGAGCGGGTGCCTTCGCCTTCTGGCAGGCGCGGCGACTGGCCATCTGGATGCGCGCTCTCTCGGACGCGGCCACGGAGCTCGGGGCGGGCGACTTCTCGGTCCGCCCACCGGTCAGCGGCGTCGCCGAGATCGACCGGACCGGCGACGCACTGGTGGCCACCGCGCGCCGTCTCTCCGAACAGATCGAGCGGGAGCGGTCGTTCGCCGCTCAGGCCTCCCACCAGCTGCGCACCCCGCTGACTCGGCTCCGTCTCGAGCTGGAGGCCGGCCTCGCCGGTGGAGAGTCCGGCCTGGGTGCGGCAGCCCGCGACGCCCTGGTCACCGCGGACCACCTGTCGCAGACCATCGACGACGTCCTGGCGCTGGCCCGTGAGCCGCACGGTCCCGACGTCGAGCTCGACGTCGAGGAGCTGCTGGCCGAGTGCCGGGCTCGGTGGCAGGGCATCCTCGCCGCACAGGACCGGCCGCTTCGTGTGGTCATCGACAGCCCGCCGTATGCCTCGGCCTCCCGGGTCGCCGTCCGCCAGGTCCTCGAGGTGCTCCTCGACAACGCGTACCGCCACGGCAGCGGCACCGTCACCGTCACCGCGCGCGAGAGCGGTGGCGCCGTGGCCATCGATGTTGCCGATCGCGGCTCCACCGACGTGACCTGGCCGGCAGGCGAC
>JBDSLK010000076.1:0-9152 GCA_039916425.1 Nocardioides sp.
CGACGCCCTCTACGACGCCGACAACCTGGCGTCGCTGACGCGACGCTACGACCCCGACCACCGATTCACCTCCCTCTACGACAAAGTGGTGCGCCGACGATGACCTCTTCCTCCCGCGAGACCCTCCCGGTGGCCGACGCCCTCTCCCGGTTGCTCCGCGACGGGCTGCCGATGCACTTCACGGCCTACGACGGCAGCAGCGGTGGGCCTGACGACGCCGAGCTGGGACTGCACCTGCGCACCGAGCGCGGGCTGGCCTACCTGCTGACGGCGCCCGGTGACCTGGGCTTCGCGCGCGCCTACGTCGCCGGCGACCTCGAAGTCTCGGGCGTCCACCCGGGCGACCCCTACGACCTGCTCGTGCTCTTGATGAGCAACCTCCACTTCAAGCCGCCCACTCCGGCCGAGGCGCTCGCCATCGTGCGCAGCCTGGGCGTCGACAAGCTCCGTCCGCCCACGCCACCGCGCGAGGAGGCCCCGCCGCGGTGGCGCCGGGTGATGGAGGGGGTGCGGCACTCGATGGGCCGCGACGCTGAGTGGATCAGCTACCACTACGACGTCTCCAACCACTTCTACGAGCTGGTCCTGGGCCCGTCGATGACCTACACCTGCGCGGTCTTCCCCGAGCCCGACTCGACCCTGGAGCAGGCCCAGACCGAGAAGTACGATCTGGTCGCCCGCAAGCTCGACCTCGAGCCCGGGCAACGGCTCCTCGATGTCGGCTGCGGGTGGGGCGGCATGGTCCGTCACGCGGCCCGAGAGTACGGCGTCCGCGCGCTCGGCGTCACCCTCTCGCTCCAGCAAGCGGAGTGGGCCAAGGCCGCGATCGACCGCGACGGCCTGGCCGACCTGGCCGAGGTGCGCCACTGCGACTACCGCGACGTGGCCGAGTCGGGCTTCGACGCCGTCTCCTCGATCGGGCTCACCGAGCACATCGGGATCCGCAGCTACCCGACCTACTTCTCCTTCCTGCGCGACCGACTGCGCTTCGAGGGCCGGCTGCTCAACCACTCGATCACCCGGCCCGACAACCGGCGCAAGGAGATCGGCCAGTTCATCGACCGCTACGTCTTCCCCGACGGTGAGCTGACCGGCTCGGGGCGGATCATCAGCGAGGTGCAGAACATCGGCCTCGAGGTCATGCACGAGGAGAACCTGCGCCGTCACTACGCGCTGACCCTGACGGGTTGGTGCCGCAACCTCGTCGAGCACTGGGACGAGTGCGTTGCCGAGGTCGGTGAGGGCACGGCGCGGGTGTGGGGTCTCTACATGGCGGGCTCGCGGCTCGGGTTCGAGCGCAACGAGATCCAGCTCCACCAGGTGCTGGCGGTGCGCACGGACGACCAGGGCAACGACGGTTTCCCACTCCGGGCCTCGTGGTAGATAGCCTCCAGAGGTGACCACCCCTGCCCGGCAGTACGACGCGACGGTCCGCAGTCGCACCCGGCTGACGGCGCACCTGGTGCGGCTGGTGCTCGACGGCCGCGGCCTGTCCGGGTTCGCCACCTCCGGGGTGCCCGACGAGTGGGTGGGCCTGGTGGTGCCCGGCCAGTTCCAGAGCCGCTACTACACGGTGCGCTCATGGTCCGCCGGCGAGCTGACGGTCGACGTGGTCGTGCACAAGCGCGGCCTGGTCACCGAGTGGGCGACGCGCGACATCGTCGGCGAGACGGTCGCGATCACCGAGCCGCGCGGCTCCTTCGCGCCGCCGGACGACGCCGGGTGGCTGACGCTCGTGGGCGACCTGACCGCACTCCCGGCGATGGCCCGGATCGTGGAGTCCCTGGAGGGCCACCCCTGCCGCGACCAGGTGCGGGCGTGGGCCGAGGTCCCTGACGCCCTCGAGGACTACCTGCCCGGGCGCGCCGGCCTCGAGGTCACCTGGCTGGCCCCGCCGACGGAGGCTGACAGCGGTCTCGCCGCGGTGGTCGAGTCGATGGTCTGGCCCGAGGGGCCGGGCTACTTCTGGATGGCGGGGGAGTCCGGCCAGATGAGGGCGATCCGCAAGCACCTGATGCGCGAGCGCCGCGGCACGGCGTACGACGTGATGGGCTACTGGCGCGGCGGCGCGCAGCGGCAGCCGCGTGCTGTCGACCCGGGACCGATCTGGCGGGCCGGCAAGGCCGCCGGGCAGTCCGACGAGCAGATCTGGGCGTCGTACGACGACGCGAGGGAGTCCTGACCATGGTGGAGCACCGCAGCGGATTCGCGTCGTTCGTCGGCCGGCCCAACGCCGGGAAGTCGACGCTGACCAACGCGCTCGTCGGCACCAAGATCGTGATCACCTCAGACAAGCCGCAGACCACGCGGACGGTGGTGCGCGGCATCGTGCACCGTCCCGACGCCCAGCTCATCCTGGTCGACACCCCCGGGCTGCACCGGCCGCGGACGCTGCTGGGGGAGCGGCTCAACGACCTAGTGCGCACCACCTGGGCAGAGGTCGACGTGGTGGCGGTCTGCTTCCCCTCCAACGAGAAGATCGGGCCGGGCGACAAGTTCATCGTCAGCGAGCTGGCCAGGGTGCGGCGCACGGTCAAGATCGCCGTGGCCACCAAGACCGACCTGGTCTCGCCGCAGCGGATCGGCGAGCACCTGCTCGACATCCAGCGGCTGGGCGAGGAGACCAACACCGAGTGGGCCGAGATCGTGCCGGTGTCGGCGGTGTCCGGTGACCAGGTCACGCTGCTCGAGGAGCTGCTGATCGCGCTGATGCCCGAGGGGCCGCAGCTCTACCCCGACGGGGACCTCACCGACGCCCCGGAGGAGACCCTGGTCGCCGAGCTGATCCGCGAGGCGGCGCTCGATGGCGTCCGCGACGAGCTCCCGCACTCGATCGCGGTCCTGGTGGAGGAGATGGGGCTGCGGCCGGACCGTCCTGCTGACAGGCCGCTGCTCGACGTCCACGCCAGCCTCTACGTCGAACGGTCCTCGCAGAAGGGCATCGTGATCGGCCACAAGGGAGCCCGGCTGCGCGCCGTCGGGTCCGCTGCCCGGCACCAGATCGAGGCGCTCCTGGGCACCCCGGTCTACCTCGACCTGCACGTGAAGATCGCCAAGGACTGGCAGCGCGACCCGCGCCAGCTCCGCAAGCTCGGCTTCTGAGAGCGCGTCGACCGGGTTGGTGCAGCTCTTCAGGCGGCAGGTGAGGGATTCCCTGCGTTGATCGAGGCGATCGGACAGCCGGCCGCGCACGGGACCGGTGTGCCGTGCCAGCCACGAGCCGCGAGGATGGTCGCCACCGCTGCCGCCAGCCGGCACCCGTCCAGCACCTGGCCCCAGCCCACTCGGATCGTGAGGTCACCGGCTGTCGCGGCGGCCACGTCGCGAGCGAGATCGGCCCAGCGGTCCCGGGCGCGCTCGTGGCCGAGGCGGCCGTCGAGCTCGACCACGGTGCCCAGTCCGGCGTACTCCACATCGCGGAAGGCGACGGTCCCCCCGTGCTCGACGCGTTGCTGTCGCCGCCCGTCGGGCAGGCCGTGGCGTCGCTCCACCTCGTGGAGGTAGCGCCGCTCCAGCACCGAGTAGGCGCCGCCGGCCACGTCGTCCAGGACGTGTCGCATCAGGTCGCGGCGACGGAGCCTGGCTCGCAGCCCCAGCGCGACCAACAGCCGCTCGGCCGTCGTCCGACGTGTCTGGACCGCGTCGCCGAGCACGGCCACCGCCCCGGCCTCGTCGAGAGCCGACGAGGCACAGGTGAGGACCGCGTGCTCGAGCCCCACTCGCGGGGGAGACAGGTCCAACCTGGCAGTGTCGTGGAAGCCGACGATCCGCCGCACCGAGACACCCCCAAGGCGAGCCACCCACCGGTCAGCAGAGATCACGACCCGGACGGGCTCGTCGTCACGACGCGAGGTGTCGCTGCGGCGCACGCCGTAGGCCCTCAAGGCCGAGTCCCCGTCGAGGGCGGCCGGCCAGTAGTAGAGCACCGCGGCCCACGCGCGCTGTTCCCAGGTCAGGGGCCCGGTGTGGTCGACGTAGACGCCGTGGTGAGTGCGGCACCAGATCCGGCGTCGGAGCAGCCGTGCGATGTCGGCGTCGTGACCGCCTCCCGCCAGCACCTGGCGGCGGCTGATGACACCGGACTGGCCGTCCAGCAGGCGGGCGATCGTGTCAGTGTCCATCTCCCCATGATCGGCGACGCGCACGCAGCCGGAGGCGGTGAGCGTGGGGGCTGTGCGCCGGCCACCACGACGGGGCCGCTGTGGAGGCGCAGCGGCTCCTTCGTGCAGTTCTCCCGCCACCTGGCGCCGGGAGAACTGCAGCGATCAAGCCTCGGGAGCCCAGCAGACGCCCCAGCGGATCCCGTCGGCCCACTGCTCGGCCGTCGGCCACTCGAAGCCCCACTGGAAGTCCAGTGGGTCGGGGGCGACGGCGCGGGCGACCGCGGTGCACGGCTCGTCACCCCGCGCGCGGACGATAGCGGTTCCGGGGTAGTCCCGGGCCGTGAACGGCACAGTCATGAGTGCGCGCCAGGTGTGGTCACGACCGCAGGCGACCCGCCTGAACGCCGGGGCGCCCGGCGAGGCCGTGGCGCACAGCCCGTAGGTGGGCTTCCAGCCGAGGCGGCCGAGGAGGCCTTCGAGCTTCCCTTCCAGCGGCAGCAGCCTGCCCTCGCCGGCGAGAGCGATGAGGTCGCAGCGATACCAGTCCTGACCCTGCTCGGCCTCGGCCAGGGTGGGGGTGAACCAGATCGGGCGGAACATGCTCAGCCGCCGGGCCTGCTCGGGTCCGCCGAGGAAGGACGCGAACCGGCGCGGGCACTCCTGCGCCACCGCGCGTTGCACCCGGGGAGAGTCGATGGAGCCGACCCGCCCCTCCACGAGGTCGCCGACGCTGCCGACGTGCACGGTGCGGGCGGTGTGGGCGCGGTCGCACGGCCTGGCCGCGACCCGGGTGACCGGCGAGAGCGCCTGGTCGAAGCTCAGCAGGTAGCACGCGCGCCGCGCCGGGCGCGGCGGTGGTGCGCGCAGAGTGGACGCGGAGGAAGACCCCGACGCTGACTCGGACGCCGAGGGGAGGGGCACGGCAGCCGCCGACGGGGTGGTGGGTCCGGCCGCCGGGGTGCCGGCGTACCCGGAGCAGCCCGTCAGCGCCGACCACGCCAGCAGGCAGCCGACCAGCGCCCGGATCACGATTCGATCCTCGCCCAGCACACCGAGCGCCGGTTGCCGGCCATCCACTCTGCCTCGTGGAACCACGTGTAGCCGAAGTCGTAGGTCACCGGGTAGTTGAGCCAGGCGCCGACGGAGTCGGAGCAGAAGTCGCGGGTGCGAACCTCGACGAGTCGGTCGCCGGGATAGTCGTCGTCGTCCTTGCCCACCTTGATCGTGGTGACCGCGCGCCAGTCGTGCCGGTCGGCGCAGGGGATCTTGGGGGCGTCGTCGACCGACTCGCCGGCGGCGCACACCAGCCACCGGTCGTCGGGCCGGCCCAGCAGCACGCCCTCGGTGCTCGTGGGGAGGTCGACGTAGGCCGCGCTCTGCTCGCCGCCGCCGACGACGTCGCAGCGGTACCACCGCGAGCCGGCGTCCCACGACTCCTTCGACGGCCGGAACCACGCCCAGTTGAGGACCGTGCGCATCACCAGGCTCTCGTCGGCGCCGAGGAACTTCATGAACTTCGTGGCGCAGGTCCGGTAGGCGTAGGCGCCGAGGTCGTCGCCGTCCCACGTGGCGTCGTCGAACCGGTCGGGGAGGCTGCCGACGGCGTAGGTCTCTGCCGTGTGCGCCACGGCGCAGTCGACGGGGTCCGAGGCGTTGCTGGGCCGGGCGACGTCGTCGGGGGAGAGCACCCGGCAGACACCCAGGCTCGGCATCTGCTCGACGTCGGGACCGACCTCGGTCCCGTCGGAGCACCCGGAGGTCATGAGCACGACCAACAGCGCGGCGCTGGGGAGGCGTCGGCCCGACAAGTCACGCGCGTGCATCGATGCTGTCCCCTTCGCAGAGCCCCCGCCCCTTCGGTCGAGGAGTGATCGTAACCGCCGGCCTCGGCCGACGTGTCGAGGACGACTACGTCGACGCCCCCGACCAGGCGCACGCCGCCCCGGGGCCAGTGGGGGGAGCGGGTGGACCAGACCAGCCCCGGCCATCGCCCTGCTGCCCGTCGCTCGGCCCGCTTCGGCTCGGGTGATCGATCGCAGGGGCACCGACGCCGTCAGCGGGGGCGTCGGTAGGCGCTGCTCTCGGCCACGATCCGGGCCCCGAGCTGCCGGTTGACCTCGAGCATCGGTGCGTTGGTGGTGTCGTTCCAGGTGTCGGTGGCTCGGACGCGGGCGTGCTCGTCGCGGAGCCAGTCGAGCATGTCGAGCTTGAGTCGCAGCCCCAGACGGCAACCCCGGTGCGGGGGCAGTACGGAGGTGTCCTCCTGCGCCGCCACCTCCGGGCGCAGCTCCGGGACCGCGACCATGGTGAGGCCGGCAGGCTCCCCGGTGGCGCGGTGCCGGGCCACGATGGTGAGCTGGGTCTGCTGCGTGTCCACCAGCGACTGCTCGTAGTCCCGGATCCGCTCGGGAGGGTAGGCCTCGAACTCGTGGGCGTCCGGCGCGTCGTTGATCGCCTCCCGCAGCACCTGCATCTCGGCCAGGTCGGCGTCGGGCGTCGGGCCGAGCCGGCGGACCAGGTCGTAGTCCGCGGAGGCCCCGGCGGCCCGGCTCCGAAGCGCGTCCCGGCCCGGGGCGTCGGCGACGTCGAGCCGGCGTACGGCGTGGGTCATCGTGCGTCGGAAACCCCACGCCGGGAGCACGTCGGCGCCGGCGGTGCCGCGGAAGGCGCGGGCCCTGAGGAGCGGGCGTTCGGTGGCGCCGACGACCGCGTCGAGCAGCACGCGGCCCAGGCCGCGGCCCTGGTGTGAGGGGGTGACGGTGCCGCCGAGGAAGGCGGCGTCGGTGTACTCGTGCCGGGGCTCGGTCAGGGTTGCGAACCCGACCACCGCCCTGCCGTCGCGGGCGACCCACAGCATCGACGGGCTCTCGTCGGAGCGGGTCAGGTCCATCAGCATCGAGGCGGCGGTGTGCCGCGGCAGCGGCAGATCCTCCAGGCCGGCGCCGTGCACCACCGCGAGGTCGGCCGCGAGGTCCGGGTCGAGGTCGGCGGGAGCGATCGGCGACAGGTCCACGCGGGAAGCGTAGGTCGGCTGGTGGCCGGGACCCGACCACCCCGCTACGCTGAGGGGGTCATGAGCAAGCGCAGCCTCCTCCTTCGCTGCCGCAGCGGGGCCTGAAGCCGGTCCTCCTCGCTGCGGAGAGCGTGCTGCGCACCGGCGCCCCACCACTCGAGTCGAGGAACCCGTCATGACCCTGCAGAGCTCCGGTTTCAGCAACACCCAGCGCGCGAGCGGCATGCCCGTCGAGCGCTACCGCGCGTTCCCGCCGATCGACCTCCCCGACCGCACCTGGCCGGCGCAGCAGATCACCCAGGCGCCGCGCTGGCTCTCCACCGACCTGCGCGACGGCAACCAGGCGCTCATCGACCCGATGACCCCCGGCCGCAAGATGAAGATGTTCGAGCTCCTGGTGCGGATGGGCTACAAGGAGATCGAGGTCGGGTTCCCCAGCGCCAGCCAGACCGACTTCGATTTCGTCCGGCAGCTGATCGAGCAGGACCGGGTCCCCGAGGACGTCACGATCTCGGTGCTGACGCAGGCCCGTGAGGACCTCATCGAGCGCACCGTGCAGTCGCTGGTCGGTGTGCACCACGCCAACATCCACCTCTACAACGCGCTCGCGCCGCTCTTCCGCCGGGTGGTCTTCCACGCCGGCAAGGACGAGGTGCGCAACATCGCCGTCCGCGGCACCGAGATGGTGATGAAGTACGCCGAGTCGTGGCTCGACAAGACCGTGATCGGCTACGAGTACAGCCCCGAGATCTTCACCGGTACCGAGCTGCCGTTCTCCGTGGACGTGTGCGAAGCGGTCTCGGACGTCTGGCAGCCCGAGGACGGCCGGGAGATCATCCTCAACCTGCCGGCCACCATCGAGATGGCGACGCCCAACGTCTACGCCGACCAGATCGAGTGGTTCTCCCGTCAGCTGAGCCGTCGTGAGCACACGACGATCTCGCTGCACCCCCACAACGACCGGGGCACCGCCGTCGCTGCCACCGAGCTGGCGATGATGGCGGGCGCCGACCGCGTCGAGGGCTGCCTCTTCGGTCACGGTGAGCGCACCGGCAACGTCTGTCTCGTGACGCTCGGCCTGAATCTCTTCAGCCAGGGCGTCGACCCGCAGATCGACTTCTCCGACATCGACGAGATCCGCCGCACCGTCGAGTGGTGCACCCAGCTGCCGGTGCACCCCCGCCATCCCTACGCCGGTGACCTCGTCTACACCGCCTTCTCCGGCTCCCACCAGGACGCCATCAAGAAGGGCCTCGAGGACCTCGAGACCCAGGCCCGGGAGCAGGGCGTGCCGGTGTCGCAGCTGCCCTGGGAGGCGCCGTACCTGCCGATCGACCCGAAGGACGTCGGCCGCTCCTACGAGGCGGTCATCCGTGTCAACAGCCAGTCCGGCAAGGGCGGCGTCGCCTACGTGCTGAAGGCCGAGCACAAGCTCGACCTGCCACGACGCGCGCAGATCGAGTTCTCCCGGGTGATCCAGGAGCAGACCGATGCGGACGGCGGCGAGATCAGCGCCGACCGGATCTGGGAGGTCTTTACCGCGGAGTACCTCACCCGTGAGACCCCGCTCCGCCTCGACTCCGTGCACACCTCGGCCGCGGCGGGGGAGAAGGACCAGCTCTCCACCAACCTCTACGTCGACGGCGACCTGGTCACCTTGACCGGCGAGGGCAACGGCCCGATCGCGGCGTTCGTCAACGCGATCAACGAGCTCCCGCAGGCGTTCGACATCCGGGTCCTCGACTATGCCGAGCACGCGCTCTCCTCGGGCGGCGACGCGATCGCGGCGGCGTACGTCGAGTGCTCGTTCTCCAGCTCCGACGGCGACACCCTCGTCCGCTGGGGCGTCGGTCTGGACGCCAACATCGTCACCGCGTCGCTGAAGGCGGTCATCAGCGCGGTCAACCGCGCCTGAGCAACCTATGGGGTTGAAGTCAAGGGCCCTGGTTCTGGCGGATGGGCGTGGTGATGTTGCGCGGCGGGTGACCCGTCGTGCTGCTGGGTGGGTGGTTCCGGTCGTCGTTGACGTTGGGGCG
>JBDSLK010000077.1:0-5721 GCA_039916425.1 Nocardioides sp.
CCTCCAGCCACCGCCAAGGCATGCTCGGTGTCGAGGTCGGCGAGCATCGCTTGCATGGCCGTGCGGTTCGCGCTCACGAGGCGTACCCCAGCAGCCGGGCTGCGAGATCGGTCAGCACCTCGGTCGCTCCTCCTCCGATCGGCAGGATCCGGGCGTCGCGGTAGTGCCGCTCCACCTCGGTCCCATGCAGGAAGCCGGTCCCGCCGTGCAGCTGGACGGCACGGTCGCAGACGTACGACGCGCAGTCGACGGCGGTCTGCTTGGCCAGACAGGCCTCGGCCACGACGTCCTCGCCCGCCCCGTATCGCGCGGCCACGTCGCGGACGTAGCAGCGCGCCACCAGGACCTGCCGCCGCATCTCGACGAGCTGGTGGCGCACCACCTGGTTGGCGACGAGCGGCCGGCCGAAGGTCTCCCGCTCCCGGCAGTACGCCGCGGTCAGCGCCAGCGAGCGGGCGGCGATGCCGTAGGCGTGCACGGCCAGGGCGATCCGCTCGACGACGAACTGCTCGGCGATCTGGACGAACCCCGAGTGCTCGGCGCCGACCAGGTTGGCCGCCGGCACCCGGCAGTCCGCGAAGCCGAGCTCGGCGGTGTCGGAGCAGTGCCAGCCCATCTTGGTCAGGGTGCGGTCGACGGTGAAGCCGGGCGTGCCCTTCTCGACGACCAGTAGCGAGATGCCGGCATGGCCCCGACCCGATTCCGCAGGCCCGCCGGTGCGGACTGCGGTGGTGACGAAGTCAGCGCGGACGCCGCTGGTGATGAGGGTCTTGGTGCCGTTGACCACGTAGTAGGGCTCGCCGTCGCCCGTCACCAACCGCGCGGTGGTGCGCAGCGAGGCCACGTCGGAGCCGCCGCCGGGCTCGGTCACCGCCAGCGCGCCGACCAGCTCACCGGCGAGCGTGGGCCGGACGAACCGGTCGACGAGCTCGGGAGTGCCGTTCGCGGCCAGGTGCGGCAGCGCGATGCCGCCGGTGAAGAGCGCCGCCACCAGGCCCGACGACGCGCCGGCCTCGAAGCAGCCTTCCTGGACGGCGATCGAGTCGAGCAGGTCTCCGCCCTCGCCACCGACGGACTCGGGGAAGGAGACCCCGAGCAGCCCTCGCGCCGCGGCCGTCCGGTGCAGCGCCCGCGGGACCGACCCGGCGTCCTCCCACTCCTGGAGGTGGGGCACCACCTCGCGGCGGGTGAACTCCGCGGCCGCCTGCCGCAGGGCGGTCAGCTCAACGGTCTCCTGACCCGTCACAGGAGCGACTCCTCGATCGCTACCAGGCGCGAGCGGACCCACTCGCCGAGGCCCTTGGCCTGCGGGTCGAAGCGGGTCGACGCGGCGACCCCCTCCCCGAGCAGGCCGTGGATCAGCACGTTGACGGCGCCGAGGTGGGGGAGCAGGAAGACCTCGACGTCCAGGTCGGCGGACTCCGGCACGAGCGCCCGGACCCGGCTGGGGGTGACCACCTTCGACAGCCAGGTGACGCGGGCGTCGTAGCGTTCCGGGTCGTCGTGGGTCACCCAGAGCCCGAGGTTGGCGTCACCGCCCTTGTCGCCGGAGCGGGCGTGCACGAACGTGCCGAGCGGGAGGCGGCGGGTGCGGACGTCCGGCGGGGCGGGGTACGGCGAGGGGCGCTGCCCGTGCCCGGCCGGCGGCTCCAGTGTGGTGAACACCGTCGGCTCGACCACCACCTCGTGGCGTCCGTCGCCGTGGACGACACTCTGGGTGACGGCGTCGCGGTCGACGTACTCCGCGCGGTAGACGCCGTAGGGCGTCGGGGCGGCGGGCGGCCCGGTCATCGTGAACCCGGGGTAGGACGCCAGCGCGAGCTCGACCGCGGCGGAGGTGAACGGCCTCCCGACGGGATCGGGCGAGGGGTCCTTGACCGTGCACCGCAGCAGGCAGGACGCCGCCTCCTCGGTGTCGGCGTCCAGGTGGGGCGCCGACGTGCGCGACCAGGTGACCGACGCGGGTGGCCGGGCCGCGAGGGCGGCGGTCAGCTGGGCGCGCACCCAGGCGTCCTTGGCGTCGATGTCGAGACCGGTCAGCACGAGCTCGACGGTGTTGCGGAAGCCGCCGAGCTCGTTGAGGCAGACCTTGAGTCGCTTCGGTGGGGCCTCGCCGCGGACCCCGCGGATGGCGACCCGGTCGGGGCCGACCTGCTCGAGGCGCACCGTGTCGAGCAGGGCCGTCACGTCGGGGCCGAGGTAGCGGGTGGTCTGGATCTCGTAGACCAGCTGGGCGGTCACGGTGTCGAGGTTCACCGCGCCACCGGTGGCGTCGTGCTTGGTGACCACGCTGGAGCCGTCGGCGGCGATCTCGGCGAGTGGGAAGCCGAGCGGGCGCGACCGGTCCAGGGTCGCGAAGCCCGAGAAGTTGCCGCCCGTCGCCTGGGTGCCGCACTCCAGCACGTGACCGGCGACCACGGCGCCGGCGAGCTCGTCGTAGGCCGTGTGGCTCCAGCCGTGGTGTGCCACGGCCGGCCCCACCACGAGCGAGGCGTCGGTGACCCGGCCGGTGACCACGACGTCGGCGCCGCCGCGCAGCGCCGCCGCGATCCCGAACCCGCCGAGGTAGGCATTGGCGGTCAGCGCGCCCGACCAGAGACCCAGCGGGCGCAGGTCGTCGCCCTCGACGTGGGCGACGACCGGGTCGAGGCCGAGGCCGCGGGCGATCTCCCGGAGCCGGTCTGCGAGGCCGGCGGGATTGAGCCCGCCGGCGTTGCTGACGATCCGCACTCCCTTCTCCAGGGCGAGCCCGAGGCAGTCCTCGGCCTGCCGGACGAACGTGCGCGCGTAGCCGAGACCCGGGTCCTTCATCTGGTCACGCCCGAGGATGAGCAAGGTGAGCTCGGCGAGGTAGTCGCCGGTGAGCACGTCGAGCGGGCCGCCCTCGAGCATCTCGCGCATCGCGGAGAGCCGGTCGCCGTAGAAGCCCGAGCAGCAGCCGATCCTCATCCGCGCGCCCGACCTTGTCCCGGGGGGCCGGCGAAGCACTGTGCGACGTCGAGCCAGCGGTCGGCGTCGGGGCCGGTGGCGACCAGGTCGGTGTCGTCGCGGTGGACCCGTTGGGTGACGAGTCGGCAGAAGTCGTACGCCGGACCGGTCACGGTCTGCGCGGCGGCCTCGGGTCCCCACGTCCACAGGTCCCCCGAGGGCGCCGTCAGTGCGACCCGGAACTCCTCGACCGGGGCGTCGAGACCGTGCACGGCGTGGGCGAAGTCGCGGGTGCGCACCCCGAGGTGGGCGACGTGCCGGATCGCGTCGCCGACCTCGGGAGCGATCCTGAGCGCGGCGTAGACGTCCAGCGCGTGTGCCCAGGTCTCCATGAAGCGCGCGGTCGCCATCGACGCCGCGGACATCGGCGGGCCGAACCACGGCATCTTGTCCCCGTCGGGCAGGGCGCGCAGGGCCAGGGAGAGCCCCTCGCGGGCGGCGCCCCACCGGGCCAGCAGCGCGACCGGGCTCAGCCGCACGATCTCGCTGGCGGCGGTGTCGACGAAGCCGTCGGGATCACCCAGGGCACCCACGGCGACCTGGTCCCAGGCGGTCTTGTCCGTGGCGGCCAGGGTGGCCACCTCGTCGGTCCAGAGCAGGTGGGCGACCTGGGTCGCGACGTCCCAGCCGGCTGCCGGGGTGGGGGTGCGCCAGCCGCCGTCGGTGGAGTCGTCGAGCCCGGCCACGGTGCTCCAGAGGCGGTCGCCCTCGGCCTTGAGGTCGGCCAGCAGGCCGTCGAGCAGTCCGCTCATGCGCGTCCTTTGGTGCCGCCCGAGCGCAGCGAGTGGCGTGGTGGGGTGCTCATCGGGGCGCCCCACGGGCGGGGTCGAGCGCGATGTCGAGGGTGGTCGCCCACCGGTCGAGGATGCGGCCGCGGCGGCGGGCGTCGTCGGAGATGGTGGCCGCCAGGCCGAGGCCGCGGACCAGGTCGAGGGTGGCCTGGACGAGCTCGCGGGTGCCGGGCCGGGACTCGTCGGCGCCCAGGGCCTCGACGGTCAGCCGGTGGGTCTCGCGGCCGACCTCCTGCTCCAGCGGCGCGACCTCCGCGAGCAGGGCGGCGTCGGTGCGCGCAGCGACCCAGAGCTCGAGCGCGGCGGTGAAGACAGGCGAGGTGAAGTGGTCGGCGAGCACGCGCAGCACTACCCGGGTGCGGCGCGGGCCGGTCGGCACGCGGCGTACGGCGTCGCGGAGCTCGGCGCCGCGCAGCTCGGTGAGGTGCCGGACCGCCGCCACGACGAGGTCGTTCTTGGCCGGGAAGTGGTGCAGCATCGCGCCTCGGGAGACGCCGGCCCGCTCTGCAACCAGGGTCGTGGTCGTCCCGGCGAAGCCGCGCTCGACCAGGCACTCCACGGTCGCCTCAAGCAGCCGCGCCCGCATCAGCCGGGTGCGCTCCTCCTGCGGGACTCGCACAGCGGTAGGCACCTCGCCATCGTGAACCCACGCTTACAAACAGTCAAGCCTGACTCTATTTTGTCGCTCGCCCGCGGCCGGTCCACCGCCCTAGCATCGGTCCATGCCGAGCTCGAGCCAGTGGATCGCGTTCCTGGTCGCGTCGTTCCTCTTCATCCAGGTGCCGGGGCCCAGCGTCCTGTTCATGCTCGGGCGGGCCCTCACCGTGAGCCTGCGCGACGCCCTGGTGTCGGTGGTCGGCAACGGCCTCGGGCTGGTGACCCAGGTGCTGCTGGTCGCCGTCGGGCTCGGCGCGGTGGTGGCGGCCAGCGCTTCGGCGTACACCGTGCTCAAGCTCGCCGGCGCGGCGTACGTCGGGTGGCTCGGCGTCCAGGCGATCCGGCACCGTGGCGACGCCCGTCGGGCGCTGCTGGAGAGTGCCCCCGAGCCGGAGCGCGCCGGCCACGCCCTGGCCACCGGGTTCGTCGTCGGGGTCAGCAACCCTAAGACGATCGTGTTCTTCGTGGCCTTCCTGCCGCAGTTCGTCGCGACCACCGCCCCGGCCGGACCGCAGCTCGCGCTCCTCGGCCTGGTGTTCGGCGCGATGGCGATCACCTCCGACAGCCTCTGGGCGGTGCTGGCTGGCCGAGCCCGGAGGTGGTTCGCCCGCCGGCCCGAACGTCTCGACGCCCTCGGCGCGACGGGCGGCGTCCTGATGATCGGGCTCGGCACCACGATGGCCGTCGTCGACTAGGGGGTGGACCCGAGCCTCAGTCGACGCGCGCCACCATCGGCAGCCTCGAGCGGACGGTCAGCCACACGATCAGCGCCGTGAGCAGCGGCAGCGCGATCACCAGCGACCCGATCAGCAGCCACGGGACGTCGAGGAAGGGCCCGGACTGGACGCCGGTCGAGGAGACGTAGCCCGAGGTCCCGACGGCGACGTCGCCGGCGATCGTGGTGAGCGGGTAGGTGATGGCGATGCCCGGGATGAACCCCACCAGCGCGCCCAGCACCGCGCCGACGAAGCCGACGACCAGCGCGAACGACGCCGCCACCCCGCGGCGCGCGCGTGGTGAGGCACCCACGGACGCCAGCGTGGCCAGGTCCGGCCGGGCATCGGAGAGCCCGAGGAACGTCGCGGTCAGCGTGCCGCCCAGCATCAGCACCCCGGCGAGCCCGCCCAGGATCAGCAGCACCACGACCCACCCGTCCTCCTGCTGGAAGCCGCGCTCGACGTAGAGGCTCGCCGAGGAGGACGTGGCCGCGAGCGCCTCCCCGAGGTCGGCCTCCTCCGCGGCGGTCAGGGCCGGCCCGGAGAGCACCAGCGCCACGGTCTCGACA
>JBDSLK010000078.1:0-29138 GCA_039916425.1 Nocardioides sp.
TCCGCGTCGAGGAGGGCATCGAGGGCCTGGTGCACATCTCCGAGCTCGCCGAGCGTCACGTCGAGATCCCCGAGCAGGTCGTCCAGGTCAACGACGACGTCATGGTCAAGATCATCGACATCGACCTGGAGCGCCGCCGCATCTCGCTGTCGCTCAAGCAGGCCAACGAGACGGCTGCGGCCAGCGAGGTCGAGGAGTTCGACCCGACGCTCTACGGCATGGCGGCGACGTACGACGACCAGGGCAACTACATCTACCCCGACGGCTTCGACCCCGACACGGGCGAGTGGCTCGAGGGCTTCGACGAGCAGCGCGCGACCTGGGAAGAGCAGTACGCCAAGGCGCACGCCCGCTGGGAGGCGCACGTCAAGCAGCAGGCCGAGGCCAAGGTGTCCGCGGCCGAGGCCAGCGAGGCCACGTCGTACAGCTCCGACTCCTCGGACAGCGGCGAGACCTCCGTGGAGACCGAGTCCACGGGCGGCGGCGGTTCGCTCGCCTCCGACGAGGCGCTGCAGGCGCTTCGCGACAAGCTGACCGGTGGCGGCAACTGACCCACCGCTCGCTCTGAGCAACAGCCACTGCCCGGTCACTGCGAGGTGACCGGGCAGTGCTGTCGTCCGGGGCACCCGGGTAGGTTCCTGCCTCGTGGCGCGATTCTCGGACCTGGTCGCTGACACCCGGCCCTTCCGCAACGAGCACTTCCGCCGGCTCTGGATCGCCAACATCGTCACGGTCGTCGGCGCCCAGCTCACCGTGGTCGCGGTGCCGGCCCAGATCTACGCCCAGACGGGTTCCTCGGCCTACGTCGGCCTCACCGGCGTCTTCGGACTCGTCCCCCTGGTCGTCTTCGGCCTGTACGGCGGGGCGCTGGCCGACGTCTTCGACCGGCGCACGATCCTGATCTGCACCACGCTGGGCCTGATCCTCACCAGCGTCCTGTTCTGGGCTCAGGCCGCGCTCGGCGGCACCAGCGTCTGGCTGCTGCTGTCGTTGTTCGCGGTGCAGCAGGCGTTCTTCGCGGTCAACCAGCCGACCCGCAGCGCCGTGCTGCCGAAGCTGCTGCCTCCCAGCCTGCTGCCGGCGGCGACGTCGCTCAACATCACCGTCTTCCAGGCCGGCGCGATCGCCGGCCCGCTGGTGGCCGGCGTGCTGATCCCGTTCGTCGGGCTCGAGTGGCTCTACCTGATCGACTCGGTGACCCTGCTGGCGACGCTCTCGGCAGTGGTCCGGCTGCCGCCCCTGCCGGTGCTCGGCGGGCTGGGCCGGGTGCCCGGGATCGGGGCGGTCGTCGACGGCATCGTCTACCTCAAGGGCCACCCGGTGCTGTTGATGTCGTTCGTGGTCGACCTGGTCGCGATGGTCTTCGGGATGCCGCGGGCACTCTTCCCGGAGATCGCCCACCTGGACTTCGGTGGTCCCACCGAGGGCGGGCTGGTCTTCGCGCTGCTCTTCGCGGCCATCCCGGCCGGTGCCGTCGTCGGCGGGATCTTCAGCGGCTGGGTGTCGCGCGTGGAGCGCCAGGGACGGGCAGTGATCGCCTGCATCCTGGTCTGGGGCGGGGCGATGACGGTCTTCGGCCTCGCCGTGGGCCTCGCCGACCGGTGGCCGGGACCCATGGTCGTGGTGGCGCTGACGATGCTCGTCGTCGGCGGCGCCGCCGACATGGCCTCATCGGCGTTCCGCAACTCGATGCTGATGACCGCCGCCACCGACGAGGTCCGTGGCCGGCTCCAGGGCGTGTTCATCGTCGTGGTGGCGGGCGGACCGCGGATCGCGGACACCCTGCACGGTGCGGCGGCCGCCGCGGTCGGGACGGCGGCGGCGGCGGCCGGGGGTGGGCTGCTGGTCGTCATCGGGACCGTGGTCGCGGCGCTGGCCGCGCCGGTGTTCGTGCGCTACCGGTTGGCGCTCGAGCCGCGCCGGGAGCAACCGGCCACCGACTGACCTGACCGACCCGTTGGGCAGGGCAGCGGGTCGGACGGGGTCGAGCCGTTCGGGCCCGGGGCGAGGCGCGAGGTCTGGCCGGCCACGCCGCCCTAGCGGGTCACCCGGCAGCGAGCAGTACCGTCGGCAGTTCGCCTGCTGACCGACCCGAGGAGCCGCTCGTGCCCGATCCCGTGACACCACAGATCACCGTGCGGGGGTCGTCCACCGCCCGTCACCGCCCCGAGCTCGCGACCGTCCAGGTGCGGGTCGGACTCGAGGGCGCGGCGCCCGACGAGGTGCACGCCGGCGCGACACGGTCGCAGGCGGCGCTGACCGAGACCCTGGAGCCGCTGCACGACCCGCAGGACGGACCGGTGACCTGGTGGGCCAGCGACCAGGTGCGTACCTGGGCGGAGCGGCCCTGGCGCGGCGACGGCCCGCTGCTGCCGCTCCTGCACCACGCCCAGGTCGACCTGCAGGCCACCTTCGCCGACTTCACGGTCCTGAGCCGGTGGATCACCGAGGCCTTGGCGGTGCCCGGCGTGAGCGTCGATCGGATCGCCTGGACGCTCACCGAGGACCGCCGGCGCGCGCTCGTCGACCAGGTACGGACCGCCGCGGTCCGCGACGCCCGCGAGCGGGCCCAGGCGTACGCCGATGCCCTCGACCTCGGCCCGGTCCGGGTGCGGGCCCTCGCGGACGCGGGGATGCTCGGCCTGGCACCCCAGGTGGGCCAGGCGGGAACCGAGTTCGCGATGTACGCCCGGGGGGCCGATGTCGGTGGAGGAGGTGACCTGGCCTTCACTCCGCAGGACGTCGCGGTGACGACCGCGGTCGACGCGGTCTTCGTGGTGGCCTCAGGCGCACCGACGGGACCAACACCCTGACAGGGTGCGAGCATGGCCCCATGCGGGTCGGACTGACGGGCGGGGTGGCCTCGGGCAAGAGCACGGTGTCGGCGATGCTGGCCGACCTCGGGGCGGTGGTCGTGGACGCCGACCTGCTGGCGCGTGAGGTGGTCGCGCCGGGCACCGACGGGCTGGCCGAGATCGTGGCGGCGTTCGGGCCGGAGGTGGTGACGGCCGCCGGTGAGCTGGACCGTCCCGCGATGGGAGCCATCGTCTTCGGTGACGTCGACCGACGCCGGGCGCTCGAGGCGGTCATCCACCCGCGGGTGCGGTCCCGGGCCGCCGAGATCGAGGCGGCCGCCCCGCCGGGCGCGGTGGTGGTGCACGACATCCCGTTGCTCGCCGAGACCGGACAGGCGGCGTCGTTCGACGCGGTCGTCGTGGTCGACGTACCCGTGGAGACCCAGGTCGAGCGGATGACGGGTCTTCGGAGGATGACCGAGGCCGACGCCCGGTCGCGGATCGCCGCTCAGGCGACCCGCGAGCAGCGGCTGGCGGTCGCCACGTACGTGGTCGACAACACCGGCTCCCTCGACGACCTGCGCACGCGGGTCGCGCAGGTCTACGCCGACCTCGTCGGCGACCGAGCGGGTTCGGCGAGCATGGGGCGCAGGCGACGACGGCCGGGTCGGTGAGGTCGTCGATGCTGATCCCGCACCCGGGGGACAGCGAACCGTCGGGGACCGGCGATTAGGCTGCTCCCCATGCCCGGACATCGAATGGCCAGGCCGCCGCGACGGCGCCCGCGGGTCGCCATGGCCGCCGTGGTCGTCGCGACGGTGGCGCTGGTCGCCGGCGTCGCGGTGTGGAGCACCGTCGACGGACCCGCCGAGCAGACCGCCCGGGACACCTCCGCCCCCGCGGCCGAGGGCTCCGCGGAGGCGTCGACCGCGACCGACCCGGCAGCCACGCCCGCGCCCGACCCGGACCGGCCGCTGAGCTGGGGACCTACCGTCGGCGAGCTCGACGAGGCGCGTCGCCTGGTCGCGGGCTGGAGCTCCGAGCAGCTCGCCGGGCAGGTCATCGTCGGCCGGTATGCCGGCACCGACCCGGCCGAGGCAGCCGCGCTGGTCGGCGACCTGCACCTCGCCGGGGTCTGCGTGACCAGCGACAACGTCGTGGACTCCGCGCAGGTCCTGGCCACCACGGCCGGGGTGAGCAAGGCGGTCGCGGCGGACGGTCGCACCTTCCCCGCAGTGATCGGGGTCGACCAGGAGGGCGGCCTGGTGTCCCACCTACGGGGTGTCGCCACCGACTTCCCGGCCTTCGCCGACGCCGGCGCCGCCATCGCCGCCGACCAGAAGTCCGGCGCGAGGGTCGTCACCGAGGCCGCGCGGGCCACCGCGATGGAACTGCGCAGCCTCGGCTTCACCTGGGTCTTCGCGCCCGTCGCCGACGTCACCATCGGCGCGGCCGACCCCACCATCGGCACCCGCTCCCCGTCGGAGGAGCCGGAGCTCGCGGCCGAGGCCACCGCCGCCGCGGTGGCCGGGTACGACGCTGCCGGAGTCGTCTCCACGACCAAGCACTTCCCGGGCCACGGGAGCGCCACCGCCGACAGCCACGACGTGATGCCGCTCCTCGACGCCAGCCTCGAGGAGCTCAGGGCCCGCGACCTGCGACCGTTCGAGGCGGCCGTCGCCGCCAGGGCACCGGCGATCATGGTCAGCCACCTCGACGTCGCGGCGCTCGCTCCCGGCGAGCCGGCCAGCATGGCCGCCCAGATCTACGACTTCCTGCGCGACGACCTCGGCTTCGAGGGGGTCACCATCACCGACTCCCTGGGCATGGGCGCGGTGACGGGCCGGTGGAAGCCCGCGGTGACGGCGTTCAACGCCGGCGCCGACCTGTTGCTGATGCCGGCCGACACGCGCAACGCCCACGCGGTGGTGACGGCGGCCATCGAGTCGGGGGAGATCGCTCGGGAGCGGGCCGAGGACGCCGCGTCCCGGGTCGTGGCGCTCCAGCTGTGGCAGCAGCGGGTGGCCGCCGTGCGGCCCGTGCCCGACGACGTCGTCAGCCAGGCACAGGCAGCGTCCGCGGCGCTCGACGCGGCCGGCTGACGGTGCGGTCAGCCGGCCGGCGCAGGGTGGTGAGGTGCCTCAGGCGGCCAGGTCGGGGTCGCCGAGGCGGCGCAGCTTCTGCAGGGCCTCGCGCTCGAGCTGGCGGACGCGCTCGGCCGAGATGCCGTGCTTGACGCCGATGTCGGCGAGCTTGTGCTGGCGGCCGTCGACCAGACCGTAGCGGGACCGGATGATGTCGGCCGCACGCTCGTCGAGCTGGCAGACCAGGGTGTTGAGCCGCTCGCGCGACTCGACGTCCAGCACGCTCAGGTCGGGGCCGGGGGCGGTCTCCTGAGCCATCAGGTCACCCAGCGAGGTGTCGCCGTCCTCGTCGACGGGGGAGTCCAGCGAGACGTGCTCACGACCCCAGGCCATCAGGTCCAGGACCCGGTCGACGTCGAGCCCGAGCTCGGCAGCGATCTCCGACGGGTCGGGGTCGCGTCCCAGCTGCCGCTCCAGCGTGCGGCGGGCGCCGCCGACCTGGTTGAGCTCCTCGACCACGTGCACCGGCAGCCGCACCACGCGGGCCTGCTGGGCGATACCGCGGGTGATCGCCTGGCGGACCCACCACGTGGCGTACGTGGAGAACTTGTAGCCCTTGGTGTAGTCGAACTTCTCGACCGCCCGGATCAGGCCGGTGTTGCCCTCCTGGATCAGGTCGAGCATCGGCATCTGGGCCCGGCCGTACTTGCGGGCGATCGAGACGACGAGGCGCAGGTTGGCGGTGATGAACGTGTCGACGGCCTTGCGGCCCTCCTCGGCGAGCCACTCGAGCTCCTCCTGGGTCGCGTAGCCGGGCGCACCGCCCTTGCGGCGACCGACGCGGCCCTCGGCGAGCAGCGCCTCGGCCATCAGGCCGGCCTCGATGGTCTTGGACAGCTCGACCTCGAGGGCCGCGTCCAGGAGCGGGTTGCGGGCGATCTCGTCCAGGTAGAGGCCGACGCTGTCGCGTCCCTCGATCTCACGAGCGCGGGGTGCTGCGGTGCGAACTGCCATCTCCGGCCTCCAAGTCCTCCACGCGACACACGTCCAGCCGTGTGTCACATGTCTGTCCAACGCTCGTGCGTCCCCGGGGATTCCCGGTTCTGCTCACAACCTTCAACCAGATGACGTGTGGGCGTCGGCGGTAGTTGCCTCGTGAGGCAACTCTCAGGGACTTCTCAGCGAGTACCCCGTCACGGGCCGGATCAGTCGCCTCGACCGGAGCCCGATCTGTCGGTGAGCCCCATCCGGTCGAGGATCCAGGCCAGCGAGAAGGCGCGGTCGTGCCAGGCCTGGTAGCGGCCCGACACCCCACCGTGCCCGGCGGACATCTCGGTCTTGAGCAGGAAGTCGCGTCGCCCCGTCGCCGTGGCCCGCAGCCGGGCCACCCACTTGGCCGGCTCGACGTAGAGGACCCGGGTGTCGTTGAGGGAGGTCTCGGCCAGGATCGGCGGGTAGTCGACGGTGGCCACGTTGTCGTACGGCGCGTAGCCCGCCATGTAGTCGTAGGTCACCGGGTCGGCCTCGGGGTTGCCCCACTCGTCGTACTCGGTGACCGTCAGCGGCAGGCTGGCGTCGAGCATCGTGGTGAGGGCGTCGACGAACGGCACGTTGGCCACGATCCCGCCGAACAGCTCCGGCGCCTGGTTGGCGACGGCGCCGACCAACAGGCCACCGGCGCTGCCGCCCTCGGCGACGAGGTGCTCGGGCGTGGTCCACCCGCTGTCGACGAGGTGGTGGGCGCAGGCGATGAAGTCTCCGAACGTGTGCTGCTTGTGGAGCAGCTTGCCGCCGTCGTACCAGCGCCGCCCCATCTCGCCGCCACCGCGCACGTGCGCGATCGCGAACACTGCGCCCCGGTCGAGCAGGGAGAGCCGCGCGATCGAGAAGTAGGGGTCGATGGAGTACTCGTAGGAGCCGTAGCCGTAGAGCAGCAGCGGGGCCGGGCCGGCCGGGCGGTCCTTGCTCGCGACCAGCGAGATCGGGACCCGTTCGCCGTCGGTGGCCACCGCCCAGAGCCGGTGCTCCTCGTAGTCGGCCGCGTCGAAGCCACCGAGCACCGGGGTCTGGCGGCGCAGTAGCAGCTCGCGGGTGCGGACGTCGTAGTCGTAGACCGACGGCGGGACCGCCATGGTCGTGTAGCCGATGCGGACCATGGGCTGGTCGAAGGCCGGGTTGCCTCCCGAGCCGACGGTGTAGACCTCGGCGTCGAAGTGGACCAAGTAGTCCTCGCCGAGGCCTGCGGCGCCGTGCTCGAGCACGCGCAGCTGGGTCAGTCCCTCGCTGCGCTGGTGGACCACCAGGTGGCCGGCGAAGGCGTCGACGTCCTCGAGGCGGATGCCGGGAACGTGCGGGATGAGCGGCGTCCACGCCTCCCGGGGTGTCGGCTCGGCGGGAGCCAGCGCGAGCTCGAAGTCCTCGCCCGCGCCGTTGTGCAGCACCAGGAAGACGTCCTTCCCAGCGATGACGGCGTGCTCGAGGCCGTGCTCGAGCCCCTCGCGTCGCTCCATGAAGACCTGCCAGGCCGGCTCCTCGGCCCGGGTGTCGAGGAAGCGGTACTCCGACGTGGTCTTCGACCCCGAGACGATCACCAGGAAGCGGTCGGAGCGGCTCCGGCCGACACCGACCCAGAAGCGGCCGTCGGGCTCGGCGAAGACGAGCTCGTCTTCGGCCTGGGGAGTGCCGAGCCGGTGCCGCCAGATCTTGTCCGAGCGCCAGCTGTCGTCGACGGTCGCGTAGTAGAGGTCGACCCCGTCAGGGCTCCAGGTGACCCCGCCCAGCACCCCGGTGACCTCGTCGTCGCGCAGGTCGCCGGTGGTCAGGTCCTTGACCCGGACGGTGAACCGCTCGTCACCGGTGGTGTCGGTCGAGTAGGCCAGCAGCCGGTCGTCCAGGCTCACCGAGGAGGCGCCCATGGAGAAGAAGTCGTGGCCCTCGGCGAGCTCGTTGAGGTCGAGCATCACCTGCTCGCCCGGGAGGGCCGGCTGGTCCGGGGCGCAGTCCTCGGCGGGCCGGGGCGGCGTCCAGTCGTCCGGGTCACCGGCGGGCACGCGGCAGCTGGCGCCGTACTCACGGCCCTCGAAGGAGCGCGAGTAGTACCAGTAGCCGCGGCGGCGGGTGGGCACCGACAGGTCGGTCTCCTGGGTGCGGGTCTTGATCTCGTCGAAGATCGTCTGCCGCAGACCGGCGAGGTGGGCGGTGCTCTGCTCGGTCCAGGCGTTCTCGGCCTCGAGGTAGGCCGTCACCGCAGGGTCCTCCTTGGCCCGGAGCCACTCGTAGTCGTCGGTGCGGTCGTGACCGTGGTGGGTCGTGATGACGGGGCGGCGCTCCGCGAGCGGCGGGCCGGTGGGAGCAGGCGAGTCGGTGAGAGCAGGCGAGTCGGACATGGCGGCAACGCTAGTCCCCGGTCACGACGACTGGTCCTAGAGTGCGGTCCGTGAGGCTGACACTGCCCGAGGACACCGACGACGAGCACTGGGGCGAGCTGCTCGCGGATCGGATGGTCCAGGGCCGGCTGCTGGCGCAGTACGGCGATCCGGTGGCCGCCCGGGCCCGTGCCGACGAGCTCCTGGGCCGGCGCTGGGACGGCTCGCGGGTGCACCGCGTGGTCGTCGACGGCGTCGGTTCGGGTCATCTGTGGGTGCGGCGCGACGAGCGTGTCCTCGACGTCGTCGACCTCGACCTCGACCGGCCCGCCCTGGCTCCCGAGCTGCTCGCCGCCCTGGTGGACCTGGCGCGGGGCGAGGGCGCCGACGAGATCGTCCTTGGCGTGGTGCCCGGCAGCGCGGCGCAGGCCGCCGTCGCGGACGCGGGCGCCTTCGTCCCGATGGCGACCAACCTGCGCCTCGACCTCACCGGGGCCCCCATCGCGGCCCCCGACGGGCTCCGCCTCGACCCGATGACCGCCGGGGAGTACGACGACTTCTTCGGGGTGGTGACGACCGATTACGCCCGCGAGCGCCAGGAATCGGGCGAGAGCCCGGAGCGGGCGGCGCGCGTCGCGGCCGAGCAGCTCGGCGACCTCCTGCCCGACGGCCGACAGAGCGCCCACCAGCACTTCCTGGCGGCGCGCACGGCCGACGGCCCGGTAGGACACCTGTGGCTCGACACCTCCAGCCCGATGGCCTTCGTCTACGACGTCGTCGTGCTGGCCGAGCTCCGGGGGAGGGGCCACGGGGCCGCGCTGATGACGGCAGGTGCCCATTGGGCGCAGCAGCGGGGAGCTATTGCCCTCGGGCTCAACGTCTTCGCCCAGAACACGGTGGCGCGCCGGCTCTACGACCGGCTCGGCTACGTGGTCACCGAGGAGCACCACCGGCTGGCGGTGGCGGACACGTGAGCCGTGTCGTCGACCTCAACGCCGACCTCGGTGAAGAGGTCACCGACGACGCCGGGCTCCTCGCCCTCGTCACTAGCGCCAACGTCGCCTGCGGCTACCACGCCGGCACCGTTGCCACGATGCGTGCCGTCTGCGCCGAGGCCGCCCGGCTCGGGGTGCGGGTCGGCGCGCAGGTCTCCTACGCGGACCGCGAGCACTTCGGCCGGGTCGCCCGCGACGTGCCCGCGGCACTGCTCAGCGAGCAGGTGGCCGACCAGGTCGGCACGCTCGCGGCGATCGCCTCCGCGTCCGGCACGGCCGTGACCTACCTCAAGCCGCACGGCGCGCTCTACCACCGCGTCGTGGACGACGAGGTGCAGGCGGGCGCGGTGCTGGCGGGCTCCGGGGACCTGCCCGTGCTGGGCCTGCCCGGCGGCCGGCTCCTGAGCCTGGCGGCGGCGGCGGGGCGGCGTACCCACACCGAGGGGTTCCCCGACCGGGCCTACGACGCCCGCGGTGGGCTGGTGCCGCGCACCGAGCCCGGTGCGGTGCTGGACGACCCCGTCCTGATCGCCGCCCGCGCCCTCGACCTGGCGCAGCGGGTCGACTCGGTCTGTGTGCACGGCGACACCCCCGGTGCGGTGGCGCACGCGCGCGCCGTCCGGGCGGCCCTCGAGGGGGCCGGCCTCACTGTCCGCGCCTTCGGCTGAGCCCCGAATCCGGCAGCAGACCGCCGTCCTGGGCACACTGGGCGCGTGGAGCTGATCCCGGTGGGCGACGACGCCCTCCTCGTCGAGCTGGCCGGCGCCGACGCCGCGTGCTCGTTGGCGCTCTGGGCCCGCGCGCACCTGTCCGCCCGCGAGGTGGTGCCCGGTGCGCGGAGCGTCCTGCTCGACGGCCTGGCCGACCCGGCGGGCGCGGCCGCCCGGCTGGTCGCTCTCCGCGACGGGCCGGACTGGCCGGACCGGCGCCGGGTGGAGGACGCCGGCACCGCGGAGGACCTCGTGGAGCTGTCGACGGTCTATGACGGCGCCGACCTCGACGACGTCGCCGGGCGGTGGGGGTGCACCGTGGCCGAGGTGGTCGAGCGGCACACCGCCACGGAGTTCCGGGTGGCCTTCTGCGGCTTCGCTCCCGGCTTCGCCTACCTCTCCGGCCTGCCCGCGGCCTGGGCCGTGGGCAGGCACGCCGACCCCCGCACCCGGGTGCCGGCCGGTGCCGTCGCACTCGCCGACACCTGGTGCGGGGTCTACCCGACCGCGTCACCGGGCGGGTGGCGGCTCCTCGGCCGCACGGACGCCCCGTTGTGGGACGTGACCCGTCCACGGCCAGCCCTCCTGGCGCCCGGCACCCGGGTGCGGTTCGTGGTGGCCCGGTGACGATCACGGTGCTGGATGCCGGGCTGCTGACCACGGTCCAGGACCGCGGCCGGCACGGCTACGCCCATCTGGGCGTCCCGCGTGCGGGCGCGCTCGACGCGGCGGCAGCCGCCCTGGCGAACCGCCTGGTGGGCAACCGTCCCGACGCGGCCCTGCTCGAGACCACGATGACCGGCGCGTCGTTCCGGGCCGGGCGGGCGGTCACCCTGGCCGTCACCGGCGCCGACTGCGGTGTGCGGGTCGACGGCCGGGCGGCGCCGTTCGCCGAGCCGGTCTCGGTGCGCGCCGGTGCCGTCGTCGTCGCCGGTCCCGCGCGCCGCGGCGTGCGGTCCTACCTCGCCCTGTCGGGAGGACTCGCCGTGCCGGTGGTGCTGGGCTCGCGGTCCACCGACACCCTGGCCTGGGTCGGGCCACCGGCGGTGCGGACCGGTGACGTGCTCCCACTCGGCCCGGTGACCGGCGCTGCGGCGCCCTCGGACGTGACGGTCGTCCGGGTGCCGGTAGGGCCGCTGCGCGTCCGGCGCGGGCCGCGGGATGACTGGGTGTCCGCCCGGGCGTGGGAGGTGCTGACCGGGTCGGCGTACGCCGTCTCCCCGGACTCCGACCGGGTCGGGATGCGCCTGGCGGGCCCGGCCCTGGAGCGTCTGGACCGCGGCGAGCTCGCCAGTGAGGGCATCGTGCTCGGGGCCGTGCAGGTGCCGCCCTCGGGACTGCCGTTGGTCTTCCTCCACGACCACCCCGTGACCGGCGGTTACCCGGTCATCGGCGTGGTGGACCCGGCCGACCTGGCGCGCTGCGCGCAGGCCCGCCCGGGCGACGAGATCCGGTTCGCGCTGCGCTGAGCTCAGGCGGGCGGTGCGGGCGGTGCGGGCGGTGCGGGCGGTGCGGGCGGTGCGAGCGGCGCCAGGTCGGGGTCGTCGACGGGGAACGAGCGCACCGGCCCGGCCGGCGACTCGCGGGTCTCGAAGCGCACCGTGACCACCCCCCGCCCCGAGCCCCACACCCAGCCCTGGCCCATCGTCGCGTGCACGACGTCGGACCCCGGGGCCCAGGCGCGGTCGCGCCCCGCCGGCAGGGACGGCAGGTCGTCGTCGACGGGGTGCGCCTCCTCGTCGGTGTCCCCGAAGAGGTCCTCCTGGATCCAGTCGGCCAGACCCGCCACTCCCACGCCCAGCAGCCGGACCCCGCCGGAGGTGTCGAGGTCGGCCAGGAGGGCCCGGGCCAGCCGGGCGATGGTCGCCGGGCTGTCGGTGGGGGAGGGCAGGGTCGAGGAGCGGCTCAGGGTCGTGAAGTCGTGCAGCCGGACCTTCAGCGTCACCGTCCGCCCGGACAGCGACGCGGACCTCAGCCGGGCGGCCACCGACTCCGCCTGCCGGGTCACCAGCGCGTCCATCAGCCGGCGGTCGGTCAGGTCGGTGTCGTAGGTGCCCTCGACGCTGATCGACTTGGTCTCCCGCTCGGCGACCACGGGCCGGTCGTCGTCGGCCCGCGCCAGCCGATAGAGGCCGTGGCCCTGGGCGTTGCCGAGCAGCCGCACCAGCTCGTCCTCGCCCACCGAATCGAGATCGGCCACCGTGTGGATGCCGGCCCGGCGGAGCCGCTCTGCTGTCGCCGGCCCGACGCCGGGGATCACTGTCACGTGCATCGGCCGGAGCAGCTCGACCTCGGTGCCCGGCACCACCACGACCAGGCCGTCGGGCTTGTCCAGCTCGCTGGCCACCTTGGCGATGAACTTCGACGAGCCGACGCCGACCGAGGCGGTCAGGCCGCCGGTCGCCTCGCTGACCGCGGCCCGCAGCTCGTCGGCGAGCCGGGTCACGGTCGGCACCGAGAGGTCGGGCAGGCCCGCCTGCCGCAGGTCGACGAACGCCTCGTCGAGCGACAGCGGCTCGACGAGGGGCGAGACCTCGCGCAGCCGTGTCATCACCTGCTCGGAGGCCTCGCGGTAGGCGTGGAAGCGGCCATTGAGGAAGGCCGCGTGCGGGCACCGGGAGCGCGCCTCCCGCGTCGACATCGCCGACCGCACGCCGTAGCGCCGGGCCTCGTAGGAGGCCGTGGCCACCACTCCGCGGCCGCCGACCCCGCCGACCACGACCGGCTTGCCGCGCAGGGAGGGCTTGTCGCACTGTTCGACGGCGGCGAAGAACGCGTCGAGGTCGAGGTGCAGCACGGACGCCTCGGCTCGCATGCGGGCAACGTATCGCCCGCTCCCGACACGACCCGCCCGGCGTGCACAGGGGAGCCCGGCGAGCACTCGTCCACAGGCGGGCGCGACGGCTGGTGTGGCCGTCGGTGGTGCTGGGGAGCGTTCGTGGCATGACCGACACCGCGATAACCCTGACCGCCCGCAACCCCGAGGACCTGCTTGCGATGGTCCCCGTCGTGCTCGGCTTCGTGCCGCACGACTCGGTGGTGATGCTGACCTTCGGCGCCGACCGTGCGTTCCACGCGCGCGTCGACCTGCCCGACCACCCCGACGACCTGCCCGACCTCGTGCCGGTGCTGCTGGAGCCCGCACGCCACCACGGCGTCCGCCGCGTGGTGCTGCTGGCCTACACGGCGGACCCAGCGTGGGCCGAGACCGTCACCGGCGTGCTGCGCCGGGCCTTCCACCACCACGACATCGAGGTGCTGGGGCGGATCGCGGCCGACGGCCGACGGTGGTGGGCGCTGCCCCGTGAGAGCGCCGAGGACCCCGGCATCGGCTACGACGTCTCGGCCCACCCCTTCCTCGTCGAGGCGGTCCTGCACGGGATCGTCACGCTCGGGTCCCGCGCCGAGGTCGCCGCCACCCTGCGCACCGATCCGGTCGCGGCCGCGGAGGTCGCGGGTCGGGTCGTGGTGGGGCTGCCTGCCCCGGGGCAGTGCGCGGCCGAGGCGACCTGGGCCGCCGCCCTGGTCAGCCGCTGCACGGCCGTGGGCACCCGCCCCGAGGCCGGCGAGGTCGCCCGCCTGGTGGCCGGCCTGCGCGACCTCTCCGTCCGCGACGCCGCCTGGCTCACCCTGAGCCGGGTCGACGCCACCGCCCACGTCGAGTTCTGGCGCGACGTCGTCCGGCGCTCGCCGCCCGACCTGCTGGCCGCCCCGGCCGCCGTCCTGGGGTTCGCCGCCTGGCTCGCCGGCCAGGGAGCCTTGGCCTGGTGCGCCGTCGACCGCAGCCGCGAGGCCGACCCGCACTACGGCCTCGCCGGACTGCTCGCGGAGGCGCTGACCTCCGCCGTCCCACCCTCGTCCTGGGACGCGAGGGCCGACGACACCTGGCCGGATCGTCCCGCCTGACGAGAGTCCGTCGGGGTGAGGCCACCGGGCAACGCCGCCCACTACTGTTCGACGCATGGGAGAAGAGGTCGACGCACAGGAATTCACGCGGGCCCACCGCACGAGGCACCGAGAGAAGGTGCGCCGCTGCCTTGACGTGTTCGCCCGGATGCTGCGCGAGGCCCGATTCGACACCGACGACCCGATGACCGGACTCGAGGTCGAGCTCAACCTCGTAGACGATCGCGGCGACCCCGCCCTGAAGAATGCCGAGGCGCTCGCGGCGATCGCCGACCCCGACTTCCAGACCGAGCTGGGCCAGTTCAACATCGAGATCAACGTGGCCCCGGCGCGACTGCGCGAGGGCGGGCTCGAGACCTTCGAGCGCAGCCTGCGCCGCAGTCTCAACGACGCCGAGGAGAAGTCGTCCGCGGTGGGCGCCCACCTGGTGATGATCGGCATCCTGCCGACGCTGGCCGAGGGCCACATGACGCCGAGCTCGCTCAGCGCGAACCCTCGCTACCGGCTGCTCAGCGAGCAGATCCTCGCCGCCCGGGGCGAGGACATCGAGATCGCGATCTCCGGCCGGGACCGGCTGACCACGACCGCCGACTCGATCCTGCCCGAGGCCGCGTGCACCAGCACCCAGTTCCACGTGCAGACCTCGCCCGACGAGTTCGCCGCCTACTGGAACGCCTCGCAGGTGATCGCCGGGGTCCAGCTCGCCGTCGGCGCCAACTCGCCGTACCTCTTGGGCAAGCAGCTGTGGCGCGAGACCCGCATCCCGCTGTTCGAGCAGGCCACCGACACCCGCAGCGAGGAGTTGAAGTCGCAGGGCGTCCGCCCGCGGGTCTGGTTCGGAGAGCGCTGGATCACCTCGGTCTTCGACCTGTTCGAGGAGAACGTCCGCTACTTCCCGGCGTTGCTGCCGATCACCGAGGACGAGGACCCGCTCGCGGTGCTCGAGGCGGGCGGCACCCCGACGCTCCCGGAGCTGCGGCTGCACAACGGCACGATCTACCGCTGGAACCGGCCGGTCTACGACATCGCCGGGGGAGTGCCGCACCTGCGGGTCGAGAACCGTGTCCTCGCCGCCGGGCCGACCGTCGTGGACACCATCGCCAACGCCGCCTTCTACTTCGGCCTGGTGCGCAGCCTCGCCGAGAGCGAGCGGCCGCTCTGGTCGCAGATGTCCTTCAGCGCGGCGGAGGAGAACTTCCACGTCGCCGCCCAGCAGGGCATCGACGCCCAGATCTACTGGCCGGGCATCGGACACGTTCGTGCGACCGAGCTGGTCCTGCGCCGGCTGCTGCCACTCGCCCACCAGGGGCTCGCGGCCTGGGGGGTCCCCACCGAGCAGAGCGACCGACTGCTGGGGATCATCGAGCAACGCTGCCTGCTCGGGACCAACGGTGCTGAGTGGTTCGTCACCAAGATGGGCGAGCGCGCCGAGCTCGAGACCTACGACGCGCTGCGTGCGACGCTGGAGGACTACCGGGTGCGGATGCACACCAACGAGCCCGTGCACACCTGGGACTAGCCGCTCAGCCGGCGGTCGCGCAACCGTCGCCAGCGCCGGGTCACTCCGCTACGCGGGTCGTACCAGCCGTGTCGGGTCACCACGACGAACACGAGCGGCACCCCGGCCTCGGCATACGCCGCCACGGCGGCCGGGAGCCACGCGGCATCGGTGTCGTGCCACTCGGGCTCGCCGGTGCGGGTCAGCCAGACGACCGGTTCCTCCGCCAGCTCGCGGGACCGCAGGAGGAGCGCGGCCATGACCTCGGTACGCAGCGCGCCGTCGAGCACCTCGTCGGCGCGGATGACGTGCACGACCGCGGGCCCGCCGGCGCGGCCGACCTGCAGGGCCGGCGGCTCGACCCGCCGCCCGCCCGCCTTGAGCGCCTGGACGGCGGCCCGCAGGGCGCGGGCCCGCTCAGCGGTGACGGGCTCGGTCAGCGCAGGCACCTCCCCATCGTCGCGCAGCCGTCCGACGCGTGGCCCGCTCGTCCACAGGCTCCCGTCCCGGGCGTCGATTGGATACGGTGCCATCGGAGCCACCGGGGCTCGGGAGCGAGGAGGACCAGCACATGGGAACCATCGTGGTCGGTTATGTGGCCAAGCCCGAGGGTGACGCCGCCCTGAGGAGGGCCATCGACGAGGCCAAGCTCCGCAACAGCAAGCTGGTGGTGGTCAACTCCCACCGCGGCGGTGACGACTTCGACGGGGAGGCCTCCCGCGAGGCCGAGCGGGCGATGGCGGAGGTCGAGCGGATGCTCACCGAGGCCGGCGTCGACCACGAGATCCGCCAACTGGTGCGCGGCTTCGAGCCCGCCGAGGACCTTATCGGCATCGCCGACTCCAGCAACGCCGACTTGATCGTGATCGGCCTGCGCCGGCGCTCGCCGGTCGGCAAGCTGATCCTGGGCAGCAACGCCCAACGGATCCTGCTCGACGCCCAGTGCCCGGTCCTGGCCGTGAAGGCCGAGGGCTGAGCCGGTCCGATGGCCCTCCAGATCACCCAGGACCCGGAGTCCGACCGGGTGCTCGACGCCGACCCCTTCGCCCTCCTGGCCGGGATGATGCTCGACCAGCAGTACCCCATGGAGCACGCGTTCCGCGGCCCGGCGAAGGTGCTCGAGCGCTTCGGCACCCTCGACCCGGCGGCCATCGCCGCAGCCGACCCCGAGGAGTTCGCCGCCCTGTGCGCGACCCCGCCGGCGGTCCACCGCTTTCCCGGCTCGATGGCCGGGCGGCTCCAGGCCCTCGCCGCCCTCGTCGAGGAGAGGTACGACGGGCGTGCCGAGCTGCTGTGGACCGAGGCCGGGTCGGGTGCCGAGCTCCTCGCCCGGGTGATGGAGCTGCCCGGCTTCGGCCGGCAGAAGGCCCAGATCTTCGTGGCGCTGCTCGCCAAGCAACGCGGCGTCCGGCCCGAGGGCTGGGAGCAGGCGGTCGGCGCCTACGCCGAGGAGGGCTACCGCTCGGTCGCCGACGTCGTGGACGCGGACTCGCTCCAGAAGGTCCGCGACTACAAGAAGAGCGCCAAGGCCGCGGCCAAGGCGGGCGCCGAGGCTGGAAAGCCCGCCGCAGGCTGACGATCTGACGCCGCGGCACCGGATTCGGCCGGCGGTGGCGGGCCGCCACCGAGGGCGTGGCAGAATGGTCGACGCGGCTCTTGACTTAGGCGGGCCTCGCCGCGCCCAAACTGCCGTTCTGACGAGAGGTGTTCGTGTCTTCGAACGCGCGCAAGCTGCTCCCCGCAGCGGTGCTCACCCACCCTGCCATCTCCGGACTGATCGAGGCGGGGCTGCCTGAGGGCAGCATCACCCCCGACCAGGTTCGCCTCGCCAGTGAGCAGGCGCAGGTCCCGCCGCAGCACCTCAAGGCTCTGCTGGCACACCTGAGCGACCAGGGCATCACCGTGGCGGTCCCGGTGACCGCCGGGCGCCGGGCGGTGGCGGCCACATCGGCGCGCAAGACCGCGACGGCGACCAAGAAGGCACCGGCCAAGAAGACCGCGCCTGCCAAGGCGGCGCCTGCCAAGACGGCGGCCGCCAAGACGGCGGCCGCGAAGACGGCCCCGGCCAAGGCGACACCGGCCAAGGCGACACCGGCCAAGAAGGCGGCCGCCAAGAAGGCCGCCCCCGCCGAGACCGTCGAGGTCGTGGTGGGCCCGGACGGCAAGAAGGTCCTCCCCGACCTGCCCGACGAGCAGTTCGAGAAGGACGTCGCCGTCGATCCGACGATCAAGGAGGACGAGAAGGAAGGCACCTTCGTCGTCTCCGCCGCCGACGACACCGACGAGCCCGAGCAGCAGGTGATGGTGGCTGGTGCCACCGCCGACCCAGTCAAGGACTACCTCAAGCAGATCGGCAAGGTGCCGCTCCTCAACGCCGAGATGGAGGTCGAGCTCGCCAAGCGGATCGAGGCCGGCCTCTTCTCGGACGAGAAGCTCGCCAAGGGCGGCAAGATCACCCCCAAGGTCCACGAGGAGCTCGAGTGGATCGCCGAGGACGGCCGTCGCGCCAAGAACCACCTCCTCGAGGCCAACCTGCGTCTCGTCGTCTCTCTCGCCAAGCGCTACACCGGCCGCGGCATGCTCTTCCTGGACCTGATCCAGGAGGGCAACCTCGGGCTGATCCGCGCGGTGGAGAAGTTCGACTACACCAAGGGCTACAAGTTCTCGACGTACGCCACGTGGTGGATCCGCCAGGCGATCACCCGCGCGATGGCCGACCAGGCCCGCACGATCCGGATCCCCGTCCACATGGTCGAGGTCATCAACAAGCTGGCCCGCGTGCAGCGTCAGATGCTCCAGGACCTGGGCCGCGAGCCCACCCCGGAGGAGCTCGCCAAGGAGCTCGACATGACCCCCGAGAAGGTCATCGAGGTGCAGAAGTACGGTCGTGAGCCGATCTCCCTGCATACGCCACTGGGCGAGGACGGCGACTCCGAGTTCGGCGACCTGATCGAGGACTCCGAGGCGATCGTCCCGGCCGACGCCGTGTCGTTCACGCTGCTCCAGGAGCAGCTGCACGCTGTCCTCGACACGCTCTCCGAGCGCGAGGCGGGCGTGGTGTCGATGCGTTTCGGCCTCACTGACGGCCAGCCCAAGACCCTCGACGAGATCGGCAAGGTCTACGGCGTGACCCGCGAGCGGATTCGTCAGATCGAGTCCAAGACCATGTCCAAGCTGCGGCACCCCAGTCGCTCGCAGGTGCTGCGCGACTACCTCGACTGACGCTCAGCGCCGGCACAACGCGGAGAGCCCCGAGAGGTTGAAGGCACCGTCCAAGACGGCGTCTGCAAGTCACTCGATCGCGTCTCGATCGGGGAAGATCTCGACCGAATCGATGCGGCGCGGGCGGTGTTGTCGCGCACGTCCCCAGATCCAGGGGGGCACCCTGGCGTTGTTCATGGGTTCGCAACTGCGCAGTGGGATCAGAGCGCTAGTGCGATGGCGTCACCGACCTTCAATTCGTCTACAGTCCAGATGTGGACGGACCGTGAAGCATCCAATCCGCCTAGCGATTGTTGACGACTTCGCTGTGGTGGTCGCAGGCGTCGCTTCGCTTCTCTCGGGCGAGCGCATCGATGTCGTCGAGACCGGGGCCTCGCTGCCCGTCATCAGCGACGTCGACATCGTTCTCTACGACACGTTCGGTCAAGTACAGGGTCAGGGCATCGACCTCCAGGACTTCGTCCGCGACTCCGGCGCGAAGGTCGTTATCTACAGTTGGAACCTTCGGCCCACGCTGATCCAGCAGGCAATAGTTGGGGGCGCCTCCGGCTACCTGTCCAAGGTGCTCACAGGTCCCGTGATCCTTGAAGCTCTCGAACGAGTAATGAGCGGCGAGATCGTCATTATGACCGGGGACCAGGAGACGAGCGAAGGCGGCGCTGGTGACTGGCCTGGTCGGGCAGCGGGCTTGACTCCACGCGAGGCCGAGGTCCTCGCGCTCATTACCCGCGGGCTGAGCAACCAAGAGATCGCCGCCCGCGCCAACCTCAGCATCAACACCATCAAGTCCTATATCAGGTTGGCCTACCGCAAGATCGGCGTGGAGAGCCGCACACACGCCCTGCTCTGGGCCATGGACAACGGCTTCCAGTACGACACGGAACGCTCCCTCGATCCCGCCCTACTGGTCCGCCCCGCCCCGGGCAGCGTCCCTATCCCCTGATCCCGGTCCCCAGCACTCGGCCTTGCGGAACCTCCTGGCACGTGGTCGACTTATCTAGGTAGCTCCCAGACCCTGAGCCTCCCCCGCAAGAAGAAATCCCCCGGTGGGGGAGCGGTGTAGGGAAGGGTCTGGGTCGGGTGAATCGTCACCCGAACCCTATGACTCCGGGTTGCGAGTTCGCACAACGGGCAGCGCCTTCCGGCATCGTGTGGATGGGTTCCGTCCGGGGTTGGAACACGAGCCGCCCCGGACGGGATCTCCCGCCCGCGATCAAGAGACGGGTCGATGGCCGCGGCTGCCGACAATCACCCGGTTCGACTGCGGATGCAGGGCGGCCGACGTACCGTGCCTGGCATGAAGACCCTGACTCGGGCCGCGATCGCTGTCATCGCTGTTACCTCACCACTGCTCGTGACGACCCCCGCACAAGCGGCACCCATCCCCAGGGACTACCCCAACTGCACGGCGCTGAACAAGGTCTACCCTCACGGCGTCGGGCTGGTGGGTGCGAGAGACAAGACCTCCGGCGGGCCCGTGACGGGTTTCGCCCGCGCACCCAAGGTGTACTACCTCAACGACGAGAGCGACGCCGACAAGGACCGCATCGCCTGCGAGAAGGCGTGATCGCACAGTCCACAGGTCTGCTCGTCTCGCTGCTGCTGTGCCTGGCCGGTCTTGCAACCCCCGCTGCAGCCGCCCTGCCCGACCGGGACTGCGGTGACTTCGCCAACCAGGCTGAGGCGCAGCGGTTCTTCTTGGACAACAACCCATCGGCGGACCCTCATGGTCTCGATGGTGAGGGTGACGGCCTCGCGTGCGAGTCGCTGCCCTGCCCGTGCGTGACCAGCGGAGGCGGGGGTGGCGGCGGTTCCGGACCGGTGCCATTCACACCGGCGATCCCGGAGGTGAGGCGCGAGCACGCCCGGGTGGTGCGCATCGTGGACGGTGACACCATCGTGGTGCGCCTGCGGTCCGGGGCCACGGAGTACGTGCGCCTCCTCGGCATCGACACCCCTGAGGTCTACGGCGGGCGAGAGTGCGGCGGCGAGGAGGCCTCGGCGGCGGCCAAGGTGATGCTACCGGTGGGCACGACGGTGCAGCTGACCTCCGACCCGACCCAAGACCTCAAAGACCGGTACGACCGGCTGTTGCGGTACGTGTCGAAGGGTCGGGTGGACGTCAACCGCAAACTCGTCGTGCGCGGTCACGCCGCGGTGTACGTCTACCAGAACAACCCGTTCCAGCGGACGCGGAGCTACCGCAAGGCCCAGAGGTACGCGAAGCGTGCGGACCTCGGAGTGTGGGGATTCTGTTGACCTGGCGCTAGCCGCCTTCACCGGCGACCGCCATCATCACCACGTGGTGATCCAGTCTCGCCTCGACTCCTCCGGCTGTCGGGCCGCCGGCGAGGGCTGTGGCTGGGCTTCCTTGTCCCAGGATTTCATCTCCCGGAACGAGTTGAGCATGGCCTCGATGTAACCGTGCTCGTCTAGACCGGTGATCGGCATGCTTTCCATCTGCGAGTTCCCGTCGTCGAACGACTGGGATACCGGGTCCGGGGCACCGTGGCCTCAAGAATTGGGGCCTTCTCGCAAGGTACGCCATCCCATCCGAAACCGCTCGCCGGTCTAGATGCTTCGAGGCTCGCGGGTCAGGTCCGGTTGCGGACCAGCTGCCAGTGGTTGGCGCCGTCGGTGCGCCGGTAGTCGAGCTCGTCCAGCACGGCTCCGGCCAGCGCGAAGCCGCGACCACCCTCGGCGAGCGCGTCGGGCATCTCCGCGTCGGGGAGAGCGTCCCCACCCTCGAAGGGGACGCCGTCGTCGGAGAGCGTCGCCTCGATCCGGTCCTCGAGGACCGCGAGGGTGAACGTCCAGTGCACCTCGCCCGGCGGCCGACCGTGCTCGACGACGTTGCCGGCGATCTCGATCACCGCCGTCTCGAAGAGCATCAGGTCGGCGGCGGAGAGCTGGGGGTGCTCGGTCCCGATCCGCTCCAGGAGGTCGTGGAGGTCGTCGAGGCCGGCAGGGACCGCGAGCCCGGTCAGTGTGTACTCACCAGCCATGGGAGGCATCCGCAACCGTGCGGTGTGGGGTCAGCACGCGGTCGAGGTTGGTAAGGGCCAAGACGGTGCGGACCTGCTCGGCAGCTCCGGCGATCCGCAGGTCACCTCCCGCCTGACGAGCGGACTTCAGCCCGCCGACGAGGGCACCGAGCCCCGAGGAGTCCACGAAGGACGTGTCCGACAGGTCGATCACGATCCGGCTGGCGCCCTGCCCGACGAGCTCGTCGACCGCGGTCCGCAGGCCGGGCGCGGCGCTCATGTTGAGTCGCCCGGTGCAGCGTAGGACTGCGACCTCTCCGTCGATGATCTTGTCCAGGTCCATCAGTGCACGAGCTCCTCGTCGTTGTCGGGCGCCCGGTAGAGCGCCGCTTGGTAGATCACGCTGATCACGAGCAGGTCGTAGGCGACCCACCCCACGTTGACACCCGTGCCGATCACGCTGTTGGCGTCCCCGGTCCAGAGACGGGCGACGCCGATGACGCAGGCCAGCGCGAGCAGCACCGTCGCGGCGAGCTGGGGCCAGACCAGCCGCCATGGGAAGCCGGTGTGCTGCTGACGAGTCTTCGGGGTGACCGCGAAGCCCAGCGGCCGGCCGAAGAACACATTGGCGGCGGCCGTCGTGCAGGCACGGATCCACAGGGGGAAGAGGGCCAGGCTGTACTGGTGGCCGCGCCAGGTTTTCACGCCGTACCCCACCACGAAGAAGAGCAGCTGGTTGAGCACGACGTACGGCACGAACATCCGCAGGAAATCCAGGCCGTAGGCGTTGACCGGCAGCACCCCGAAGCAGAGGTAGAAGAACGGGGCGGCCAGGAACGCGAGCGCGGCGAAGCCGGAGAGGTAGCTCCACATCGTGGAGAAGTACATCAGCCGCTGGCCCAGGGACAGGCCGCGCTTGGTGAGCGGGTTCTCCTTCAGCAGCACCTGGAGGGTGCCCTGCGCCCACCGCAGGCGCTGGGTGAGCATGGTGCCGAGGTCCTCCGGGGCGAGCCCGTGGGCGAGGTTCTCGTGGTGGTAGATCGACGACCAGCCGAGGGCGTGCAGGCGCATGCAGGTGGCCATGTCCTCGGTGACCGAGATCGTCGCCATCGGCATCATCGGCTGGGCCTCGTCGGCCCGGTCCACGTCGACGGCGCGCACCAGGGCACGCACGGACTCGATCGCGCCGAGCGGGGACCAGTCACGGTCGGAGAGCCGGGTCAGCGCCATCTCGTCCACGACGAGCTGGCCGACCTGGCCGTCCACGTGCACGGGCAGCCGGGCGAGGACCTCGAGGTCGGCGCGCATCACCTCGAGGTCGTGGTCGACGACCGAGCGGCTGGCCAGGTCGACGGCCTGCTGGAAGGCGTAGGTGACCTCGCCCACCGGCGTGCCCTGGGCGAGCCGGAGCCGCGCGGTCCGGGCGGCCGCGCGCAGGGTCTGGATCGCGACGATGGCAGCGGGGGAGTGCTGCTGGGCGACCGAGACGGCGCGGGCGAGGATCCGGTCCGAGGCCTTGAGGGCGTCGCCCACCTCCATCTGGACCTCCTGCACGTAGCCCACGATGCCGAGCTGCATGAGGGCCTCACGGCGCAGGATCGCGTTGGAGCCGCAGAAGAACGCGGCATTCCAGCCGTCCTTGCCCTGCTGGATCGGACCGTAGAAGAGCGGGGCTTGGCTGCCGAGCGGGTCGGAGTCGCTGACGTTGACGAAGAACTGCGGGGTCTGGACCAGGGCGACCTTCGGGTCGCGGAACCAGCCGAGAGTGTGGTCGAGGATCTCGGGGTCGGGGATCTGGTCGGCGTCCAGGATCAGCAGGAACTCGCCCTCGGTGGCGAAGAGGGCGTTGTTGAGGTTGCCGGCCTTGGCGTGCTTGGGCATGTCGGCCCAGTCCGGGTGCCTGGTGATGTAGCCGACCCCGAGCCGCGCCGCCTCGGCGGCCATCTCAGGGCGGTTGCCGTCGTCGAGGATCCAGGTGCGGTGCGGGAAGGTGATCAGCTTCGCCGCCTCGGCAGTGGCCGAGACCAGGTCGATGGGCTCGTTGTACGTCGTGATCAAGACGTCGACCGTGGCCTCCGGGTCGGCCCCGGGGGCCGGTCCGCGCTGCTTCATCCGCCACACCGTCGCGCCGAACAAGAACGCGTCGATGAGGGCGTAGGTCTCGGCGACGATGAGGGGCAACGCGATCCACCAGTAGTCCCAGTTGACCGAGAACAGCCAGCGCCACCCGACGTACATGGTGCCGAAGAACAGGGTCAGGATGACCAGGACCCGGGTCAGGGCCCGGTGCATCAGGACGCCTGCCTACGGATGACGACGGCGGTGATGTCGTCGTCGATCGCTCCGCTGCCCCCGATGTCGCTGCCCCCGATGCCGGTGATCGCCTCGACCATCTCGCGGGCGTCCCGCACATCCTTGCTCAGGCTCACGGCTGCCTGGACCGCGGACCACGGGTCGAGGAAGAGGTCGAGGATGCCGTCACTGACGATCAGCATCGTGTCGCCGGGATCGAGCCGGTCGTGGTGGGACGTCCAGGTGTCGCCCGGGAGCGTGCCGAGCGGGAGGTCCGTCGAGGCGAGCCGGCGAACTGTCCCCTCGGCCTGGATGACGAGGGCCAACCCGTGTCCGGCGTCGACGTACTCGACGGCCCCCGTCTCGGGCGTGAGCCGCGCGGCGAAGAGGGTGACGAAGGTCGAGGTGTCGGTGAGGTCCTCCTCCATGTCCTGGCCCACGCGCCCGATGCTCTGCGCGAGGTGGTTGAAGCGCGAGGCTCCCCGGATGACCGAGCGCACCCCGGCGGCCACCACGGCCGCCTTGAGGCCCTTGCCCATGACGTCGGCGACGACGACCTGGATGGTGCCGTCCGGGAGCTCCTGCCAGTCGAAGTAGTCACCTCCCACGTTGCGGGCGGGGCGGCACTGTCCGGCGACGTCGTAGCCCGGCACGACTACCTCGCGGCGGGGGAGCAGCCGGCGCTGCACCTCGCGGGCCTGGGCGCCGTCGGCGTCGTAGGTGAGCTCCTTCTCGATCCAGTCCGCCAGGTCACGCAGCATCCGCGTCTCCAGCGGGGTGATGTCGCGCGGCTTGTCGTCGAAGATGCACAGCGTCCCGACCGCCTGCCCGCCGGGGGCGAACAGCGGCTCCCCCGCGTAGAAGCGGAGGTGCGGGTCCCCGGTGACGTAGGGCTGGTGGGCGAAGCGGTCGTCCGTGGTCGCATCGGGCACCACGAAGGTCCGGGCGGTGTCGACGGTCCGTTCGCAGAAGGTGCCCTCGCGGGGGTACTCGCCTCTCGGCAGCCCGACCGCGGCGATGGTCTCCATGTGGACGGGGTCGACCAGGTTGACGGCCGCCATGGGCACACCGAAGAACTGCTGGGCGAGCCGGACGACACGGTCGAAGCGATCGTCGGACGGATCCTCGATCGCGTCGAGCTCGGCCATCGGGGCCAGGCTCGGACGCTCTTGCTGAGCTGCGTGGGTCATGCAGAGACCTCCCGGGGGGGACGGAGTACGTCGAGCCTAACCCGGACCGGACCGCCCAGAGGCCGAACCTGACCACCCCGCGCGGTTGGGGGGCTGCTGGGGGGAGAGGAGCGTCACGCGGTGGTGCCGACGCCGCCCGCACCGACGAGTGCGGCTAGCCTGGGCCGATCCTGGCGCATCGCCCGAGGGGAGCCAGCCAGATGATCGTGCTCCGCAGGTCCACGCTCGCCCTGCTGGGCGTCCTGGCGCCGCTCCTGCTCGCCGCGCCCGCTCAGGCCGGCACCCGCGTCGTCGTCGACGGCCACGACTCCCAGGCTCGTGTCGACCTGCTGCGGGTCAAGGTGCGCAACGCCGACGACCGGGTCATTATCCGGCTTCGGTTCGACGACCTGGTGCGCCGTGCGGACCGCGCCGCCCAGAGCGTCGGGATCTATCTCGACACCGACGGGTCGCGCCCCGGGCCGGAGATCGGGCTCGGCAGTGGGCTCAACGCCGGCACCGACTACCTCCTCGCCACCATGCGCGACTGGGCCCGGACCGAGCAGGAGGTGATCTGCGACTACAACGCCGAGCTCGACTGGCTCGAGGACACCGCGACGTACGTCATCGACCAAGCGTGCTTCGGCGACTACAGCCGGATCCGGGTCGCCGTCGAGGCCAGCGAGTACGACGGCGACCTGATCCTCAGCGACTGGCTTCGGGGGATCAAGATGTTCTCGCCGTGGGTCCGGCGCGGCTGACGGGTCAGCCGGCCGCCACCAGGGCGACCGCCACCAGGCAGAGGACCAGGCCACAGGCCTGTCCACGGTGCACGCGTTCGCGCAGGAGCGTCGCGGCCAGTACTACCGTGACCGCGGGGTAGAGCGAGGTCAGCACCGCCGCCACCGTGAGGAAGCCGGTCTGGGTGGCCAGCAGGAAGGCCGCCGTGGCGGTGGCCGCCAGGATCCCGCTGCCGGCGCCGAGCAGGGCGGCGGGCTCGCGGGGCACCCAGGCCCCGCCCGCGACGACGGCCACCACGACGATGGCACCGCCAGCGACGACCTGGTTGAGGGCCAGCGGGAGGTAGCCGGCCGCCGCGGGGATCTGGGCAAGGCACGCGAACAGGCCGCCGAAGCCGAGGCCGGCCAGGGCGCCGTCGAGCAGCCCGGAGCCACGCTCAGGCGTCCCGGACCCGACGGGCTCCCGCGAGACCAGCCAGATGCCCGGCAGGGCAGCAACGAAGCCGACCCAGACCAGCGCCGCGGGACGCTCACCGAGGAGCAGCCCGACGACGACCGGCAACGCGGCGGCACCCACTCCGGAGACGGGGGCGACCACGCCCATCCGACCGCCGGACAGGCCGCGGTACAAGAAGGCCGTCCCCAAGCCGTTGAACAGCCCGGCGGCGACAGCCCAGGCCAGGTCGGTCGAGGTGGGCGAGCCTCCCGCGAACGCGCCCAGGACCAGGACGGCGGCCGCGCCGGTGACCTGCGCGACGAGGGCGACGGCCCACGGGCTGGTGCGCTTCGAGGCAGCGCCACCGACGAAGTCCGCGAGGCCGTAGGAGAGGGCCGCGAGCAGGGAGAGGAGGACGGCGAGCACGAGACTAGGTCAGCACCACGCCGACGACCCAGGTAAGAGCCGCCAGCACGCCGACGAGCAACTCGATGAGGATGCTCACCCCCATCGCGCCCAGCGCGGCCCGGGTCGAGGGCCAGGCGGCCTCGGCCCCTACCCGGTGCCGCTCGGCCAGGTAGATCCCGACCGGGAAGCCGACCAGCATTCCCACGACGGGGATGACGACGAAGCCGACCACCGCGGCGGCCGCGCCGGCCAGCAGGGTGGAGGTCGGCACCGCGGCCTTGAGCTTCCGGCCCGGCACCAGGAACTTGACCACCGCACCGGCGGCGAGCAGCACGGTGGCGACGGCGGCAACCACCCAGGCGGTCGTCCCCCCGGTCTCGGAGGCCCAGACGACGACGGCGACCAGGATCACGATCGTGCCCGGCAGCACCGGTAGCACGATCCCCACCAGCCCCACCACGATCGCCAGTCCGACGACGAGCTCGACGGGGGTCATGGCGCCTACCTTCCCACAGGGCGGGCCCCGCCCTGCGAGACAGGCGAAGGCAGCCGGACCCGGGACACAGAACGGCCCCGGACCGCAGGGGTCCGGGGCCGCGTGGCTGGCGGTGTCATCCGCCGAGGCCCGCTCTACGAAGCGGGCGTCGGGCTGTCACCGAGCTTGTGGGTCTCGTCGTGGACCTTGACCGCGATGGCGCGGAGCTTCTCGCCGTGCTCGCGGGCGTGGTGTGCGCAGAACAACAGCTCGGCGCCCTCGCCGAGCTCGACGCGCAGGTAGGCCTGGGCTCCGCACCGGTCGCAGCGGTCGCTGGCGGTCAACGCGGCAGCACTGGAGGCAACTGCAGTGGTCACATCGGCCTCTTCCCATGGGTTGTCATCGTGGTAATCATCGGTACCTGCTCCAACCTAACGACCAGCACAAACATTCCCTGTCAGCGCCCGTGCCAGGTGATCCATCCCATCACAAACAGTTGTACCCCGGCCGGGCGCTTCCACAAGGCGAAACGGCCGATCCCGGCAGTTCTTGTCCGGACCGTGATCCGGATCTCCCCGCCGTGCCTCCCACGGTACGGGCGCCCGCCACCAGATCGGGCGTCGGCGCGCCGCCCGTCCCGGCGACGCCGGGGAGCGGCCTCTCGACCCGCTGACGGGCCTGCGCCGCTTGGGGGGCGCCGCCGAGTAGATTCGGGACTCACCCGCCAGGACACCCGCACCAGGAGCACCACCATCGCCGACAACACCTACAACGCAGCCCACCTCCTGGTCCTCGAGGGCCTCGAGGCGGTCCGCAAACGTCCTGGCATGTACATCGGGTCCACCGACACCCGCGGTCTGATGCACTGCCTGTGGGAGATCATCGACAACGGCGTCGACGAAGCGCTCGCCGACGCCGCCCACCGGGTCGAGGTCTCCCTGCACCGCGACGGCTCCGCCGAGGTCCACGACGACGGCCGCGGCATCCCGATCGACAAGGAGCCCAAGACCGGGCTGCCCGGGGTCGAGGTGGTGGCCACCAAGCTCCACGCAGGCGGCAAGTTCGGAGGCGGCTCCTACGTCGCCACCGGGGGGTTGCACGGGGTCGGCCTGTCGGTCGTCAACGCCCTGTCCTCCCGGATGGACATCGACGTGGAGCGATCGCCGGCGACCCAGGGCATGAGCTTCGCCCGCGGCGTGCCCGGGGTGTTCGCCGAGGAGGGGCCCACGGCGGCGTTCGACAGGCGCAGCGGACTGTCCCGCAAGGGCGCCCGGGTCCCCAAGACCCGCTCCGGCACCCGCATCCGCTTCTGGCCGGACCGCCAGATCTTCACCTCCGACGCCACCTTCGAGCTCGAAGGCCTGCTCGGCCGGGCCCGCCAGACGTCGTTCATCGTGCCCGGCCTCGAGCTCGTCATCCGCGACCTGCGCGGCGACCACCCGGTCGAGGAGAAGTTCCGCCACGACGGGGGCATCGCGGAGTTCGCCGAGTTCCTGGCCCGCGACGAGCCGGTCACCGACGTGCTGCGGCTCCAGGGCTCCGACACCTTCACCGAGACCGTCCCGATGCTCGACGCCCACGGCCACATGACGCCCCAGGAGGTCGAGCGGGAGCTCGGCGTCGACGTCGCGCTGCGGTGGGGGACGGGCTACGACACCGAGCTGCGCTCCTACGTCAACGTGATCGCCACCCCGAAGGGTGGCACCCACCTCAGCGGCTTCGAGGCGGCCGTCACCGCGACCTTCAACGAAGTGATGCGCTCGGCCAAGGTGCTGAAGGTCAACGACGACAACGTCATCAAGGACGACGTGCTGGAGGGGATGACGGCGGTGGTCACCGTCCGGCTGGCCGAGCCGCAGTTCGAGGGCCAGACCAAGGAGATCCTCGGTACGCCGGCCGCGCGCTCCGTGGTGCGCAAGGTGGTGTCGGCGGAGCTGAGGAAGTTCCTCACCAGCACCAAGCGGGCCGAGAAGGCCCAGGCCAAGCTGGTCATGGAGAAGGTCGTCGGCGCCAGCAAGACCCGGATCGCCGCGCGGCAGCACAAGGAGACCCAGCGCCG
>JBDSLK010000079.1:0-12779 GCA_039916425.1 Nocardioides sp.
GCGCGAGTTCGCCGAGGTCTGGCCCGAGGCCGTCGACAACCTCTCCTCCGCCGTCCGCGCGGGCCTCTCGTTGCCCGACGCCCTCGCCGCCCTCGGGACCAGGGGACCCGAGCCGCTGCGGGACGCGCCGTGCTCACCGCCGCAGGTGACTTCATGTTGATCGCAACCGCACCGCTCGACCGGTTCGGCTCAGGCAGCTGGTACCGGTGCCTGTACGCGAGCCTGACCAGCCGGTATCTCTCTGAGTCCCACTGGGGGCCGGGAAGCCGCGCCCTCGGGGACGAGGGGTCTGGCGCCACAGCCGTCCCGATTCGTGGCCCCGCTGTGGCGCGCTGTGCACGGGGTCGGCGCTGGTGACGTGACGCAATGAGAGTCCATCGGTGGGGCGGACCTGGACGGTGCTCGGCGGAGGGCGAGGTGCGGGGCCGAGCGCTGCGAGGTAGGGCACGAAGGCTTGCCGGTAGGTGCAGGTCCACACGGGGGCGTGCTTCTCCGGACAACGGCAGTAGCGTGCGCAGCGCCCGTGGTGGCAGGCGGAGGTCAAGAAGACGTGGTTGTCGTCTCGCCGCCCTGCAGGCTTCGACCGGCTACTCCCCACGTAGTCGCCCTGACCGTGCGACGCCAGCGCGACGCTGAAGTCGCTGGTGCCGAACGTGCCCAGGCTTCGTGAGGTGCCGTGCAGGCACAACGTCGCCCGTGCCACCGGGTGGCCGCCGAAGTCGGAGATGCCGCCGGCTCGCCGCGTTGTTGTCCAGGACGTTGACCGTGGGCGCGCATCAACGCGTTGAACTCTTGATGGGGCCTAGGTGTTTCGGCAGTGAGCTTCGAGCACCCGGGGGGGTTGACTTCCGCAATACGGAAGATATTGTCCGTTCTGCGAGATGATCGATGAAGGGTGATCCCTGTGACCGATGTGCCGTTCTTGCCCCCTGCTGCCTTGGGACTCGGGGCGTCCCACGTCAGTGCGGAGGAGTCCATCGCCCTCGCCGACGTGCTGTCCGCCGACCTGGATGACCGGCTCGTCGAAGCCGACCGAGCGCTGACCGCCGGCTTCCCGGGCGACACTCCCGATCGGCAGCCGGTGCACACCGTCTACGTCTCGGCCGACCTCTTCACGGCCGACCTGGTGCCGTCTTGGGGCGCCGCGGCCCTCGAGGCAATCGACACTGAGGCCGACCTCTTCGCCGAAGTGGTCGGAGACGACGACGTGGTCGAGCGAGTGCGTGCCAAGCTCGCCACCGAGCCCATCGAGGATCTGCGTCTCGACTTCGAGGACGGCTATGGCAACCGCGGCGACGAGGCCGAGGACGCCGATGCGCTCGCCGCCGCCGCGGCCCTGGCCCGCGGGCTCGCCGACCGCACGGTCTCGCCCTACTGCGGCATCCGCTTCAAGAGCCTGGAGGCGCCGACCCGTCACCGCGGTGTCCGCACACTCACCATCTTCCTGTCCCGGCTGATCGAGGCCGACCGCCGCCTCCAGGACTTCGTGCTGGTGCTGCCCAAGATCACCAGCGTCGACCAGGTCGAGGCGATGACCGAGCTGACGGGCCGGCTGGAGGAGTCTTTCGGGCTCGATCCGGACACGCTGCGTTTCGAGCTTCAGATCGAGACCCCCCAGTCGATCCTCGGCCCTGACGGCACCGCGCTCGTGGCCCGGATGATCCACGCCGGGAGAGGCCGGATAACCGCGCTCCATTACGGCACCTACGACTACTCCGCCTTCTGCGGCATCCCCGCCGCCTACCAGTCGATGGATCATCCCGTCGCCGACCACGCCAAGCTGGTGATGCAGGCCGCCGCCGCGGGCACGGGCGTGCGCCTCTCCGACGGCTCCACGAACATCCTCCCGATCGGCGACACCGAGGCCGTGCGCCGCGGCTGGGAGCTGCACTCGAGACTGGTCCGGCGCTCGCTCGAGCGCGGCTACTACCAGGGCTGGGACCTGCATCCGGCCCAGCTCCCGACGCGGTACGCCGCCACCTACGCCTTCTTCCGTGAGAGCTTCGACGCCGCCGCGCGTCGGCTACGCAACTACGTCGAGCAGACCGGCGGCAGCGTCATGGACGAGCCGGCCACCGCGCGTGCCCTCTCCGACTACATCGTGCGCGGCGTCGACTGCGGCGCGATATCCCCCGCCGAAGTCGCCACGGCAACCGGCCTGGGGCTGGGGGCGCTGACCGCGCTGGCCCGCCCACACCGTGCGTGATCCAGATAACACGAAACCGTTGACGGGGCCTGCGACCGCGGCTATCTTTTCCGATGAATGGTATTGAATTTCCGTTTTACGGAAACGAAGTGACCGAGTGAACCCCCTCAGGGTCACGCCCCGGGGCCGCAACTAGGGAGCGAACATCGAGATGAGTATCGTCCTTGGGGCCAACCAGTACGGGAAGTCCGAGAACCGCGTCGTGCGCATCTACCGCGACACCGACCGCCACGAGATCCGTGACCTCAACGTCTCCACTGCGCTCCGCGGCCACTTCGAGGACGCGCATATCGCCGGCGACCAGATCAACGTACTGCCCACCGACACCCAGAAGAACACCTCCTTCGCCTACGCGAAGGAGGTCGGCGTCAGCTCACCCGAGGCCTACGCGATCGCCCTCGGCGCGCACTTCCTGGATGCTGCGCCGCCGGCCACCGGCGCCCGCATCGGCGTCGAGGAGTACGCCTGGGACCGGATCGAGGTCGACGGCAGCGGCCACGACCACTCCTTCGTGCGTCGCGGCACCGAGACCCGAACCTGCGTGGTCACCGTCGAGGGCCGGGGCGAGGACCAGCAGGTCTGGGTCGTCGCCGGCTTCTCTGACCTGGTCGTCTTGAAGTCCACGGGCTCGGAGTTCAAGGGCTTCCTGACGGACAGATACACAACCCTCCAAGAGACCGACGACCGGATCATGGCGACGGCGCTGACCGCACGCTGGCGCTATGAGGGCGCCGATGCCGACTTCGACTACGACGCGGCGTACGAGGACATCAAGAAGCTGATGATGGCCGCCTTCGCCACCACCTACAGCCGGGCGCTCCAGGAGACCCTCTACGCCATGGGGCGCGACGTACTCGAATCCCACCCGGAGGTGGCCGAGGTCAAGTTCTCGGCGCCCAACAAGCACCACTTCCTGGTCGACCTGTCCCCGTTCGATCTGGAGAATGACGGTGAGGTCTTTATCGCCGCGGACCGCCCCTACGGCCTGATCGAGGCGACGTTGAGCAGGGCCGACTCCTCGGAGTCGGGGTCGGCCTGGCTGACCACCCCAGGATTCGTCTGAGCATCATCTCCCGCACTCGGGCGGGGCCGCGCAGCACGCGCAACCACCGCAGATCCACCTGTACGCACTAGTCAGTGAAGGTGTCCGATGAGTACAGCCACCACCCCGGCGCGCAAGAGCGCCGTCCACCCCGTCGACGAGGTGCTGCCTGTGCAGCAGCTCGCGGTCTACGGTCTCCAGCACGTGATGGCCTTCTACGCCGGAGCCGTGATCGTCCCCATCCTGCTCGCCGGGGCCATCGGCCTCGACAACGACCAGCTGATCCACCTGATCAACGCCGACCTGTTCACCTGTGGCATTGCCTCGATCCTGCAGTCAGTCGGCGTCTGGAAGATCGGTGTCCGGCTGCCGCTGCTGCAGGGCGTCACGTTTACTGCCGTCACGCCGATGATCATCATCGGCCTCGACAACGGTGGCGGTGCTGCCAGCCTGGTCTACATCTACGGTGCCGTCATCGTCGCCGGCATCTTCACCCTGCTGATCGCGCCGTACTTCTCCCAGCTCGTGCGGTTCTTCCCGCCTGTGGTAACCGGCACGGTCATCACCATCATCGGTGTCACGCTGATCCCGGTGGCCGCCTTCGACGCCGGCGGCGGCCAGTTCGCCTTCTTCAACCCCGACCTGGTGCCCGCCAACCTGAAGTTCGGCAGCTACACCAACCTCTCTCTGGCCATCTTCACGATCCTGGTCATCTTGACGCTTACTCGCTTCGCCCGCGGCTTCCTGCAGACCGTTGCCGTCCTTGCCGGCCTCGTCATCGGCACCGCCGTCGCCGCGCTGGTCAGCAACGGGTCGGGCGGCAAGGTCGCCGAGTTTGGCGCCGTGAGCGGCGCGGACTGGATCGGCTTCACCGGACCCTTCTACTTCGGTGCCCCGAAGTTCGCCGTCGTCCCGATCCTGCTGATGATCGTTGTCATGCTGATCACAGCCGTGGAGACCACCGGCGACGTGTACGCCACCGGTCAGATCGTCGAGAAGCCGATCGCCAAGCGCGACATCGCCGCCGCCCTGCGGGCCGACGGAATCGCCACCTTCCTCGGCGGCATCATGAACTCCTTCCCGTACACCTGCTTTGCCGAGAATGTCGGTCTTGTCCGGCTGACCCGGGTCAAGAGTCGCTGGGTGGTCGCGACCGCCGGGGCCATCATGATCTTGCTCGGCCTGCTTCCCAAGGCCGGAGCCGTCGTGTCGAGCATCCCGTCCTCGGTCCTCGGCGGCGCGGCGCTGGTCATGTTCGGCACCGTTGCTGCGGTCGGCATCCAGACGCTGGGCCGGGTGGACTTCAACAGCCATCGCAACGTGATCGTGGTGGCGGTCTCGATCGCCATCGCGATGATCCCCGTGGGCCTACCGCAGGTCGATGGGACCTCGGCGTTCCTGGTGGAGCTGCCCAAGAACGCGCAGGCCTTCCTCAACTCCGGTATCACCATGGGTTCCATCTCCGCCATCTTGCTGAACCTGCTGCTCAACCACTGGGGCGGTCGGCCGGACCACGCCGACGAGATCGGTCCCCGTGCCGACATCGGCTCGGTCAATGCGATGACGCACGAGGAGTTCGTGGCCCTCACGGCCCCGGCCTACCAGGGCGAGGTGGGCATCTCCGCGGCGGTCGCCGAACGGCGCCCGTTCAGCGATGCGAACGCGTTACGTCTGGCGCTGCAGGACCAGCTGTTCTCGCTGTCGGCCGAACAGCAGACCGCGCTGATGCGCAGCTATCCCACGCTGGCCAGCGAGGACCTGTCGAGGATCGACCACACGGACCGGACCTTCGTCGACCAGGCCTCGGCCGGGCTCACCTTCCTCAGCGAGGACGAGCAGATGTCCTTCGCGGAAGTCAACAACGCCTACCGGGAGAAGTTCGGCTTCCCCTTGATCGTGGCGGCTCGCGAGATGTCCTCCGAGCAGGTGCTCGAGCAGGCACTGCAGAGGCTGGACAACTCGCTGACCCAGGAGCACGCAGCCGCGTTGCTGGAGATCGCCAAGATCGCCAACCACCGGCTCGAGGACATGGTGGAGGACACCACCCCGATGGGCTCCACCCGCGCATCGAGTCTGGTTCGCCTGCACTGACCCCCTGTTTCAGACTGGGACCGGGGGAGAGGACGGGAGACCGAGCGATCTCTCGCCCGGCCAGTTCCTCGGTTCGCACCCCGGGACGCCCTCGCCGGCCAGGGTAGGCACGCCGAGGGGGTTGTCCATTCCCACGTCCCTCGAGAAGGATGTCCCCCGTTGTCCGACCTTGACCACTTCAACAGCGCACCGGCCGACGACCTGCGAAGCGAGCTGCTCGGCCTGACCGCAGCGCCGCAGTGGGTCGAAGCCCTCCTGGAGCATCGACCGTACGACGACGTCGACGCCCTGCTGGCCACCTCCGACGAGATTGTGCTGGCCCTGCCCGAGGCCCAGATCGATGCGGCACTCGCGGGCCATCCACGGATCGGGGAGAGGGCCGCAGGACTCGACGCCGAGTCCGCGGACCGGTCGGCCCGGGAGCAGGCCTCCATGTCCGGCGCCGACTCCTCCCTCAAGGCGGCCATGACCCGCGGCAACGCCGCCTACGAGGCCCGCTTCGGCCGGATCTACCTGGTCGCCGCGGCCGGTCGCAGCGCGGAGGACCTGGTCGGCTTCCTGCGCGGGCGCCTTGACAACGCCCCCGACACAGAGCTCGACGTAGTGCGGGGCCAGCTCGCCCGGATCACCCGGCTGCGTCTGAGCGACCGGTTGACCAACGACTGAGGAAGGACCGCGATGAGCATCTCGACCCACGTTCTCGACGCCGCGCACGGCACCCCTGCCGAGGGGATGGAGCTGCGACTGGAACGCCTCGACGGCAGCGTCGCCGGCAACCTTGCCGGCGAACCTGTCGGCGAGGGCACCACCGACGCCGACGGCCGTTGCCCCGAGCTCACCGAGGGGCTGAGCCTGGCGTCGGGTACCTACCGGATGCGCTTCCAGACCGGCAGCTGGTTCGCCCGTACCTCGACGCCGACCTTCTATCCCGTGGTCGAGCTGGTCTTCGACGTCGCCGACCCCTCTGCCCACTACCATGTGCCGCTGCTGCTGAGCCCATTCGCCTACTCCACCTACCGGGGGAGTTGAGGCGGTCATGACCGACGGTGTGGTGATCATCGAGGGCGGCACGGTCGCGACCATGGACGGCGCCGGCACCGGGCCCAGCAGCCACGGGCACGAGCACGCCGGCGGTCACGTGGTGGTCACGGGCGGGCGGATCTCCGCGGTCGGTCCCGGCCCCGCCCCGGAGCAGCCCGCCGGCGTCTTGGTACGACGGGTGGACGCCCGCGGCTGCCTGGTCACCCCGGGTCTGGTCAACACTCACCACCACCTCTACCAATGGGTGACCCGGGGGCTGGCCGTTGACGACGGCCTGTTCGACTGGCTGACAACCCTCTACCCGGTGTGGGGCCAGATCGACGAAGAGATCACCGGCGCCGCGGCCGCGGCCGGCCTCGGCTGGCTGGCCCGCACGGGCTGCACCACCTCCATGGACCACCACTACGTCTTCCCCACCGACGGGGGAGACCTGCTCGGTGCGGAGATCGACGCGGCCCGCGAGATCGGGCTGCGATTCCTGCCTACGCGCGGGTCGATGGACCTCGGTCGCTCGCACGGCGGCCTGCCGCCCGATCACGTCGTGGAGGAGATCGATGCGATCCTGGCCGCCACCGCGGCCGCGGTCGACGCCCACCACGACCCGGGGCCTGACTCGATGCTGCGCATCGGCATCGCGCCGTGCTCGCCATTCTCGGTGACCGCCGACCTGCTCCGCGAGTCGGCCCGGCTCGCTCGGGACCGCGGCGTACGCCTGCACACCCACCTGGCCGAGACCCAGGACGAGACCGACTACTGCGCCGAGCACTTCGCCCAGAGCCCGGTCGACTACCTCGGCTCGCTGGGCTGGCTCGGCGACGACGTGTGGTTCGCTCACGGGATCCACTTCGACGACGCCGGCATCGCGACGCTTGCCAGCACCGGCACCGGGGTGGCGCACTGCCCGTCGTCCAACGCCCGCCTGGGCGCCGGCATCTGCCGGCTGCGCGACCTGCGCGACGCAGGAGTGCCGGTCGGGCTCGGGGTCGACGGTGCCGCCAGCAGCGAGGCCAGCTCGCTGATCGAGGAGGTCCGGCACGCGCTGCTCTTCGCCCGCGCCCGAGGGGGGCCGCACGCGCTCTCCGTGCGGGACGCGTTGCAGGCCGCCACCATCGGCGGAGCGCGAACGCTGGGTTGGCAGGATCAGATCGGGTCGCTCGAAGTCGGCAAGCAGGCGGACCTGGCGGTCTGGCGGCTCGACACGCTGCCGCACGCCGACGTCGTCGACCCGGTCGCGGCGATGGTGCTCGGCGCCCCGCCCCCACTGGAGCTACTGATGGTCGCTGGACGCCCGGTGGTCGAGCGTGACCGCCTGGTGCGCGCCGACGAGGACGACCTCCGAGCCCGCGCCCTGGTCCAGCACCGGCGGCTGATGAGTCGCGCCGACCTGGTGGGCCGCTGAGGGCGAGGACTGCTTGACCGCCCCAGCAGACGCAGAGTATATTTCACCCAACGGAAAAAGCGTTCCACATTACGGAAAGTGATGGCATGTCTGATCACGGCCTGAGGTATCTCGCGAACTGCTCGATGCTCTTCACGGAGCGTCCGCTGCTCGAGCGCCCCCAGGCGGCCAAGGACGCCGGCTTCGACGCTATCGAGTTCTGGTGGCCGTGGCCGGACCAACCCGTCCCGGGTGATGCGGACGTCGACGCGTTCGTCGCTTCGGTCCGCGATGCCGGCGTCCAGCTCGTCGGACTGAACTTCTTCGCTGGAGACCTGGCCGGTCCCGACTGCGGGGTGCTCTCCATTCCAGACCGGGCCGGCCAGTTCCGCGAGAACCTCCCGGTCAGCGTCGGCATCGGTGAGCAGCTCGGCGTCTCGAGCTTCAACGCGCTCTACGGCAACCGCGTCGACGGCTCCTCGCCGCGTGAGCAGGACGAGCTAGGTCGCGAGCAACTCGGTCTCGCGGCCGACGCCGCAGACGCGATCGGCGCGGGCGTGCTGGTGGAGTCCGTGAGCGGACCCAAGCCCTACCCGCTGCGCACGGCAGCCGACAGTGCCGCCGTCGTCACCGCGGTCCGTGCGGACGGCCACGCCAACGTCGGGTTCCTCTGCGACCTGTTCCACCTGGCCAACAACGGCAACGACCCCGATGAGCTCGCCCAGGCGATCGCGACGTACGCCGACCTCACCACCCACGTCCAGATCGCTGACTGCCCCGGCAGGGGTGAGCCCGGCACGGGCGACCTCGACCTCCTGGGCCTGGTCGGCGACCTGGCTGCCCACGGCTACACCGGCTGGGTCGGCCTCGAATACAAGCCGACCACCGACACCGAAGCCAGCCTCGCGTGGCTGCCCACTACTCGAAGGAGCACCAGCGCATGAGCACCATCGCCTTCATCGGCCTCGGCATCATGGGCCAGCCCATGTCGGTCCACCTGCAGAAGGCTGGCCACGACGTCGTCGGCGTCAACCTGTCGCCCGAGCGCACCAAGCCGCTCGTCGAGGCCGGTGGTCGCGCCGCCACGAGCATCGCAGAGGCTGTCGAGGGCGCCGACGTCGTCGCAGTGATGGTGCCGGACTCCCCGGACGTCGAGGGTGTGCTGGCCGGGGAGGACGGCGTCTTCGCCCATGCCGAACCCGGCACTCTGATCATCGACTTCTCCAGCATCCGCCCCGACGTCACCGCGGCCCTGGCCGCCCAGGCGAAGGAGCAGGGTTTCCGGCTGATCGACGCCCCCGTCTCCGGCGGCGAGGCCGGCGCGGTCAACGCGGTGCTCTCGATCATGGTGGGCGGCGACGCCGACGACTTCGCCGAGGCCAAGCCAATCCTGGAGGCCGTCGGCAAGACCGTCGTGCACGTCGGCCCGAGCGGCTCGGGGCAGACGGTCAAGGCCGCCAACCAGCTGATCGTTGCGGTCAACATCGAGGTCGTGGCCGAGGCACTGGTGTTCCTCGAGGCCTACGGCGTCGACACCGAGGCCGCCATGCAGGTCCTCGGCGGCGGCCTGGCGGGCTCCAAGGTGCTGGAGCAGAAGAAGGCCAACATGCTTGGCCGCTCCTTCGCCCCCGGATTCCGGATCGACCTGCACCACAAGGACATGGGCATCGTGACCTCCGCCGCCCGTGAGGCCGGCGTCGTCTTGCCGCTGGGCGCGATCGCCGCGCAGCTGATGGCCTCTGCCCGGGCCAACGGCGACGGCGGCCTCGACCACTCCGCGCTGCTGCGCGGCGTGGAGCGGCTCTCCGGCCGCCCCACCGTCTGACCCCCGAGACTCGAGAGCAGGAACCTTTCATGGCACGGATGACAGCGGCCCAGGCCGCAGTGGAGATCCTCAAGGCCGAGGGCGTCACCCACGTCTTCGGTCTGCCCGGTGCAGCGATCAACCCCTTCTACCAGGCGATGAAGCTCGCGGGCGAGGCCGGTGCGGGTCTGACCCACACGCTCGCGCGTCACGTCGAGGGCGCCTCGCACATGGCCGAGGGCTACACCCGGGCCAAGGCGGGCAACATCGGCGTGTGCGTCGGTACCAGTGGCCCCGCGGGCACCGACATGATCACCGGACTCTACTCGGCCAGTGCCGACTCGATCCCGATCCTGTGCATCACCGGCCAGGCTCCGGTGGCCAAGCTGCACAAGGAGGACTTCCAGGCCGTCGACATCGCCTCGATCGCCAAACCTCTGACCAAGATGGCCATGACGGTCCTCGAGGCCGCCCAAGTGCCCGGCGTGTTCGCCCAGGCCTTCCACCTGATGCGGTCGGGTCGTCCGGGCCCGGTTCTCATCGACCTGCCGATCGACGTCCAGATGACCGAGATCGAGTTCGACGTGGAGACCTACCAGTCGCTGCCGACCTACAAGCCGACCGCGTCGCGGGCCCAGGTCGAGAAGGCCTTCGACATGCTGGTCGCCGCCCAGCGCCCGCTGCTGGTCTCCGGTGGCGGCGTGGTCAACGCCGATGCCGCCGACCTGCTGGTCGAGCTGGCGGAGCTGACTGGAACGCCGGTCGTCCCGACCCTGATGGGCTGGGGCACCATCCCCGACGACCATCAGCTGAACGCCGGGATGGTGGGCCTGCAGACCTCGCACCGCTACGGCAACGCCACGATGCTCGCCTCCGACTTTGTGCTGGGCATCGGCAACCGGTGGGCCAACCGCCACACCGGCGACGTCGAGACCTATACCAGGGGCCGCACGTTCGTGCACGTCGACATCGAGCCGACCCAGATTGGTCGGGTCTTCGCCCCCGACTTCGGCATCGTGTCCGATGCCAGGGCCGCCCTCGAGCTCTTCGTCGAGATCGCCCGCGAGCGGGTCGCGGCAGACACCCTGCCGGACCGCGTCGCTTGGGCCGAGGAGTGCCAGCAGCGCAAACAGACGATGTGGCGCAAGACCAACTTCGACAACGTTCCGGTCAAGCCGCAGCGGGTCTACCAGGAGATGAACCGGGCCTTCGGCAAGGACATCCGCTACGTCTCGACCATCGGCCTCTCCCAGATCCAGGCCGCCCAGCTGCTGCACGTCTTCGAGGCCCGGCGCTGGATCAACGCCGGCCAGGCCGGACCCCTGGGATGGACGATTCCAGCCGCTCTAGGGGCGGCGACCGCCGACCCGGACGTCACCACCGTGGCGCTCTCGGGCGACTATGACTTTCAGTTCATGATCGAGGAGCTGGCGGTCGGTGCGCAGTTCAACATCGGCTACATCCACGTCGTGGTGAACAACGCCTACCTCGGGCTGATCCGTCAGTCCCAGCGAGGCTTCGACATGGACTACTGCGTTCAGCTGGCCTTCGACAACATCAACGCCCCCGAGGTCAACGGCTACGGCGTCGACCACGTCAAGGTGGCCGAGGGCCTGGGCTGCAAGGCGATCCGGGTCTTCGACCCCGACGAAATCTTCTCGGCGCTGGAGCAGGCCAAGAAGATGGTCGTCGAGCACCGAGTGCCGGTGATCGTCGAGGTCATGTTGGAGCGGGTCACCAACGTCTCGATGGGCACCAGCATCGACAACGTCGTCGAGTTCGAGGAGCTGGCCGAGTCCGGCGAGCACGCGCCAACTGCGTTGTACGCCAACCTGGACTGAGCGCTGTGACCCGCGTCCTCCTGGCCCCCGACAAGTTCAAGGGCACGCTCACGGCGGCGGAGGTGGCCACCCACCTCGCGGCAGGCATCCACTCGGTGCGTCCCGACGTCGAGATCGTGGTGGTGCCGGTCTCCGACGGCGGCGACGGTCTACTCGAGGCGGCCACGAGGGCTGGGTTCGAGCCGGTGCACCTGCGGGCAAGCGGCCCGACCGGCGAACCGGTCGAGGCGTCCTTCGTACGCCGCGGAGCAGAGGCCGTGGTCGAGATGGCCGAGATCTGCGGACTCCTCAGGCTGCCGGGCGGCACGCCGGCCCCCATGACCGCCACCAGCAGGGGTGTCGGGGAGGCCATCGCCGCCGCGCTGGACGCGGGCTGCACCTCGGTGATGGTCGGCATCGGCGGCAGCGCGTCGACCGACGGCGGCTCGGGGATGATGCGGGCCCTCGGCGTCCGGCTCCTCGACGCGGACGGCCAGGACGTCGCAGAGGGCGGGCAGGGCCTGACCGCCGTGGCCACCGTCGACCTCCGCGGACTGCACCCAGGCCTTGGTGCCGCAAGCATCACCGTCGCCTGCGACGTCGACAACCCGCTGGCAGGCCCGCAGGGAGCGGCCGCGGTCTACGGGCCCCAGAAGGGCGCGTCCGACGAGCAGGTCGCCGAGCTCGACGCAGCGCTGCGCCGCTTCGCCGACGTACTCGCGGCCGCCACCGGCCGCGACCTGCGCGACCTCGAGGGCGCCGGCGCCGCCGGCGGCCTGGGCTTCGGTGCCCGCGCGGTGCTGGGCGCCCGGTTGCGACCTGGGGCAGAGGTAGTCCAGGAGCTCACCGGTCTCGAGAGCGCCATGGTCGGCGCGGACCTGGTGGTCACCGGCGAGGGTTCGCTCGACGAGCAGACCCTCAACGGCAAGGCACCCGCAGGCGTCGCCGCGGCAGCTCGGCGTGCCGGAATCCCGGTCGTCGCCGTGGCGGGACGCTGCCTGCTCGACGAGGCGACGCTGCGGGCCGCCGGTATCGGCGTCGCCTACGCTCTTGCCGACCTGGCCAGTACTCCCGGGGAGTCCTTCGACGCCCCCGGACCGCTGCTCCAGCGCATCGGCGCCCGGATCGGGATCCACGACCTGGTCGGCGGCGACACGCCGGTCTCCGCACCGGAGCCGGCCGACCTGCTGATCAGAGCCCGCCGTGCGATCGTCACCGGCGCAGAGCGCGCGTGCACCGTGGTGGTCCGGGGCGGCCGGATCACCGGGGTCCTCGACTATGACGCCGACATCGCCGCCATCGAGACGGTCACCCTGGCCGACGACGAGGTGCTGCTGCCGGGGCTCGTCGACACCCACGTGCACGTCAACGAGCCAGGCCGCACCGAGTGGGAGGGC
>JBDSLK010000080.1:0-11848 GCA_039916425.1 Nocardioides sp.
GTGGTCCGCCCGTTCACGGCGGTGCCCGACTGGTTCCGCAGCCAGGACGCCATGCGCGGGGACGTGCAGCGGCTCGAGGCCGACAACGCCGCCCTGCGCGAGCAGGTCAACACCGCCGACTTCGACCGCAACCGGCTCGCCGAGTACGACGGCCTCACCGCGGCCGCCGAGAGCGCCGGCTACGCGCTGGTGCCCTCCCGGGTGGTCGCGATCGGGCCCGCCCAGACGTTCTCTCGCACCGTCACCATCGACGCCGGCTCCCGCGCCGGTGTGGCCCCCGACATGACGGTCGTCAACAACGACGGGCTGGTCGGCCGGGTGCTCCGGGTCACGTCCACCACCGCCACCGTGCTCCTGATCCTCGACGGCGACTCGGTCGTCGGCGGCCGGCTCGGGTCGAGCATGGAGGCCGGCTTCCTGCGCGGCCGCGGGGTGCTCGGCGACGACGGCCGCCTCGACCTCGAGCTGGTCGACGGCACGATCGTCCCGGGCAAGGACGACACCGTGGTCACCTGGGGCAGCGAGGACGGGGCGCCGTACGTCGCCGGGATCCCGGTCGGCCGGGTGACCCAGGTCTTCACCAGCCTGCGCGAGACCGCCACCCGCGCCGTGATCGAGCCCTACGTCGACTTCTCCGCACTCGACCTGGTCGGCGTGGTGGTGCCGTCCGGCACCCGCAGCGACCGGGCGGTCATCGAGGCCGACGGGAGCATCCAGTGAGCTGGCTCCGCGCGCTCGCCGGCGCCGCTCTCGTCGTGGTGGCCCTGGTCCTCCAGGTCAGCCTCTTCCCGTACGTCGCGTGGCACGGGATCGTGCCCAACCTCTGCCTGCTGGTGGTCGTCGGCGCCGCCTTGACCCGCGGCCCGCAGTTCGCGATGACGCTGGGCTTCGTCGCCGGCGTGCTGCTCGACCTGGCACCGCCGGCCGACCACGTGGCCGGCCGCTGGGCGGTGGCCCTGGTGCTGGTCGGCTACGTCGCCGGCCGGGTCCGCCAGGACGTCAGACCCTCCGCTGTCGGCGTGGTCGCCACTGTGGCCGCCTCGTCGTTCCTCGGCACGTCGGTGTTCGCCCTGACGGGGCTGCTGCTCGGTGACCTCGCCGTAGGTGTGCCCGGGCTGCTCCAGGTGATCGGCGTCGCGGTGGTCTGGGACGTGCTGCTGACGCCGTTCGTGCTGCCGCTGGTGATGCGCGTCCTCGACCGCCTCGAGCCCGCCACGGCCACCGTCTGATGGCCGGCCCGTCCGCCTCGTCGCAGCGCTCCACCGCCAAGCTCCGGCTGCTGGTCATCCAGGTCCTGGTCTTCGCGCTCTTCGCGACCCTCTTCGGGCGGCTCTACTTCCTCCAGGTCGTCGGCGGCGCCGACTACCAGGCCCAGGCGGCCTCGCAGTCGGTGCGCGAGATCGTCGAGCAGCCGCAGCGCGGCCTCGTGGTCGACGCCATGGGCCGTCCCCTGGTCGCCAATCGCAGCTCGTGGGTGATCTCCCTGGACCGCACCATGCTGGAGAAGCTGGACGCCGACGTGCGCCACCGGCTGGTCGCGAGGGTCGCCCGCGCCGTGGAGGAGCCGGCCGCCGAGGTCGAGGCCCGGCTCGTGCCGTGTGGAAGTGAGACCGGGGGTTCACGGGGGCGGAGCCCCCGTGTGTGCTGGAACGGCTCACCCTTCCAGCCCGTGCCGATCGCCGCCGACGTCGAGCAGCGGGTGGCCCTGAAGATCCTGGAGCAGCCCGAGGACTTCCCCGCGGTCCTTGCGGCGCAGCAGAGCGTGCGCGCCTACCCGCGGCCCTACGGCATCAACCTGGCCCACGTCCTGGGCTACCTCAGCCCGATCACCGAGGACGAGCTCGACCTCGCGACCGACTCCGGCGACCAGTCCGTCAACGGTGCCTCGTCGGTCGGCCGGGCCGGGGTGGAGAAGCAGTACGACAAGTGGCTGCGGGGCATGCCCGGCTACGAGCGGGTGGCGGTCGACTCGATGGGCCGGGTGCTCGGCGAGGACTCCACCACCTCCAGCTCCCCCGGCGACACCCTCGTCACCTCGATCGACGCACGCGTCCAGAGCGTCGTGGAGAAGCAGCTCCACCAGATGATGATGATCGCCCGCCAGCAGACCGACACCGTGACCGGCCGCAAGTACGCCGCGGACTCCGGCGCTGCGGTCGTGATGGAGGCCCGCACCGGCCGGATCGTCGCGATGGCCAGCCAGCCGACGTACGACCCGGGCGTGTGGGTCGGTGGCATCTCCAACGATCAGCTCGCGCGGCTCTACTCCGCCGAGGCGGGCACCCCGCTGCTCAGCCGTGCGATGCAGGGCCAGTTCGCGCCCGGCTCGACGTGGAAGCCGTTCATGACGGCCGGGGCACTGACCCACGGCTACTCCACCGACACCGTGCTTCCGTGCACCTCGGGCTTCCAGGTCGGCAACCGGGTCTTCAAGAACTTCGAGTCCGGCGCCTACGGGTCGATCGGGTTCGCCAAGGCGCTCGAGGTGTCCTGCAACACCTTCTTCTACCGGATCGGCTACGACTTCTGGCAGCGGTTCGGCTCCGACGTGGCCGACGTCCACGCGCGCGACCCGCTCGTCGAGGAGGCCAAGACCTTCGGCTTCGGCTCCAAGACCGGCATCGACATCCCTGGCGAGGCCTCCGGCCGGATCGCCGACCGGAAGTGGAAGCGGTCCTACTTCGAGTCGATGAAGGACTACTACTGCGACATCGCCGCCAAGCCCGAGGACGCCCCCGAGAACGAGGCCATCAGCGACTTCGTCTACCGGTTCGCCCAAGAGTTCTGCGTGGAGGGCTACGCCTACCGCGCCGGTGACGCGGTGAACTTCGCCATCGGCCAGGGCGATACCATCGTCACCCCGCTCCAGCTCGCCCGCGCCTACGCCGCGCTGTCCAACGGTGGCACGCTCTACGCACCGCGGGACGGCAAGGCGGTCGTCGACGTCAACGGCGATGTCGTGCGCAGCATCCCGCCCAAGAAGGTCGGCACCGTCGAGGTCCCGAAGCGCATCCTCGACTACATCGATACCGCCCTCCAGGGCGTCGCGCGCCAGGGCACGATGGCCTGGAAGCTGGTCGGCTTCCCGCTCGACGACATCGCGATCCGCGCCAAGACCGGCTCAGCCGAGGTCTACGGCAAGCAGACGACCGGCTGGGTGGCGTCCTACACCAAGGACTACGTGGTCGTGATGATGATCAGCCAGGCCGGCACCGGCTCCGGCTCCACCGGCGACGGGGTCCGCAAGATCTGGGAGGCGCTGTACGGCGTCGCGGGCGAGCAGGTCGACCCGGCCCGGGCCGCGATCCCCGGCGTCGTCGCCCCGGCCAGGCTGCCCAACTTCCGCCGCGACGGCTCGATCCTCCCGCCTGCGAAGGACGGCGCTCGATGAGCACCCACACCCTGCGCCCGGTGCGCAGCCCTGCCCGGACCCCCGCGCCGCCGCGCACGCTGCGGACGACGCCGCGCGTCGACTGGCTGCTGATGGGCGCGGTGGCCGGCCTGCTGGTGCTCGGCACGCTCCTGGTCTGGTCGGCCACCGCCCCGCGCGACCCGCTCACCGGTGGCGACCCCACGGCGTACCTCGAGAAGCAGCTGGTCAACGTCGCCATCGGCGTGGTGCTGATGCTCGCGGTGCTGGTGACCGACCACCGCTGGGTGCGGATCCTCGCACCGCTGGTCTACCTCGGCTCGATCGTCGGGCTGGCGCTGGTGCTCACCATGGGGTCGACGGTCAACGGCTCCCGGTCCTGGCTGATGCTCGGCGGCCTGTCGGTGCAGCCGTCGGAGTTCGCCAAGCTGACCGTCGTGATCGGGATGGCGCTGCTCTGCGCCGAGCGTGCCGACTGGTCGCGCCGCGGGGTGCGTTCGGTCGAGGTGGTCGGGATGCTGGCGATCGCCGGCCTGCCCGCCGTGCTCATCCTGCTGCAGCCCGACCTCGGCACGATGCTGGTGCTCTCGGCCACCGTCTTCGGTGTCCTTGCCGCGTCCGGGGCGCCGCGTCGCTGGCTCGTGCTGCTGCTGGCCGGGGGCGTGACGGGTGCCGTCACCGCGGTCTCGTTCGGGGTGCTGAAGCAGTACCAGCTCGACCGGTTCCTGGCCTTCACCAACCCCGACCTCGACCCACGCGGCGCCGGCTACAACGTCGAGCAGGCGCGGATCGCCGTCGGCAACGGCGGCCTGTTCGGCCAGGGCCTCTTCGATGGCTCCCAGACCCGGGCGGGCTTCGTGCCCGAGCAGCACACCGACTTCATCTTCACCGTCGCGGGGGAGGAGCTCGGCCTGGTCGGCTCGGCCGTCCTGATCGGGCTGATGGCTGTGGTGATCTGGCGCGCGCTGGCCATCGCCTGGGCGACCGACGACGTCTTCGGCCGGGTGGCCGCGGCCGGGATCGCCTGCTGGTTCGGCTTCCAGGCCTTCCAGAACATCGGCATGTGCCTGGGCATCATGCCCGTCACGGGGGTGCCGCTGCCCTTCGTGTCGTACGGCGGGTCGTCGATGTTCGCCTCGATGCTGGCGGTGGGCCTGCTGCACAACATCCATCTGCGCTCGGCCGCCTCGCAGCCGACGCGCTTCCTCAGCTGAGCGGCTCAGCTGAGGACTCTCAGTCGAGTGCTCAGGTGGTCGTACTCCGCGCGGGAACCAGCACTCGACTCCGGCGGACAAGGCTGGGCGGCGTACCCTGGGTCCTTCCCCTGACGAAGAGGTGCTCCGCCGTGTCCCGAGGTCTTGCCGACCGTCTCGACCACCGACGTGTCGAGCGCAGCCACGAGAGCGTGTTCGCGCGTCTCGAGCCGCGCCTGCCGTCGGTGCAGAAGCCGATCCAGTACGTCGGCGGCGAGCTCAACTCGGTCGTGAAGGACTGGGACTGCGCCCCCGACGGGCCGACCGTCCGCTGGGCCCTGATGTACCCCGACGCCTACGAGATCGGCCTGCCCAACCAGGGCGTCCAGATCCTCTACGAGGTGCTCAACGAGCGTGACTGGATCGTCGCCGAGCGCACGTACGCCGTGTGGCCCGACCTCGAGGCCATCATGCGCGCCGGTGACGACCAGGGGCCGATCCCGCAGTTCACCGTCGACGGCCACCGCCCGGTCGGTGCCTTCGACGTGCTCGGGCTGAGCTTCTCCACCGAGCTCGGCTACACCAACATGCTCAACGCCCTGTCCCTCGCGGAGATCCCACTGCACGCGGTCGACCGTAGTGACCACGACCCGATCGTGCTGGCCGGCGGCCACGCGGCGTTCAACCCCGAGCCGATCTCCGACTTCATCGACGCGGCCGTGCTCGGCGACGGCGAGGAGGTCGTGCTCGCGATCTCCGAGGTGGTCCGGGAGTGGAAGGCGGAACGGGAAGGTCCCGGTGGCTCCGCCGTTTCCAGGGACGAGCTGCTCCGCCGGCTCGCGGTGACCGGCAACGTCTACGTCCCCAAGTTCTACGACGTCGTCTACGCCGAGGACCACACCATCGAGGCCGTCGTCCCCAACAAGCCCGGCGTGCCGTTCCGGGTGCGCAAGCACACGCTGATGGACCTCGACGCCTGGCCCTACCCGGCCAAGCCGCTGGTCCCGCTCGCCGAGACCGTCCACGAGCGCTTCTCCGTGGAGATCTTCCGGGGCTGCACCCGCGGGTGCCGCTTCTGCCAGGCCGGCATGATCACCCGGCCCGTGCGCGAGCGCTCGATCGAGACGATCGGTGCCATGGTCGAGAACGGCATCCGCCAGTCCGGCTTCGAGGAGGTGGGCCTGCTCTCCCTGTCGAGCGCCGACCACACCGAGATCGGCGAGGTCGCCAAGCAGCTCGCTGACCGCTACGAGGGCACCAATGTCTCGCTGTCGTTGCCCTCGACCCGCGTCGACGCGTTCAACATCAACCTCGCCAACGTGTTCTCCCGCAACGGCCGCCGCTCCGGACTGACCTTCGCCCCCGAGGGCGGCAGCGAACGGCTGCGCAAGGTGATCAACAAGATGGTCACCGAGGAGGACCTGATCGCCACCGTCGCGGCGGCGTACTCCCACGGCTGGCGCCAGGTCAAGCTCTACTTCATGTGCGGGCTGCCCACCGAGACCGACGACGACGTGATGCAGGTCGCGGACCTCGCCAGACGCGTGATCGCCAAGGGTCGGGAGGTCTCCGGCCGCAACGACATCCGCTGCACCGTCTCCATCGGCGGGTTCGTGCCCAAGCCGCACACGCCGTTCCAGTGGGCCGCGCAGCTCGACCACGAGACCACCGACGCCCGCTTGATGAAGCTGCGTGACGCGTTGCGTGCCGACAAGAAGTACGGCAGGGCGATCGGCTTCCGCTACCACGACGGCAGGCCCGGCATCGTGGAGGGACTGCTCTCACGCGGTGATCGGAGGGTCGGGCGTGTCATCGAGCAGGTGTGGCGCGACGGTGGCCGGTTCGACGGCTGGAGCGAGCACTTCTCCTACGACCGCTGGGTCGAGGCGGCCGACGCCGCTCTCGCGGGCACCGGCGTCGACCTGGACTGGTACACCGTCCGTGAGCGCGACTACGACGAGGTGCTGCCGTGGGACCACCTCGACTCGGGGCTCGACAAGGACTGGCTCTGGGCCGACTGGGAGGACGCCCTGGCGGTGGCAGACGGGGCCGAGACCGAGGTCGAGGACTGCCGCTGGACGCCCTGCTACGACTGCGGGGTCTGCCCGGAGATGGGCACCGAGATCCAGATCGGACCCACCGGCCGGCAGCTGTTGCCGCTCGCCGTCGTCTGAGCCTGTCGTGACCGACACCGCGGCGCTCGCACGTCTGTTCCTGGCCACCCTGGAGGCCCGGGACTGGGAGGCCTGGGAGAGGCTGCTCAGCCCCGACGTCGTCTACGAGGTGCCGCAGAGCCGGGAGCGGATCCGTGGCCGCGCGGCGTACCGTCTGTTCAACGAGACCTACCCGGGCGACTGGCACCTGACGCCGAAGGTCGTGATCGGCGACTCCGAGCGTGCTGTCGTGTGGTTCCGCTGGGACGTCGGCGACCAGAACGCCGACGGGCAGGTCTTCCTCGAGGTCGCCGCCGACGGTCTCATCACGTGGGTGACGGACTTCTGGCCGGAGGCCTACGAGCCACCCGAGCGCCCCATGGGCCTGGTGGAGCGCTGGTGAACGACGTCCGGGTGGCCGGTCCGGCCGACCGGGCGGCCATCGCCCGCCTGCGTCGGGCCTGGACCGAGGAGAACGCCGGGGCACCCGTCCACGACGACTCCTTCGAGGGCCGCCTCGACGAGTGGTTCGAGCGCGAGCACGACCAGCGCGTGACCTGGCTGGGACACGCCGGCGGGGAGGCGGTGTCGATGTTGAACCTGCTCGTCTTCACCCGGATGCCGTCCCCGCGCAACGACGTGGACCGCCGTCGCGGCCAGTGGGGCTACCTCGCGAACTTCTTCGTGCTGGCCGACCACCGTCGCGGCGGGCTCGGGACCCGGATGCTGGAGGCGTGCACGGCGTACGCCGACGCGCACGGCTTCGCCCGCGTGGTGCTCAGCCCGAGCGAGCGGTCCGTGCCGCTCTACGCCAGGCACGGGTTCGAGCCGGCCACCTCGCTGATGGTCCGTCAGGCCTGACCCACGCGGCCGGTGAGCGTGGCACCGTCGCTGCGCCGGGTCGCGCAGGACGCGGTGTCTCCGGCACTGGTCCTCGCCGGGCTCGGTCAGGGGCCGGACGTCGATCCCGGCCGCCGCCAGTTCGGCCAGGTCGGCCAGGTCGGCTGGTGGGAACATGTCCTTCACCTCGCGGCCGCCAGTGCGCCAGTCCGAGCGCCACCAGCAGCCCTACGGCGGCCCGGGCGGCGGATAGCACACGGTGCGAACCTAGCGGGGTGTGGCGTCGGGCACCTGCACGTCTTCGCAGCGCACAAAGATGACCCTGTGAGCCTGGTGACGTCCCCCGGGTCCGCGGACTAGCGTGCGGCGGGCGCACCCCCTCGGAACGCGCCGGTCGCTCCGTCCCGCAGCACGGAGCAGTAGCTCTCGGGAGCTTTTGATGACCCTCGTCCCCCTGACCCCTCGACGTCGCCTGGCCTGCGTCGCCGCCACGGCCCTGGCCGTCGTCGGGCTGGCCGCCCTCACCCCCGTCGGGTCGGCCGGTGCCGCCGAGCCAGGACGCGCCGACAAGGCCCCGCTCGTGGGCACCGCGCGCGCCACGGCCATCGAGGGCCGCTACATCGTGGTGCTCGAGGACCGGACGAGCAAGGCGCAGAGCACGTCGGCCCAGGCCGCCGCCAAGGCCAACGGTGGCCGCATCCTGGCGGAGTACTCGACCGCCCTCACCGGGTTCGCCGCGACGATGCCCGCGCGGGCCGTCGAGGCGCTCCGTTCCAACCCCCACGTCGCCTACATCGAGGCCGACCAGCAGGTCAACCTCAGCGCCACCCAGTCCCCGGCCACCTGGGGCCTGGACCGCATCGACCAGCGTGCGAGGCCGCTGGACAACGCCTACACCTACAACGCCACCGGCTCCGGCGTCACGGCCTACATCATCGACACCGGCATCCTGGGGACCCACGGCGAGTTCGGTGGCCGGGTCGGCGCGGGCTACACCGCGATCAGCGACGGGCGGGGCACGACCGACTGCAACTGTCACGGCACGCACGTGGCCGGCACCGTGGGCGGGGCGACCTACGGCGTGGCCAAGCAGGTCACCCTGCGACCGGTGCGGGTGCTCGACTGCACCGGCTCCGGCAGCAACACCGGCGTGATCGCCGGCGTCGACTGGGTGACCGCCAACCACACCGCGGGCGCCCCCGCGGTGGCCAACATGAGCCTCGGCGGCGGCGTGTCCAGCGCACTCGACACCGCGGTCGGCAACTCCATCGCCGACGGTGTCACCTACGCCGTCGCGGCGGGCAACGACAACACCAACGCCTGCAACGGGTCGCCCTCGCGCGTCACCAACGCGCTGACCGTCGGCTCGACCACCAACACCGACGCACGTTCGAGCTTCTCCAACGTCGGCACCTGTCTCGACCTGTTCGCACCCGGGTCCAACATCACCTCGGCGTGGTACACCAGCACCACGGCGACCAACACCATCTCCGGCACCTCGATGGCCACCCCGCACGTCGCGGGCGTGGCGGCGCTCTACCTCCAGGGCGCCCCGACCGCCTCGCCGGCCACGGTCAGCAGTGCGGTCCTCGGCGGCGCGACCACCGGCGTCGTCACCAGCGCCGGCACCGGGTCCCCGAACCGGCTGCTCTACTCGCTGCTGGGCGGCAGCACCCCGCCGCCCACGCCGCCGTCGGGCAACCTGCTGGCGAATCCCGGCTTCGAGTCCGGCGCGACGTCATGGACCGCCTCCAGCGGCGTGATCACCACGGACGCCGGCGCCCCGGCCCGCAGCGGCACCTGGAAGGCCTGGCTCGACGGCTACGGCACTGCCCACACCGACACGGTCTCGCAGGCGGTGACGATCCCGTCGGCCGCCGCCGCGACGCTGTCGCTCTACCTCTACGTGTCCAGCGCGGAGACCACCACCACCGCGGCGTACGACAAGCTGACCGTCCAGGTCGTCAGCAGCGGCGTGACCTCGACGCTCGGCACCTTCTCCAACCTCGACAAGGGATCCGCCTACGTCCAACGGTCCTTCAACGTCTCCTCGTTCGCGGGGAAGACGGTCACCGTGCGGTTCACCGGCACGGAGGACTCGTCCCTGGCGACGAGCTTCGTCATCGACGACACCGCCCTCACGACCGGCTGATCCAGCAGCCCTCGGCAGCCCGTCACCTCCGGGTGGCGGGCTGCCTGGCCGTCAGGGTGTCCTCGACGAGCCGGGGAGCGGCGACGTAGCGGCCCACCAGCATCATCGGCACCGTCAGGGCCGTGAGGAGCAGCAGCGGCCGGTCCCAGCCGCCGCTGGCGTGGTAGACCGCGCCCACGGCGAAGGGGCCGACAGCGGCCAGCAGGTAGCCGGCCGACTGGGTGAAGCCCGACAACGCGGCCGTGCCGCTGGGCGTGCGGGACCGCAGCCCGATCAGCGTCAGCACCAGCGCGAAGGTGCAGGTGCCGATCCCGATCACCACGGCGGCCGGCACCGCCAGCGTGTACGGCGCGACCAGCAGCGCGGCGTACCCCACCGGGTAGCACGCCATCACTGCCAGAAGCAGACTGCGCTGGTCGGCCCGGCGGGCGGCCGCGGACGGGAGCCAGAGCGAGAGCGGGATGCTCACGCCGGCCACCAGGCCGACCAGCCCGCCGGCGGCCACGGGGGAGTAGCCGTTGTCACGCCACAACTGCGGGAACCACCCGAAGATCGCGTAGGCCTGGAGCGACTGGAGCCCGAAGCACGCCGCCATCGCCAGGCCGAGCCGGGTGCGGGCCACATCGAGCAGCCGCACGTCGTGCGCGCCGTCGGGGGGCGACCGGTCGTGGGCGACGAGAGCGAGCCAGGGCAGGGCGGCGACCAGGGCCAGCCCGGCCCAGACCCCGAGCCCGAGCCGCCACCCGCCGTGCGCCTCGGCGATAGGCACCGTGAGCGTGAGGGCGCCAGTCAGCCCGATCGCCAGGGCCGTCGTGTAGAGCGCCGTCACCAGCCCGACCCGGTCGGGGAAGTGCAGCTTGACCAGCGAGGGCAGCAGCACGTTGGCCGTGGCCATGCCTGCCAAGGCCAGCATCGACAGGACCAGGAAGGTGCTCGCGTGGTCGACCAGCACCCTGGCGAAGAGCCCCACGACCACGCAACCGAGGCTGGCAAGGGTCACCCGGTGCACGCCGAGACGCCGGGCGAGCAGCGGCGCCAGCCCCCCGAACGCCGCGAACGCCAACACCGGCAGCGACGTCAGCAGCCCGGTGAGGGTGGGGCTCAGCCCCAGCCCGTCGGTGACCTCGGCCAACACCGGACCCACCGCGACGGCCGCCGGCCGCAGGTTCAGCGACAGCAGGAGCAGGCCGGTGAGGACCAGCCAGCGGCCGCGGCCGCCCGAGGTGACCGGGTGGTCGGTCACGGGGTCCCCTCCCCGCCGCAGTCGCGCGGGTCGACGAGCCGCAGCACGACCCGGACCGCCCGGTGGTCCGAGACGGTGGAGAGCAGGTCCTCGGCCGCCCGCGGCTCGAACGACGCGTCGTGCAGCACGAAGTCGATGCGGCGGCGCGGCACCCGAGCGGGCACCGTGAGTCCCTCGTCGACGCCGACGACCGGCCACGGGTCGCTCAACCCGGCGGCCGCGAGCAGCGCGAGTGCGGGGGAGTCCGGCTCGGCGTTGAGATCGCCGCCGACGACGGTCGGCAGGTCGGTTGTCTCCAGCACCGCCCTGATGCCGCGCGCCTGCTCGCGGCGCACGGCGCCCGAGGTGTGCTGGAGGTGGGTGTTGAAGACGTCCACCGGCGCCCCGTCCACGTCGATCGTGGTCCGCAGCAGGCCACGACGCTCGAGGCCGGGTCGGTTGGGCAGGTGCACGTTGTCGCTCGCGAGGACCGGGTAGCGCGAGAGCGTCAACGTGCCGTACTCCTGGCCCTTGCCGCCCGGCTCCGCAGGCGGGCGGCGCACGTTGGCGCCGTACGCCGGGTGCAGGTCGAGCCGGGTGGCGAGCGCCACTGCCTGGTCGTCGAAGAGGGTGCGGGGCCGGTTGCGGTCGACCTCCTGGAGCAGCACCACGTCGGCGTCCCACGCCTCGATCTCGTTCGCCACCGTGTCGAGGTCGTAGCCGGTGTGGCCGAGGCCGCCGTGGATGTTGAACGTGAGCACGGTGAGCTGGCGCGAGGGGCCGGGCGGGCACGGGCTGAGGGTCGGGGGGACCGGTGCCGTCGGCTGCGAGCTCGGTGGGCCGGACGTCGGGGGTGTCAGGGTCGAACTCGGCGCCGGGCTCGGAGTCGGGGTCAGGCTCGCGCTCGGTGTGGGCTCG
>JBDSLK010000081.1:0-3302 GCA_039916425.1 Nocardioides sp.
CGTACGCCGGCCGCAGCCGGGCGAAGTCGTTGTCAGTCATCGCGAACCAGTCGGTGTCGCGGTTGCGGCCCTTGTAGACCAGGGCGTTGCGGAAGCGGCCCTCGTAGCGGAACCCGAGCCGACGGGCAGCCGCCGCCGACGGTGCGTTGAGTGCGTCGAGCTTCCACTCATAGCGGCGGTAGCCGAGGTCCTCGAAGACGTGGCGCATCAGCAGCACCATAGCCTCGGTCGTGATCCGGGTGCGCTGGAGGGCTCGGGCGAAGATGACGCCCCCGACCTCGACCGAACCGGCGGCTTCCTCGATCCTCATCAAGGTGGCCAGGCCGCTCGCGACACCACCGGTCGGCACCAGCACGAAGGGGACCCAGTCCGGCCAGGCGCTGACGCCTCCCACCCAGGAGGCCATGGCTGCCCGGTCGGGCGGCATCTCGTCGGGCCGGTAGGTCCACAGGGACGCGTCCTGCGGGCTGCCGAGCGTGGCGGACAACGAGTGGGCGTGAGTGTCGTCGAGCGGCTCGAGCCGGACAGTCTGCCCGACGAGGGTGACCGGTGCCGGGCGCGGGCGCGGCACCCAGTCCGGGACCGGCTCGCCGATCGGTTGGCCGTGCTCGTTGACGTGGCTCATCGGCCGCTTCCCTTGCGCCAGGCGGAGTAGGACCGCACCGAGGAGTGCCGGGGCCGGACCAGCCACGGCCACGGGTGGATCTCGCGGACGTCCAGCCGGGACCGGTTCCGCACCCACCCCGGCACCGGCGCCCAGGTGGTGGCGAGCGGACCGGTCAGCGATTCGGCGACAACGCCACGCAGGACCGTCAGTCCACCGGGCCGGGAGGCGGCGAGCTCGCCGAGGGTCTCGGCGAGGAAGACCAGTCGCTTGCCGGACAGGCGCAGCCGCCGGAGGAGGGGCTCGTCGAAGACGAACACCGCCGGGCGCGCGTCGTCGACGACGAGGGCGGGGTCGGACGTCCCGAGGGACTCGGCCGTGAGCCAGACCCGCTCCCCCGCCCCTGGACCCTCCACGCTCTCCGGGCCGCCGGGGACGGGTCCGGCCCCGAGATCGGGACCCTCTCCAGGGCTGAGCCGGTGGCCCGGCCGCTCGCCGGGCCAGCCCTGGATGGGGCACCGCGACGCGAGCGGGCACGCGCGGCACAGCTCTGGTGCCCGCTTCTCGACCTGCCATCGGCTGAAGCCGTAGGGCCTGGTGCTCCCGGTGCCGACGGTCCACTGCCAGCCCAGACGGTTGGCGGCACGTGAGCCGTCCAGAAGGTGGGCGAACATCTCGTCCTCGCCCTCGCGCCACGGCGCACCGGCGCGCACCGCCCACTGGCTCGCCAGCCACATCCGGGTCTGGTTCACCAGCCAGCCGTCCTCGTGCAGCGCCCCCACGGCGTACTCCATGCACCGCATCCGGGCCGGCCAGGGCTCATCCCACGGTTCGACCACGACGGGCTGCTCCGCGCGCAGCGGCCGTCCCAGGGCGGTACCGACACGCGCGTAGAGGTGCCTGGCGTACTCCTGCCAGAGCAGCTCGTCACGGAAGCGCCGTCGGTCGCCCGGAGGCGCCTGCGCGACGGCGTCCCACACGGTGGGCAGGGTCAGCAGACCGTGCCGGATGTACGGCGAGAGTCGGGTCGCTCCGCGGGCCGACTCCGGCAGGACCGTGCTCCGGCGGCTTGCGTAGGCGGTGATGTCGAGCGCGGCCAGCGCTGCGTCCGCCGCGGACTGGCCGCCCCGGACAGCGCCCGGACGGACCCCGTCGGCGCCCTCACGCGCCAGGTCACCGAGGTGCTCGCCCACCCAGGCGACGACGTCGGCGGCCGACGCGCCGTGAGCGGGCGACGGCGGAGCGGGCAGCGCGGGCACGTCGCAGACTCTAATCTCAGCACTATGGACGTCTCCTGGGGCCGCCGTTGGCATGCCCTGACCGCAGTCGTGGCCATGGCCGCCGTCGTCACCCAGCTGGGCCTCGTCGTCGACGGGGCGTCCGTCCTCGTCGTGGAGGACCCACCGGGCCTCGCCGAGCGGGTCTACCGGTTCTTCGCCTACTTCACGATCCAGAGCAACCTGCTGGTGGCGATCGCCTGCGTGACCCTGGTGCGCGACCCCGTGCGCGACGGCCGCGGCTGGCGGATCCTGCGGTGCGCGGGCCTCGCCGGCATCATCGTCACCGGGATCGTGCACTTCTTCCTGCTCCGGCCGCTCCTCGACCTCGACGGTCTCAACTACGTCTGCGACAAGCTGCTGCACATGGTCGTGCCGCTGCTGGCCGTCGTCGGCTGGCTGGCCTTCGGCCCGCGACCCCGGGTCACCCGGCGCGAGGTCGGCTGGTCGTTGGCGTGGCCACTGCTCTGGCTGGCCTGGACACTCGCCGTCGGGGCAGCGGGGCGCTGGTTCCCCTACCCCTTCCTGGACTACCGGGAGGAGGGCTGGGGCTCGGTCGTGGGCGCCGGTGTCGGGATCACGGTGCTGTTCCTGCTCGTCTTCGGGCTGGTCGCCCTGGCCGACCGACGACTCGCGCCGACGCCTCGGACGGGTCAGCCGAGGGTCAGTGCCTGAGCCGAGGCCGCCGACCGCACCGCTCGCTCGAAGGCGTCCACCGACGAGCCGAGACCCTCGAGCGCCCCGTCGTCGAGCAGCGGCACGAGGACGCCCTCGCCGACCCGCCCGAGCACGACCGGGGTCCCCGACAGCTCGCAGGCCGTCGCCACGTCCACCGGCAGCTCGTCGAGGTGCAGCAGCACCACCGGCAGACCGAGCCGGGTGACCATCGCGTCCCAGGCCGGTTTGCGACGCACGACGGCGTGCGTGATGTCGCAGAGGGCGCAGTGTGCCGTGCCGAGCAGCTTGCCGACGGCGTACGCCAGCTCGCCGCGCAGACTCCCGTTCGCGTGGTAGACCCCGACCAGCTCGACCACCCGTGCCGTCACCGGGTCAGGTCCTGGGTGATCTCGCGGCGGTCACCGGCCATCACGACCCGGGCTCGGGCGCCGCTGACCAGGGGCAGGAACGGCGCGACGTGGCCGCACTCGACGTCGAGCACGACCGGGACGCCCAGACCCCCGAGCGCGTCCGCGACCGCCTCGCGCTGGGTCATGGTGCTCGAGTCCGGCGCGTGGGTGCGTCCGACCAGCACCCCCGTCGCGTGGTCGAACCACCCGGCGTACCGCATCGCGTGCAGGTGGCGGCAGATCGTGAACGCGTCGTCGTCGCTGGCCTCGACGAAGACGATCACGCCCTCGGCGGCGTGCTCGTCCCCGAAGGCCGCGACGTCGGCGTACACCGTGCCGGCCAACGGCCCGAGC
>JBDSLK010000082.1:0-3238 GCA_039916425.1 Nocardioides sp.
CCGACGAGTGGATCCGCGACCGCACGGGCATCGAGTCCCGCCGCTTCGCCGACGAGGGCACGGTGACGTCCGACCTCGCGCGTGAGGCGGGGCGGGAGGCGCTGGAGAGCGCCGGCATCGGCCCCGAGCAGGTCGACATGATCGTCGTTGCCACCACCACGGGCGACATGCCGTTCCCGTCGACCGCCGTATGGACGCAGCGCAAGCTCGGTGTGACCTGTCCGGCCTTCGACGTGCAGGCGGCCTGTGCCGGCTTCTCCTACGGCCTGTCGACCGCCACCGCGTTCGTGACCGCGGGGATGGCCGACACCATCCTGCTGATCGGCGCCGAGGTCTTCAGCCGCATCCTCAACTTCACCGACCGTGGCACCTGCATCCTGTTCGGCGACGGCGCGGGCGCCGCCGTCATCCAGGCCGTCGACCAGCCCGGCATCCTCGGCACCACCCTCGGCGCCGACGGCACGGCGGCGGAGATCCTGTGGGTTCCGGGCGGCGGCTCACGCGAGCCCGCCTCGCACGAGACGGTCGATGCCGCGCGTCACGACATCGCCATGCCGAACGGCCGCGAGGTGTTCAAGCGCGCTGTCACCGAGATGGCTGCTGCCTGCCGCGAGCTGCTCGAGAAGTCCGGGTTCGGCCCCGAGGACGTGGACCTACTGATCCCCCATCAGGCCAACGCCCGCATCATGACCGCCGTCGCCGAGCGGCTGCACATCCCCGCCGAGCGGGCGGTCATCGACGTCGCCGAGGTCGGCAACACCTCGACCGCCTCGATCCCGATCGCCCTGGATCGCGCGTGGCGCAGCGGCCGCATCCGGGAGGGCGACCTCGTGTTGTTCACGTCGTTCGGCGCGGGGCTCACCTGGGGCGCGTCGCTCGTTCGGTGGACGATGGCGGAGCCGCAGCCGTGACGGGCTCACGGGTCGCGGTGGTGACCGGCGCCTCCAGTGGCATCGGGCTCGCCTGCGGCGTGGCGCTCGCCGAGGCCGGCTGGCAGGTCGCCATCGGCTACCGCTCGAACGAGGCCGCCGCAAAGGAGGCCGTGGCCGCCCTCGAGGCCGCCGGAACTCCCGGCATCGCGGTGTACCTCGACACGACCGACGAGACGGCCGTGCAGGAGGCGTTCCGCCGGGTCGCCGACGAGCTCGGCCCCGTCACCGGCCTGATCAACAACGCGGGGCTGAGCCAGGACGGGCTGTTGCTCAAGTACAACATGGAGACCTACGACCGGGTGATGGATACGAACGTTCGTGGCGCGTTCCTGTGCGCGAAGGCGGCGATGCGCGGCATGCTGAAGGAGCGCTGGGGCAGGATGGTCAACATGAGCTCCGCGGTGGCGCTCCGCGGCAATGCCGGCCAGACCGTCTACGCCGCAACCAAGACCGCGCTGGTGGGCCTCACGAAGTCTCTCGCCCGGGAGGTGGGCGTGAAGGGCATCACCGTGAACGCCGTCTGCCCCGGACTCGTCGACACCGAGATGACCAGTCACCTCACCGACGCCGCCCGCGCCTTCTACGTGGAGCAGACGCCACTCGGGCGCACGGCCACCGTGCAGGAGGTCGCCGGCGTCGTCCGGTTCCTGATGTCGGACGAGGCGTCGTACGTGAACGGCGCTGTGATCCCGGTGGACGGGGGACTCACGGCGTAGCGTGGTCGAACCCGCGGCCCGCCCGTAGGGTTGCGGGACCGCTGCTGACGGAAGGGAGACGGCATGGAGAGGTCGGACATCGAGGCCCGGGTCAAGAAGGTCCTCGCGGAGCAGCTCGCCGTGGACGAAGCGCAGGTGGTACCCGACGCGCGGTTCGCCGAGGATCTGAACGCGGACTCGCTCGACCTCGTGGAGGCGGTGCTGGCGCTCGAGGAGGAGTGGAGCATCGAGATCCCCGAGGAGGAGATGGAGTCGGTGAAGACCGTGGGCGGCGCGATCGACCTGGTCGCCTCGAAGGTCGGGGCGTCCTGACCGTCCCCACGCACCGCCAGGAGCTGAGTTCCACATGAGCGAGCAGCGCAGAGCCGTCATCACCGGCATCGGGCCCGTCACACCGGTCGGCATCGGTGTGGACGAGTTCTGGGCGGGGATGCTCGGCGGCCGTAACGGGGTGCGGCGGATCACCCGATTCCCCGTCGACGACCTGCCCGTCACGCTCGCCGGCGAGGTCGACGGCTTCGAGCCCACCGACTTCCTCGACACGAAGGAGGCCCGGCGCACCGACCGGTTCACGCAGTTCGGCGTCGCCTCCGCGCAGCTCGCGTGGGACGACGCCGGCACCCCCGAGGTCGTCGCCGACCGCGGCGGCGTCATCTTCGCCACCGGGATCGGTGGCATCGAGACGCTGCTGAACCAGCATTCCGTGCTGCTGGAGAAGGGACCCGGGCGCGTCTCGCCGTTCATGGTCCCGATGCTGATGGCCAACGCCCCCGCCGGGCATATCGCCATGCGATTCGGGCTGACGGGCGCGAACTTCGCCACGATCTCCGCCTGCTCGTCCAGCAACCACGCCCTGTTCGAAGCACTCCGCCTGATCCGCTCCGGCACCCTGGACCTGGTCGTCGCCGGCGGCTCGGAATCGGCGACGTTGCCCCTGACGGTCGCGGCGTTCTCGCAGATGACGGCGCTCACGAAGAACCCTGACCCGGAGACGGCCTCGAGGCCGTTCGACGCGGACCGCGATGGATTCGTGCTGAGCGAGGGGGCCGTCACGTTGATCGTGGAGAGCGAGGAGCGCGCCCGCGCCCGCGGTGCACGGATCTACTGCGAGCTCGCCGGCGCCGGCGCCAGCGACGACGCGTTCCACATCACGGCGCCGGACCCCAAGGGCTCGGGCGCAGCGCTCGCGATGCGGTGGGCGCTGCGGGACGCCGGCGCCGAGCCGGCCGACGTGACCTACATCAACGCGCACGGCACCTCGACCCCGCTGAACGACGCGGCTGAGTCCGCGGCCATCACGGGCGTGCTGGGCGACGACGCCCGCAGGGTCGCCGTCTCGTCGACGAAGTCCATGACCGGCCACATGCTGGGTGCGGCCGGCGCGATCGAGGCAGCCGTCTGCGCGAAGGCGATCGAGACCGGGCGGATCCCGCCCACGATCCACTACGCCACGCCGGATCCGGACTGCGACCTGGATGTCACGCCGAACGAGGCGCGCGACCTCGACGTCACGTTCGCGCTGTCGAACTCGTTCGGGTTCGGCGGCCACAACGCCTGCGTGGCCTTCCGGAAGATCTAGTCGAGGAAGCT
>JBDSLK010000083.1:0-6496 GCA_039916425.1 Nocardioides sp.
GCGTGCCTGCGGTGCCACCATTGGTGTAGGACGGTGGGTTCAGGAATCCTTCCAGCAACGAGATGTCATTGCTCGTGCCGTCCGCGTTCGTCCGAGAGATCGTCTCGGTGAGCATCGAGTGGCCGAAGCGGTAGACGGCGTGGGCGAACTCGGCCCGGATTGCGGGGTTGAGGTCGGTCTGGGTGAAGGCGAACGGCTGGAAGGGGTTGATCAGAGGCTTGATCTTGCGAGCGAACTCCTCGAAGACCAGGTGCTGGTACTCCATCTCGGTGACGAAGCGAGCCGCCTGGAAGAGGCGCTCACCGTTCCAACCATCTGCGCCGGCAGCCAGTTTCCACTCGGTGAGCGCCGCGGCGCCCCTCGTGTTGCCTGCGATGGCGGCATCGGTGGTGAGGGTGTTCTTGATGTCGTCGATCAGTCGGTCGTGCTCGGAGTGGAAGACCTGGTGGATGGTGGTCAGGCCGATGTTCTCATTGACCCGGCCGTCACCGGCGATGAAGTGAGCGTTGAGCATCTCGTCGTCGTAGGTCCCCGCCGGCTGGCTGGCGAAGTCGGCCGACGCGGTGGTGTCGGCATCAGGACTCAAGCAACCAGTCGGCACTCGAGGCGTCACACCGATGTCCGTCGTGCAAGGACCCACCTTGCCGGGGTCTGCGTTGTGCGCGATGTCGGTCAGGAACGGCGTGTCGAAGTACTTCACATCGGTTGGCACGGGGACGGGGTTCGCCCGGTCACCCTCGACCAGTCCGGTCGCGGTCACGTACTGCGGCAGTCCGCGGGCGGGACCCGGGATGAACTTCCCGTAGGCGTCGACCGCGAGCATCGGGACGTTCAGCACGTCCCTGTCGACCAGCTTCAGCCCCAACAGGGTCTCGGCCTGCTCCTTGGTCGACGCCCAGGTAGCCATGCCGGTGTCCGCGGTGTCGGGCGCCAACGAGAACTGGCCGAGCAGCTTGCCGGTTGCGACCGGCCGGTCGTCGGCGTTGCCCGTGATGTTGTCCGGGCCGGCGTTCAGCCAGTACTCCCGCAGGAATGCCTGGTGCGAGGCGTGGGAGGTGTAGGTCTGGCTCTGGTCCACCCAGGGCGAGTCGGTGTTCTTCACGTCCCGGATGTCGTCAGTGGTCCCGAGGATGCCATCCGGACCCGGCTGGTTGGTGCCGCGCGTCAGCACCATGAACCGGAGGTTCGGGTTCAGGTCGTCAGCATTGCCGAAGATGTGGTCCTTGCCCGCGACGAGCGGGTCGTCGTCTTTCAGGGGGACGAAGACCGTGCCGCTGCCGCCCTTGACCGTCTGGTCGATGCCGTGGTCGAAGAACTGGCCGAACAGCGTGAAGAGGGAGTTGTACGGCGGTGAGAGGCCGACGTCCGTGGTGACGTTGGGGATGAACAGGGTCTGGTAGGACGGGGTGCAGCCCACTGGGACGGCCGCGATCGGCGGGTCAGCCAGCGGGTCGGGGTCGGTCGTGCATGGCTTGATGCCGGGGTTGCCCTGCGTCCGGACCGGGAAGCCGGCCGCGGCGATGGCCGCCGGGTTGGTGAAGGTCTGGTCCACGATCAGGTTGCTGACGGTGCGAGGCTCGGTGTCGAAGACGTTGCCCTGGGTCTGCTTGTACGACGTCGATCCGGGAGGTCCGAAGCCCGGGGGTACGGCTCCCGCGTCCTTGAACGTGGCGGTTGTCAGCCGCGGGAACAGTTCGTCGGCGGCGCCGATCTTCTCCTTGCCGGGCACCAGGTTGTTGCATGAGCCGTCGACGGTACGCAGCCCGAGCGAGAGCAGCGGACTCGATAACTGGTTGGGGCCGGTGCCCACCAGGGCGCCGCACGGGCCCGTCGCGGACGTCGTGTTGGCGACGTGGGCCTCGGCGATCTTGATCTGCTTGAGGATGAAGGCCAGGTCGGAGGGCGTCACGGTGAACCCCTGCCCGACGACCTGCGCTGCGTCCGCCGTGGTATTCGTCCACGGGGCGAGGAAGCTGATGAGGACGGCGAGGCACGCCGTCACGGCCGCGGCGCGGCTCCGGTGAAGGGGCCGCACTGCCCTGCGAGAGAACGTCTTGGAATGAATCATTGACCTAGCCACCTCTGGTCTGGCCCGAGCCCGGCGAATGCACAACTGAGGTCACCGTGAGGTGTGCACCTTGGGAGTACCTTGGGGTCCGCAAAAGTGGGGTGGGCCGTACCTCGACCTGGTCTAGACGTGGTTGACCCTCGGTCTCACCAGGCCCGGAGTGACGCCTCAGAGGTCGGACTGCACCCCGGCGAGGAGCTGGCGGGCCATCACGATCCGCTGCACCTGGTTGGTGCCCTCGTAGATCTGGGTGATCTTGGCGTCACGCATCATCCGCTCGACCGGGTAGTCGCGGGTGTAGCCGTAGCCCCCGAGCACCTGCACGGCGTCGATGGTGACCTGCATCGCCACGTCCGAGGCGAAGCACTTGGCGGCCGCCCCGAAGAAGGTCAGGTCGTGGTCCATTCGCTCGGAGCGTCCCGCTGCGGCGTAGGTCAGCTGGCGGGCCGCCTCGATCTTCATGCCCATGTCGGCCAGCATGAACTGGAGGCCCTGGAAGTCGGCGATCGGCTTGCCGAACTGCTGCCTCTCGCGTGCGTAGCCGAGGGCGTGGTCGAGCGCTCCCTGAGCGATGCCGACGGCCTGGGCCGCGATCGTGATCCGGGTGTGGTCCAGGGTGCGCATCGCGGTCTCGAAGCCGGTGCCCTCCGCGCCGATCATCCGGTCGGCGGGGATCCGCACGTGGTCGAGGTAGACCTCGCGGGTCGGCGACCCCTTGATGCCGAGCTTCTTCTCCGGCGCCCCGAACGAGACACCCTCGTCGGACTTCTCGACCACGAAGGCGGAGATGCCGCGGGCCCGCTGGTCGGGGTCGGTCACCGCCATCACGGTGTAGAACTCCGACTCGCCGGCATTGGTGATCCACCGCTTCACCCCGTCGAGGACCCAGTGGTCGCCGTCCTTGACCGCCCGGGTCTTCATCGCCGCGGCGTCGGAGCCGGCGTCGGGCTCGGACAGGCAGTAGGAGAAGCCGCCCTCCCCGGCGGCGAGCTTGGTGAGGTACTTCCGCTTCAGCTCCTCCGAGCCCGCCAGCATCACCGGCAGCGAGCCGAGCTTGTTGACCGCGGGGATCAGGCTGCTGGACGCGCAGGCGCGGGCGACCTCCTCGATGACCAGCACCGTGGCCAGGGCGTCGGCTCCGGCGCCGCCGTACTCCTCCGGCACGTGCGGGGCGTGGAAGTCCGCAGCCAGCAGGGCCGCGGCCGCCTCCCGCGGGTAGCGGCCCTCCTCGTCGACCTCGGCGGCGTACGGCGCGACCTTGGCGTCGCACACGGCCCGGACGGCCTCCCGGATGGCTTGGTGCTCCTCGGAGAGGGCGAAGAAGGTAGCGCTGGTCTCAGACATACTCCGGATTCTACGAGCGGGTAACTTCGTTGCGTCCCGACTACCGTGGTGACATGTCCCACGACTGGCAGGCGCCCGACGCGGTGGCTCTCATGCTCGACGACTGCGACACCTGGGCGGTCGTCGGACTCTCGGGCGACCCGCGCCGTACGGCGTACTCCATCGCCTCGCTGCTCCAGCAGCACGGCAAACAGATCGTCCCCGTGCACCCGGCCGCCCCGGTGGTGCTGGGAGAACAGGGCTACGCGACCCTGGCCGACGTGCCGTTCCCCGTGGACGTGGTCGACGTGTTCCGGCGCTCCGACCACGCCGGCGAGTTCGCCGACCAGGCAGTGACGGTGGGCGCGCGCGGCGTGTGGTTCCAGCTCGGGGTGGTCGACGTCGACGCCTTCGAGCGGACCGTGGCCGCGGGCGTGCCGATGGTGATGGACACCTGCCCGGCGATCGAGTGGGGACGGCGACGTGCTTGACCTGCGGGTGCCGCCCGGGCCCGGTCTGCCCGACGGACTCGTGGTGCCCGACGGAGAGCTCGTCGAGCGGTTCTCACGCTCCCCCGGTCCGGGTGGCCAGTCGGTCAACACCAGCGACAGTCGCGTCGAGCTCGAGTGGGACGTCACGGGGTCGCCGACCCTCAACGACACCCAGCGTCGCCGGGCGCTGCGTCACCTCGCGCCGCGGCTCGTGGCTGGCCGGGTCGTGATCGCCGCCTCCGAACACCGATCGCAGCACCGCAACCGGGTCGCCGCCCGGGAGCGGCTCGCCGTGCTCCTGCGCGAGGCCCTGGCCCCGCCGCCACCGCCCCGCCGCCCGACCCGACCCACCCGGTCGTCCCAGCGCCGCCGCCTGGAGGCCAAGAAGCAGCGCGGCCGGACCAAGTCGCTGCGCGGCCAGGTCCGAGACGGCGATTGAGACTCACAGAGTGCGGGCGAAGAGGCCCTCCAGCGCCGCGAAGTGCCGCTCGGTCGCGGCCTCGTCGTAGGGCGCGGAGTCGGCCATGGTGTAGCCGTGCGAGGCACCGGCGTAGACCTCGTTGACGTGGTTGAGGCCGGCCTCCTCGAGGGCCCGGCCGAGCGTCGCCACCGCCTCCGGTGGCATCGACCGGTCGTGGTCGGCGTGGCCGTAGACGAACTCGGCGCGGGCGTCTCGCAGCGTCAGGTGGGGGCTGTCGGGACCGTCGGTCACCAGGCCGCCCCCGTGGAAGCCACCGACGGCGGCCACCTCGTCGGGCGCGACCGCGGCCGTGCGGGTCGCCAACCTGGCCCCCATGCAGTACCCCGTGACCCCGATCGGTGCCCCGGCATGCTCGAGGAGGGCGTCGACCCACCGGCGGGCGTCCGGGTCGGACAGGTCGGGGACCAGGGCGCCGACCCGGGCCATCGCCTCGCCGAAGAAGGCCTCCCGGTTGGCCGGCACGGTCAGATCCGTGGTCGGCGCCAGGCCGGCCGCCGTGCCGTCGCGGTAGAACACGTTCGGAGCCAGCACGACGTAGCCCCACGAAGCGATCCGGTCGGCCATCTCCTCGATGCGCGGCCGCAGTCCGATCGCGTCGACGTAGAAGAGCACCCCCGGGTGGGGTGTGTCGTCGTCCGGGCGGGTGAGGTAGGCCTCCGCCGGCCCGTCGGGTGTCGCGATCTCGATGGTCCGTCCCATGGCGTCGACCCTAGGTGGGGGTCGGTGATCGAATGCCCCGCGCGGCCCGGGTGAGCGACCCGGAGGCGAGCGACACCCCCTGCTCGAGGGGTCCGCGACGGCGTTGCCCGGCGTAGAGCGAGCCCACCCCCAGCACCACCAGCACGTGCCAGACGTAGGTGTCGGGGCGTTCGGCCGGCCACACCTCGGGCGTCTTCATCACCACGTGCAGCGTGTAGAGCGTCAGGGTCATCGTGCCGGCGCCGAAGAACACTGCCACGAACCGCTCGCCCGCCTCCGGCAGCACCCCGACCACCAGCAGGCAGAGACCGGTCACCAGCAGGGCGCTGCCGATCGTCTGAGCCAGGTCGAACGGCGTGCCCGAGTGGGGGGCCACGACCAGCAGCCACTGCCAGGCACCTCCGGTGGGCGTGCTGCCGAAGACACCGTAGGAGATCCGGTCGAGGAGCTCGGCGCCGGACTCCCCCGTCTGCGGGTCGGACGCCAGGGCCGCGACCACCGAGGCCTGCCGGGTCAGGGACGCCGACACCGCCGAGGCCACGACCGCCAGCGCGCCGCCGACGACGGTGACCCGCGCCTGCACCCGGCGGGACCCGAGGTCGAGACGGCCCAGGGCCAGCCCCACCAGCACGTAGGCCAGCCACGGCAGCACCGGGTAGTAGCCGGTCAGCAGCAGCTCGGAGCCCAGCTGTGCGGGATCGGCGAGAGCCGCGAACGTCGGGCTGGCGGTGCCGCGGCCGGGGAGCAGGGGCCGCACCAGGTGCGACATCACGGGCGCGAGCACCACCCAGACGGCGGCCAGCCCGAGCAGGGACCGGGCGCGCAGACCGAGGAAAGGCAGGGCGCAGCAGAAGAGGAGGCCGTAGTAGGTCAGGATCACGGCCAGCCCGGAGTCGAGGTCACCCAGCGCCAGGCCGAGGACGGCGATAAGCAGTGCCCGCACGGCCAGGCCCGCCGACCGGGCCCGCCGCTCCCGGCCCGTCACCGGCCGCGGTCCGCCTGTCATCAACGCCAGGCTGAGCCCGGCGAGCACGGCGAAGAGCGCCGACGCGCGGCCGCCCGCGAGCCACTGTCCCGCCGCCAGCGAGCCGTCGGACGCCACCGGGTCGAGCACGTGCGTGGCCATCATGCCGAGCAGCGCCAGGCAGCGCGCCAGGTCGATGCCGACCAGGCGCCGGGAGGCGGAGTCGGGGCTCAGAAGCCGACCCGGCGTCCGGTGGCCTGGGAGCGCACGGCCTCGCCCTTGTGCTCGGCGGTCCGCCGCAGCTCGTCTTGGAAGTCCAGCATCCGCTGCCGGAGGCCGGGGTCGGCGACCGCGAGGATGCGCACGGCCAGCAGGCCGGCGTTGCGGGCGTTGCCGATGGACACGGTGGCCACGGGGACCCCCGCGGGCATCTGCACGATCGACAGCAGGGAGTCCATCCCGTCGAGGTG
>JBDSLK010000084.1:0-28072 GCA_039916425.1 Nocardioides sp.
CGGCACGTCTGTATGCGCAGTGGCTCGACGCGCATTCTGCCGGTCAGTTTCCGGCTCCGGCCAGCACGGAGGCATATGGGAGGTGGTCTCGTCGAGTGATGTGCTGGTCCGAAGTGCTCGAGCTTTCCGGCCGCGGCGCACCCGACCGCTCGGCGCTGCCGAGACAGTCCATCATCGAAGGAGCAGCCGGCGTCGACAGCGGACTGTCTCCCAGGGTCTCGTGGCGCGCTGACATAGGTGAGGGCTCCGCAGAGACGGTCCTGCTTGAGTCAGCGATGCGGCTCGAGCAGGAGCCGGACATCGAAGATCCCATCACCAGGGCGCTGGCTCACGCGATGGACAACGAAGGCCTCGATTATCGAGGTCTGGCCCACGCTGAGGCCGTCGTTGTGCTGAGGGACCGGGGTGAGCCCGAGCGGGCATGGGGCGCTCTGCAGTCTGCGGCCTGGTGGTCGTCTCGGCATCTGGGCGAGATGCCCGACTTCGTAATGAATGGTGGCCGGCTCATGGCTGAGGAGAACGACTGGACGGATGTCGCGTCGATGCTCGAGCGGTCGCAAGACGAGTGAGGTGCCACATGGATGACGACGACGTACGCCGGATGCGGGAGGAGCTGGGGGAGACACTCGACGAGCTGAAGTCCGGGCTCGACGACGTACTGGCAGGAGCGCGGCAGCGGCTGGATGAGTGGGATCACGCCCGGGCGGCCGCGAGCAGTGACGTGACACCCGACGTCGGCGGGGCGGTGTGGGACCTCGTGCGCAGGATGCCAGCGGTGATCGGCAACAGCCTGTCGGGCGACGAGGAGCGGATCGGGCGTGCGCGGGACGTGCTGGCGGGGCTGGACGAGCGCCTGCGAGAGGCGGGCGTGGAGCTCGGCGACGGACTGGCTGGGTACGCCGATCGGCTGGCCGGGCTTCGAAACGGTGTGGCTGCGTCACCCCCCGACGGGTGCGACCGGTCTGGGCGCGGGCGGTGAAGGCAGTCCCACCCGTTGCAGCTCGGCACGGATCGCCTGCTCCACGTCGGCGGCGCTGACCACGGGCGTCTCCGGGTCTCGGGCCACGGCGACGAAGGTGGCGCTCAGGACGACCTGCATGATCGCGGCGGCAGAGAGACGGGTCCCGGTCGCGACGCGTGCGATGTCGGCCTCGGCGAGGTCGTGATCGACCGAGGAGAGGGCCAGCTGCCAGATTCGCAGCCTGCCCGCGTCGTCCGGCGTACGGAAGTCGATCGTCAGCTGGATCCGGCGGCTGAAGGCCGCGTCCAGGTTCTGCCGCAGGTTGGTGGCCAGGATGACCACGCCCTCGTGCTCCTCGATCCGCTGGAGCAGGAAGCTGGTCTCCTGGAGGGCGTACCGGTCCTGGGCGTTGGTGACGGTGCCGCGCTGGCCGAAGATGGCCTCGGCCTCGTCGAAGAAGAGGATGGCGTGCGCCTCCTGTACGTCGCGCAGCACACGGTCGAGGTTCTTCTCGGTCTCCCCGACCCACTTGCTCACGACCTGGGAGAGGTCGACCTTGAGCAGGTCACGGCCCAGGTCCTTGGCGAGAAGCCCGGCCGCCAACGTCTTGCCGGTGCCCGAGGAGCCGCTGAACATCGCGACCAGCCCCTTCGGCCCGGCGCGGCCGGGGCCGAGGAGCTGTTCGACCCGGTGTCGGTGGGCGATCCGGTCGCGCAGAGCCAGCAGCTGCCCGATGGTGTCGGCGGGCAGCACGATGTCGGCCAGGGTCATGTCGGCCGGAGCCTCGACCCGGCGAGCTACGTGCAGCAACCGCCGCGACGACTGACGGCGGCAGGCCTCGTCGAGGTCCTGCACGGTCACGTCGTCGTCGTCGCCCTGCCGACTCCTGGCCAGCTCGCCGGCCATCGTGAGGGCGTCGCGCATCCGCCCGGGTGTGAGCAGGAAGGTGCCGGCCAGCCCGGCAGCCAGTGTCTCGACTCCACCTGCTTCCGCGCCGTCCTTCTCAGCACCCCCGTGTGCTCCGCGCAGCAGGCGCGTCCACAGGACCTCGCGCTCTGCCAACCCGGGAGAGGGGCACGACACCCGGTAGAACGCACCGCCGCCGGTCACCCGCACCGGCGGGTCCCAGGGCTGCGCGTGGTCGACGAAGGTCGGCTCCGGATGCCGCGCAGCGGCGATCAGCAGCTCGGCCCACCAACGGTCGCGCTCGACCTCACGACCCACCAGGTCCGGGCAGCCGCGCCACAGGACTGCCGCCTGCCGCAGGACGGCCTCGCGGTAGACGTCAAGGTGGAACCCGTCTCCCTCGGCGATGGCACGGCCGACGTCGACGACCATCAGTGGCAGGCCGAGCTGGGTCGCGACGCAGCGGGCGACCGACGAACGCCCACTGCCCTCGACGCCGATCAGTGCGACCGTCGCACCCGGGCCGTCCCCGTCGCGGCATGCCGCGGTGAGGGACAACAGCTCGGCCAGTCGCTCGTCGCTGAGCACCAGCCGGTCCCATGGCAGCGGGTCGGCGAGCCGGACCGACTCGGCCAACCACCCCTCGAGGTGGTCCTCGCCGGTGAGGAAGCCGACGATGCGGTCGTCGACGGTGACCGAGCGGGCCGACAGGCCCGTGTCGCCGACTGACGGCTGCTCGACAACCGTGATGAGCCGGTGCGCGACGAGGGGGGCGTCGGGCGCGAAGCGGGCGCGGAACCCCGCCAGTCCCTGGGGGCCTGGCTGCACGACCTCGCTCAGCAGCGACACCGACGGGCTCCGGAGCCAGCGCTCGTCGGCCAGGTAGGCGAACAGCCGCCGATAGCGACCGTCGAGCTCGCCGAGCAGGCACACGAGCAGCACGGTGACGTCGGTCGGCTTCAGGGCGAACGACGCCCGGAGGCGTTCGAGGGGCAGCAGTGCGTCGTCGGTCTGGTCGCGCCGCCTCCGGATCTCCGCGACCAGCGCGTGGCTCCTGCCTATGAGCACCTGCGCAGGCTCAGGGGTGTCGTGTCCGGCCATAGGCTCGGTGAAGTCGTGGCCGAGGTAGCGCTCGATCTCCCGTGGATCGAGGATCCCCGTGCCCCAGGCGGTGTCGACGCGCTGCTCGCCGACGGCCGTCCGCCACCGCTCCACCTGAGCCCGCACGAGGAGCTCCACCCGGCGCAGCTCGTCGTGGAGGTGCTCCAGGCCCGATGAGTACGGCGTGACGTCAGGTGGCATGGCTGTCCCCGGTGACGAACCGGACCCGGCGGCCACCGAGCGCCGGCACGGCGTCGAGCGGGTCGAGGTAGCCGGCGAGCTCGAGCACGACGTCGTGGGAGCGCGGGGGGAGCAGCACCGTGATCTCGGAGTCGCTCACCTCCACCGAGGCCGGTCGGCGTACGAAGGTGGTGAGGAGGAACGGCACGCTCGACTGCGCGAAGCCGGGCAGCCACCGCGACCAGGCCTGGAGGGTGCTGACAGCGAGGAGGTCGAGCAGCAGGTCCTCGGGACCGTCGTGCACCACCGAGACCGCCGCCAGGGCGTCGGCGATCGCGGCGCGTCCGTCGGGGTTGTCCTCCGGTGGCAGTTCGCGGTCGGCTACCTTCCCGGTGAACGGCAGGAAGCGACCAGACCCGTCGACCACGACGGTGGCGACGCCGGTCGCACCGTGAGGGACGGCGACAGCATGCCGGGGCTCGTCCACGAGGCGGAGGCCGATCAGCCGCCGGAGAGCGAGCCGACACGCATCGTCGAGGCGGCCGATCGGCGCCGGATCACCGGCTGCGGTGAGGACGGCGCTGAGCACCGGGTCGTTCGCTGGACCTTCCCCGACCGGGCCGCCACTCCAGCGACGCAGCAGCGCGTTGAGCAACGGTTCGTCGTCGTGGCCCACCCGCCCCAGCAGGTAAGGCGACAGCCCGAGGTCGAGCAGAGCCCGCAGCAGGAGCAGCCCGCCTGCTGCCGACGACGCCCACACGTCACCGGGCGGCCCGGGGCGCGGGAAGCGCTCTTCGAGCAGTCGGGCGATGTCGACCGGACTCGCCGGGGCTGGGGCTCCGGCCACGGGTCCGGCGGGGGAGGGCCGGCTCGCGGCTCTCGGCTGCGCCACGGGTGGCTGCCCGGCCGGCGAGGCCGGCAGCTGTGTGCCGGCATCACCCCCACCTGGTGGCCGGCCAGGCGGTGTCGACGCGGTCGTGCCGACCGAGCCTCCCGTCTCCCAGCTGCGCAGCACGTGGGCGACCACCGCGCGGGCCAGGTCTTCGTCCTCCCAGCTCGGAGCGGCGTCCACGAGAGCGGTGACGAGCCGCACCAGGTTGGCCGTCGACGTCGGCCGTCGCGGGTCCAGCACGAGGGACGGGTCGGAAACGACCGCGGCGAGCTCGGTGAGCACCTGCCGCGCCCGGGGAGAGAGCACCGACTGGACGGCCTCCTCGGCGATCCCCGGGTGCGGCATCCGGCGGGCCGCTAGGCCGTCCGCAAAGGCATCCTGGTCGAACCAGTCGTGGTCGCGGGCGGCGATCAGCAGCCGATCGACCGTCTCGTCCTCGGCGCCGACCGGCGAAGGCAGGAGCGAGGTCGTCGCGATCGCGACGGCGCGACCGAGGCTGGTCGCGTCGCGCCAGTCGGGTGGCGGCTCGGCGTGCAGGAGTGCCGTGACCGTGCGGTCGTCGACGGGCACGGTGGCGCCCACGGCTGGGCCCACGATGGCCGCAGCCGTGGCGACGAGCGCCGACCAGCCGGCCCCTTCGTCAGCGCTGCCGGCGACCAGGTCAGAGGCCCGGTCGCCCAACGCGTCCAGCAGCTCGTCGAGATCGCCGTACCGGCGTACGCGCGTGAGGACCCGCCAGCGCAGTGCCCGGTGCGCTGCCAGCAGGGCCGCCAGGTCGGTGGAGCCGTTGTGGCGGCGGAACGGCTCGAAGGCGTCGTAGTACCACCGTTGCGCGTGCCCGGCGAGACAGTCGTGCACGTAGGCGGCGACATAGGACGCCTCGTCGGCGAACCGGACGACGCAGTCGTCGTCGGTGGGATGCTCGCGCAGCAGACGGGCGGCTGAGGCGGTGATCGAGCCTGCCAGCCCGGTGGGCGCAGATCGCGCGTCGGCCCGGAGCGTGGCGGAGCAGGCCAGCGACCGGATGACGATCACCTCCTCGCCGTCGAAGGCCGACGTCAGCACTGTCAGGAGGTGCTCGCGGGCAGCAGGTCCGGTGAGCAGGTCGAGAACGCCGGTCGTCGGGTCACGGTCTCGCGAGCCGACGACCCGGCCGGCCAGTCGGAGGTGCCCGATCGTGACGTCCATGTCCGTCCACGCCCGTCCTCAGCCGATCTCGCCCACGACGCCGAAGAGCGAGAGCAGGCTGGTGGCCTGCAGCCCGGCGAGGTAGGCCCGAGCGTCGTCGCTGAGCTGGGCCTCCTGGACCGACGACGCCGACAGCCGGCCCCCCACCACCAGGTTGCCGGCGATCGTGACGGTGCCGCCCTCGTCGACGACGAGGCGCGGCACGAACTCGTCGTCCTGCCAGGCGCCGACGACCACCCGCCGGGGCGGGTCCCCGACACCAGCGGGAGGCATCGCGACGCGCAGCTCGTGAGCCGCGTCGCCCGCAGCATGGCTGAGCGACCACTCGGACGTGTCGGCCGGTGGGTTCGTGATCGGCGGCCCCTCGGGGTCGAGGACCAGTGATCCACCGCGCAGCACCAGCTCGCCGTCGACGGTGAGCTGCGCGTCGAGGTGTACGCCGTCCGCCGCACTGATCGTGAGTGGATGGTCACCTTCGCCGTTGGCCAGGCCGATGGCCAGCGACGGGACGGCGCCCTCCGTCAGCGACAGCCAGGGCGTGCCGTCGGGCGTCTCGACGCTGCCACCCACGAGTCCGATCCACGGGCGCAGGTCGGTCTCGATGACCGGTGGTGCTCCGAGGTCGGTGAGGTCGCGTCTGATCCGGCCCAGGTAGACCGGCCAGCGGCGCACCGGGTCGTCGGGGGGCGGCCTGCTCCCCGGATGGTCGAGGTCGGCGGCGTCGACGCCCGGCGGACGCCGGGGGTCGATGTCACCCGCGTCGGAGACCTCGACCACGGCCGCGTCGACCAGCAGGTCGACACCGTCGCCGATCGCCGGCACCGGCCGTCGGTCGTAGACGACCCACACGTCGACGTCCTCGACCCCCCGCACGTCGAAGCCCCGGAGGTCGAGCCCGCGGGCGCTGTCCAGCACGACGTCACGCCCGTAGCCGTCGACCGCCAGCCCCGGCTCGACGACGAGCTCACCGTCGAGCAGCACCAGGCGCAGGCCGGAGGCGACTCCCCACCGGTGGCCCGTCGTGTTGTGTCGCCGGTGCCCGGTGAGGTGGTAGGCCTGGTCGTCGACGAAGTCGGAGGTGCGGAGCACCCGGCCGTCCTGGAAGTGGGGTCGCTGCATCGGAGGTCCTCTCAGCCGGTGAGCGGGGCGGTCGTCGCGGATTGGCCGTGCATCGTGCCCACAGCGTCGAAGGCGACGACGGCCACCACCGCGCGGCCGGGTGTCGTGGAGGTCAGGGGCGGCGACCACGGCACCGCCGCCGTCTCCACGGCGACCTCGGTGCCGGCTGTGGTGGGTCCGCCGATGCCGATCAGCCGGAATGCGCTCGTGCCTTGGCGTCGTACCTCCAGGGCCACGCCCCAGTGGGTGAGCGCCCGGGTCGGCGTGAAGGTGATGTCGAGCGGCGTCTCGTCGGCCGCGGTGTCGTCGGCGGTCACGGTCAGGCCGATGACCGCGCCCGAGGTGCCGGTGGCTGCTTCGACCACGCGGCGGGCCACCACGTCGGCGAGCCGCTCGACGAAGCGTGGGTCCGCCGGGTCGGGAGGAATCTCGCCCTGGGAGACCGATCCGGCCACCTCGAGGTCGCCGTCGACCGACACGGTGCCGGCGGCGTCAATGACGAGCGCAGGTGTGAAGACGGTGCCCGCAACGGTGCCGATCGCCACCCGGCTCTCGGACGGCGGTGAGCCGGGTGGAGCGGCCAGCTCGATCCGCAGCTCCCGGGCCACCGTCGTGCCGTCCTCGCCGGGTATGTCGAGGGCGCGCATGCTCCACGGCACGGACGGATCGACCAGCGGCCGCGAGGACAGACGTAGGGCACCGACCACCACCGGTGCGGCCGGCGTGGTCACGTCCCCGGCCGCATGGTGGGCCCCGCGCACGCCCAGCTCGAGGGCGGGAGTGTCGCCGACGAGCGTGAACCTTGTGCCCGAGGCGGGACCGTCGGGTGTGACCTCGACGGACGGTAGGCCCGTCGGATGGGTCACCGCGGTGCCGACCAGGACCGGTCTGGTAGCAGAGCCGCCGGAGTGCGCGACAGCGACGTGGCGGGCGGCGTCGGCCTCCCGCGAGTCCGACTCCCGGTTGAGGTCCGTCGCTTCCAGCCGACGGCCCTCGCGGAAGTGCGTACGCACAGTCATGGCGTGACCTGCACCCGATCCACCGCATCGAGCTGGATGGCCAGGGCGGCCGCCTCGTTGGTGCCGAGGATCTTCGCGATCGCGCCAGGCTCCAACAGCGCGAGCTCCTCGATCGTGCTGATATCGGACTCACGGAGCAGCCGGGCGTACACCACTCCGATCCCTCGCACGTCCTCCAGGCCGCTGTTGTCGTCGGTGCTTCGCTTGCGCTCGCGGAAACCCACCACCCGGTCGCCGAGGCAGCGGGTGCGTACGACGACCGGCTGGGGAGCAGCGTCCCCGCACTCCCACCACAGTCGATCGGTCAGGTCCAGCAGCGTCAGCAGCTCTCCGGCCGATCCCGGCAGGTCGATCACCAGCGGCCCGGCGGACGGCGCCAGCCTCCGCCAGCGCGGGCAGACCTGGTCCCACCGCTGCCAGACGAATGAGGAGAGGTCCTCGGCGCCGGCCGGCAACGGGCGGGCGTCGTGGCCCAGCTCTCGACGGTGCGGCGGGTAGGCGTCGACCCGGGTGACCACGCAGGCCGTGCCCCGCCCGGTGTCGTTGCGCCGGAGCCAGACGCGGGCCAGGCCGATCCGGTCGCCCTCGCAGGTGTCGCACCGTCTGCGGAGCAGCCGGTGCCGGCAGGCGACCACGAGGTCGAACAGCGCCCCGGCCACGACCGCGTCGACCTGCACAGAGCCGTCCGCCGCGGCCAGGTCCGAGCAGGTCGTGTCCCACCAGTCGCACGGTGGGTCGACGACCCGTTCACGCAGCCACGCGACGACGTCGTCCCGGGAGGCATCGCCCTTCGCCCCCGCCTCCACCCAGCTCCGGAGGAGCGCATGGCAGTCCCGGTACGCCAGCTGGGCGCGCTCGGCGGCGGCCTGCCTCGGGTCGGCACCCGGGAAGTGCACGCACACGGGCTCGACGAGGCCGCCCTCGCGCAGCCGCGTCGTCACGACGTGCGACTCCTGCCCGCACCCGCACCCACAGGTGTCGACCAGCTCGGGCACCGCGGGTGAGGCCACCGGCGACAGCACGATGTCGACGACGACGTCGCCGCAGGGGTCGCGATCCTTCTGAGGGTCCTTCGGGTCCTTGGTGGGCTCGCCGCAGGGTGAGTCGACCGTGCAGCAACCCGTCAGGTCGACGGTCTGCGGCTCGCACAGGACGATGTCCTCGCCGCAGCAGCCCACGGCGTACCCGGGGTCGACGACGACGGAGCCGGGACGGTCGGGGTCGCAGTGCACGTCGAGGCCGCACACGACGCCCCAGCCGTCGCGGTGCCGGTGCAGGCCCAACCGTGTGCTCGTCCAGTCGACCAGCGCCGTGAGGTCGGTGTCGGACAGCACCATGCCGGCGGTGAACACAGGTCGCTCCAGGCACTCGAGCTGGCAGGTCTCCGGCGTGTCGCAGCAGTGGCAACCCGACGGAGCTCCGGACCGGCCGCAGCCGCCGCAGCCCTGCCGCGTGGCCGGCTCCAAGGTGGGGTGGGTGGTCATGCTCCGGCCTCCTTCCGGTCGGTGACGAAGAACCAGCTGCGCAGCACGCCGCCCAGGACACCGTCGCCGCTCGGGAAGCTCCCGAAGAAGTCGGCGTCGACGGGCAGCCCGTGACAGTCGTGGACGAGGTCGCCGAGCAGGGTCACGAAGACGGTGTCGCCGACGAGGCTGCGCGTGCCACCGCGCCGGCCGGACCCGTGCAGCACGTCGGGGTGGACGGTGAAGACGGCCACGCAGCCGTCCTCGACGCGAGGCGGGTGGTCGGGGTCGAACGGGAGTCGCTCCCTGGCCCCAGTGGAGTCCTCGATCTCGACGAGGAAGGTGTGCTGGTTGATGCCGACGCGGTCCTGCTCACCGTCGGCCAGGTCGCGGTCGAAGTGCACCCGCAGCTCGCCTCCCCGCGCGTCGAGGTCGTCGACGGCCAGGTCCATACCGTGCTCCCAGCTGGTGCCCACCACGTGCGTGAGGTACGCCGCGGGCGGCGGCAGCGACCGGCGTACGGCGGGGCGCAGGCCGTCGCGCTCCGCGTCCACGGCGATGGCCTCGCCCCGGCAGCGGCTGAGCAGCGCGATCGGCACGCAGTCTCCCAGCGGGCAGGCCGGCTGGAGGCAGCCGCCGTCACCCGGGGTGCTGCACCCGCAGTCACCGGCACAGCCGCCGTCGTGACCGCACCCCACTCGGTCGCCGCGGACCAGTGCGGTCCATGGGTCCTGCGGGTCGTCACTGAGGGGGTGCACCTCTAGGCGCCATCGCTCCACCACGCGGCTCAGCTCGGTCGCCGTACCCTGCTCGCATCCTCCGACGATGGCGGGCAGCGGGTCGGTGAGGCACTCGTCGTAGCGCAGGCACAGCACCGCCAGGGCATCCTCATCGCTGGTGCGCTGCGGGTCGACCTGCCACTGCACGGCTTCACGGCAGGGCAGCACGATCTCGCGGCCGAGGCAGTCGATCGCGATGCCGGCATCGACCCACACCCACTCGTGGGCGCAGTCCGCGCGGTCGTGCGGGTGCACCTCCAGTCCGCAGACCGCGCCCCAGCCGTGCAGCAGCCGGTTGTGCAGCCGGTGCCGATCGAGGAAGTACTCCTGCTCCGCGGTCAGGTCGTGTGCGGTGATGAAGCGTCCGGTGAACCACCGCAGCCGCGACGTGCGGACCGCACCCTTTCGCACTCCGGCACCTTCATGTGTGCGTCGCATCGCCTGCCTCCTCACCACGTCGTCCATCTCAGGCCACCACCGCTCCGACACCCACTCGTCCGCCCCGGCCGACTGCCGGTGGTGCGACGGGTCCCCGTCGACCGAGCCGCAGGCCCAACCCCAACGAGCTGCCGCGGCACCCGGTCGGCGCCAGCCGGGCCTCGGGCCACGCGCCGACGAAGGTGTCGACGCCGACCAGTCCTTGTGCCCCGACCACCACCCGCGGCTCCACGAGCAGCAGCTCGTGGGCGACGTGGGCCGGCTTCTCCGCCGAGACCAGTCGTTCGAAGCGCTCCCGTGCGTCGCGACCGGGCAGCAGAGGCCTGGGGACCACGACCGTGAACCGGTGGGCGTGGACGCGGAAGCGGTCGGTCAGCCGGTCGCCAAGCGACACGAGCTGGATGCGCTCGGCGTGGCGGCTGCCCAGCACCGGACGGCCGACCACATCGTCGCTCCAGGTGCGCTCGCCGGCGCCCATCGGCAGCCTCGTGCGGCCCACGAGTGCCGACTCCCGCTGTCGGAAGCCCTCGACCAGCACCGGCACGGGCTCCGGCAGTTCCCGCCCGGTCGCCGCCTCCAGGTGTGTGCGGAGCAGTGCTGCCAGGGCGGCCGGCGTGCCCCGGCGCCGGTGCCAGCGCGGGGTGGTCACCAGCATCGTCCGACGCTGCTCGGCCGACCAGCCTCGCTCGAGGGGCACGCCGAGCTCTGCGGCCAGTACGTCGAGGGCCGAGTCGGGTACGGCGGAGGGCGAGAAGCGCGCAGGCAACGACCGGAGGCTCTGCTCCACGCCGTCGAGCTCGGTGCCGAACATCGCCAGGAAGCGGCGCAGGAAGTCGGCATCCTGGTCGTTGCTGCGGTAGACGGCCGGCAGGAACCGATCGATGCCAGCGGCCTCCGGCTCCACGAGCAGGCTGTCCACCGACGGGGTCGCCCAGCCGTCGCCGTGCAGCCCGATCCGCAGCACCAGGTGCCGCCCGCGCGGCGACAGCACGGCGTGGTCCACCCCGGACTCCGAGTGGTCATCCGGTCCGACCCGGTGGACCGGGCTCCACGCGTCGGGGGGCACGTCGGCGGGGTCGCGGCGATCGTCGCTCGTGTAGGTCTCGACCGTCGTCGTGCACCCAGGTGGGTGCACCCCGGTCACCACGACGTGGTGCCACCGGCACCCGAGGACGCCGCTGTCGAGAGGTCGGCTCGTCCAGCAGCCCTCCGCCGCGTACGGCGCGTTGCCGGCGTACTCGCCGGGCGGGATGCTGCACGGCTCGCCGCCAGGACCGAACCACGGGTCGGGATCGGAGTCGGCGAGCCGGTGTGCCGCGGGCACCCGGAACCTCCCGGCCCGGTCGACCTGCAGTGCAGGAGCCGGACAGCGCGGCCGGAGGGCGTCGGCGCCGGACAGCAGCTCCCAGGCGCCGTCCGCGGCGGAGAGCAGCCTGCCGGAGACGGCGTCGACCCGCCACGGCCGACCAGTCGAGTCGACGACGAGACGGCGCCACGTCCCTTCGGGCAGGCGACCGGGCGCGACCTCGGGTGCGAGCCGGTCGAGCGTCGACGTCGTCGCCCAGAGGCGGCCGCGGTCGTCGAGCACGTGGAAGCGGCCGGCATGCCCCGCGACAGCGACGGGCCGGCCGTCGGGCAGCTCGAACACGGCTCGCACCAGCAGGGGGGAGGTGCCGGCTACGACGACGCGTCCGCTGTCGGCGTCGGCCAGGGCCAGGAGCCAGCACGTCGCAGCAAGGCTCGTGCGCGGGCCGAACCGCTGTGTGCCGCTGGACGCCGCCCCCCACCCCGGCAACAACACGAAGCGACCGGACACCGGGTCGAAGCGGCGCAGCGTCGCGGCCTCCCGGTCGACCAGCCAGACCACACCCGCGTCGACCGCCAGCGTCGGTGGCAGCACCAGCCCGCCGAGTGTGCCCTCGGGGGAGCGGAGCGACCGGGGGCCGTCGGGAGTCGGCGCGAGGGTGAGCGAGGTGCCGATGGTCACGCGCGTCGCCTCAGCCGTCGGCCACGGGTCTCGGTCGCCGCCGAGGCGCCAGGAGCCGGGCACGATGGTGCGCTCGCCCTTCACAGGTCCCTCCTCGGTCGCACCTGGACGTCGACGTCCTCCAGGACGGCGATCTGGTCGGGGTCGACGATCACAGGCTGCGAGACGTCGGCATGCACCCGACCGTCGGCGGTGATCTCGAGCAGGGGCACGGCGACGACGTCGGTGATGCCCTGCACCACCCCGAACAGCATGGTCGGGAAGAGCTCGAGGCCGAACCGGGACTCGGCCCCGTCGGCGGGCTGCGGGGCGAGTGCCGCGGCCAGTCGCCGTCGTACCTCCGCGCTGATGTCACCGAACGACGCGTAAGGGTCGACGTCGACCGTGACCCGCACCCGCAACGAGACGAAGCGTGCGCTCCGCACGAACAGCTCCGTGCCGATGGTGCGCGCCGGCTCGAGAGTCGCGGCCACGACGTCCAGCAGCTCGGGGCTGGCATGCGTGTGGGGGTCCTCGGCCTCTGGCAGTACGACAACTGTCACGCACCCCGGGAGGTCCGTACCCGGGTAGTCGGGGTGCCGGCGCTCGATCGCCACGGCATCGGCGACCCCACCCACCATGAGGGCCAGGCGGCGGTAGTCCTCGGCCGTGACCGCGCGCCCGTCGCCGCGCAGCCGGGAGGCCGCGTTGCGGCGCAGGCTCTCGCGCGACTCCTCATCGCGGCCGCCCTCGGCCCGGCGCAGGTTCGTGACGGACTCGACGCCCGGACTGGCGGTCTGCAGCGTGGTGATCGCGTCCTTGGGGACGTTCGCCAGGGTCGTGCCTCCATGTCGGTAGGACACGACGACGTCGAACCCGGCAAAGGGCACCTGTCCGTGCTGGCCGTCGCCGAACTGGATCTCGCCACTGCCGACGTCGACCGTGACGTGTCGGTCGTCGGGCCCGGACTCCGCGAGGTCGCGGACGACGGTCCAGGCCTCCTCCGGCAGTGCGCCGTTACCCGGCGGCGGCACCGTGCGGACCACCACGCTCTCGGCCTGCACGGACCGGTGGCGAAGCCGGACGAGCTGCGCGGTCCGGCCGTTGCTCTGCCCCGCGACCTCGCCCGTGACGCTCGAGAGGCTCACCGCCGGCACCGTGTTGTAGCGCAGCAGCTCGATCTCGGGCGCCTCTCCGGCGTCGTAGTGCCCGGACACCAGGCGGCAGCGCAGCCAGTGCAGCGCCCGTTCCTCCTTGCCGATCTGGGCGACCGCGACGCTGTTGCGCGGCCCCGCGATCTGCACGTAGCCACGCCGCGTGAAGGCGCGGGTGCCGTCGACGTACGTGTCGAGCGGGCTCCACCGGTCGGACTCGGCGCTGGCGCGGTACTCCCACTGCAGCCGGGCGTCCGTGGGGTGCGTCGACTGGCGGGACGCCGGGTCGACCAGCAGCGAGATCTGCTGCGGGAACGCCACGGGTACGTCGCCCGGGCCGAAGCCGAGGTAGAGCGCGCTGCCCTGCTGGGGCGCCGTCCCGAAGGGGCGGAACGACGCGACGACGGCGTCCTCGATGGTGTGCAGCTCGAACGACGAGAGCCCGGCGACCTGCAGGCTCTGCAGCCGTAGCGGCATCAGCTCCACGCCCTGCTCGGTCTCGAAGAGGATCGGACCGTCGTCGGTCTGCACGCTGGAGGCCACGACCGTGTGGGCGGGCACCGTAATGGGCCGGGTCTCGCCCTGGCGCACGGTGAACGTGAGGTCGGTGCTCGCGGCCCGGGCCGCGTCGGGCTGGATCCCCAGCACGTCGAGGAAGGTCAGCAGGCACCGTTCCGGCGCCTGGTTGAGCCGGTAGCCGATCGACTCGGCGAGCCACGCGAACAGCTCGATGAGGGTGACGCCCGGGTCTGACTCGTTCCAGTCGGTCCATTCCGGCGTGTAGCGCGGGATGCGGAGCAACAGCTCGCTGCGGATCTGGTCGAAGGTGCGGTCGTCGAGGTCGGGAAGGTCAGCTGCCACCTCGTCCACCTCCCACGCCCACGCCCTCGTCGAGGAAGAGCGGGTAGACCAGGTTGAGCGCCGCGTTGTTCTCGCGGATCCGGCAGGCGATGGAGATCACGACCCGGTTGCGGGCGTCGTCGGGAGTCTCGACCCGGACGTCGAGCACGTCGACGCGTGGCTCCCAACGGGTGAGCGCGTCGCGCACCTGGGCGGCGACGAGCCCGCGCAGGCCGGCGGTGTTGGCCGAGAAGACGAGGTCGTGGATGCCGCAGCCGAACGCGGGGAGCATCACGCGCTCGCCAGGGGCCGTGCTGAGGACGAGCCAGATGCCTTGGCGGATCTTGGCGGCTCCCGAAGCCCACCGCGGACCTGCGCCCGTCCCAGTGACGGGGTGGGCCCAACCCTGTCCGAGGAAGTCGCCGTCGGTCGTCACGAGTTCACCCCCCGATCCTGACCGTGCCGGTGGCGACGACCAGACCACCGGGGTTGGTCGGCTCCCCGCAGGTCTCGGCGCGGTCTCCGGCCCGGGCCGCGGCCTTGCCACCGATCCGGACGCTGCCGCTCCCGGCCTTCACGGTCCCGCGGTTGTCGGGCGGGTTGACGAACGTGCCGCCCTGCGGGATGTGCGGGGGAGTGTTGATCGCCACCGAGCCCACGGTGGCCGCGGGCATGCCCATGATCCGCACGTCGGCGCTGAGCTGCTGGCTGAGGATGCCGCTGAAGGGGTGCGGCAGGGTGACCGGAGGCGCGGTGGTCGGGGGCTGCACGAGGTGCAGGTCGATCGCCGTCACGCGGTCTCCCTGCTTCGCTGCCGGTGCACCCATCGCCACCACCTCCTAGTTGATGTCCACGGTCGCGCCGGAGAGCGTCAGCTTCCCGGTTGCCTTGATCTCGAGGTTGCCCCCGGCGCTCACCGTGAGGTTCCCGGCGGCCTTGACCGTGACGTCGCCACCGGCGTCGACGACGACGTCTCCCTTCGACGCGGTCACCTCGATCCGCTGGCCGGCCACGTCGAGCACGATCTTCTGGTCGCCGCCCGAGGCGATGATCTCGATGCGCTCGCCGCCCTTGCCGTCGTCGAAGCGCACGACGTGACCGCTGCGCGTCACGATCTGCCGCAGGTCGTTGTCGACCGCCTTCTTGTCGGGCGGTGGGGGATCGGGCACGCTCCACACCCCGCCGAAGACGTAGGGCCGCCTCGGATCGTCGTGCTCGAAGCCCACCACGACCTCGTCGCCACGCTCTGGGCGGAAGAAGTTGCCGCGGTCGTGCCCGGCTCCGGGCGAGACCAGCCGTGCCCAGTTGGAGATCTCCTCGTCGAGGTGCGGGAAGCGGACCCGCACCCGCCCCAGGCCCTCGGGGTCGTCGAGGTCGTCGACGACTGCTGCCACGATCGTGCTGCTCGTCATGTCAGCTCCCCTTGACCTCTTCGCGGCGGCACCCGAACTGGGTGGTGTAGCCGGAGTCGCCGACGGCGTGGGTGGTGTCGGTGACGAAGTAGCGACCCGAGAAGCGCTCGCCCAGGCCGCCGACGTCGATGACGCTGCCAGCGCGCAGCTTGGGCAGGCCCACGGTGGAGCCGGTGGCCGTCACGAGTCCCTTCGCGATCTGCTGGAGGGTCTCGATGGCCAGTCTTCGAGCCTCGGCCGGGCTCTCCACGACCTTGGTCGAGACGATCTCCTTGCGGTCCTCGAAGGACTTCTGTACGCCGGGTGCGACGCCTGACCCCAGCCCCTGCGTCGCCAGCTCGGCCAACGTCGCGCGGTACTCGATCTTCTCCTTCTTGGTCGGGTCCCAGCCGCGGACGACGACCTCGCCGACCTGGTTGGCCGTGGTCAGGTTGGGCTGGAACTCCACCAGCGACCCGCCGTACACGAGGCGGTAGCTCTCGCGGCGGATCTGGGTCGAGGGGCCGAAGTACAGCCGACGCGGCAGGCCGGGCGGCTCCTCGACCAGCAGGTCGTAGCCGTTGGCCCGGGCCCGTTCCAGCAGGAAGACCAGGTCGTACGCGCTGTCCTGCACGAGGTAGGCGTGCCGAGGCTCGCTGATCGGGTCGGTGCGCACGTCGACCTGGACGCGGGTGCCGATCTCCTTGGCGATCTCGGAGTCCGTCTTGTCGGTGTAGGTGTGCGACTCCTGCTTGCCGCGGAAGCGATGGAGCAGGTTGAGCCCGCTGACGGCCAGGGTCGGCTGTCCGCCCGAGGGGAACGCCGGCTTCAGCGACGTGATCTCACCGGTGATCATCTGCTCGAGCCCGGCAGGCCCGCGGTAGCCCAGCGAGAGCTCGATCTCGGCACCCGGGTCGAAGAGGGTGTCGTCGGAGTACTTGAAGCGGCGCTGCTCGGCGTCCCAGTTGTTGATGACCACCTCGAAGCTGTCGATCTCCGCGACGTTGTCCTTGTAGGTCACCGAGATGACGTCGCGCACGACGTCCTTGGTGACCGGACGGCCGCGCAGCCGCAGCTCGAAGGCCGGGACGTAGAAGTCGCCGATGGTGGCGACCGACTGGACGACCGTCATCGCGCCACCACCCCGACCGGGCGTTCGCCGGCGCGGTCCTCGACCCGCGGAACGACGAGCCGACGGCCCACAGGAGGAGCGGTCGGGTCGTCGACGTCACGGTTCTTGTCGGCGACCAGACGCCAGGCGGCGGGGTCGCCGTACTCCTCCCGGGCGATGGAGGCGAGCGTGTCTCCCTCCACGACGATGCGGGTGCGGGTGTGGTCGGCGGACTGGAGGTTGAGCTCTGCGAGCTGCTCCTCGAGCGTGCGGTACTCGCGCATCGACACGCCCAACGTGGCCCTCAGCGGGATGCCGGCCGGCGTGAACAGCGTGAACTTCTGGTCGACGGACTCGACGATCGCCTTGAATGACAGGCCCTGTCCCCAGGTGACCCGGATCCGCGGCGGTGCGTGGGTCCTGGGCTGGATCCGCACCAGCTCGAAGAACGGGTTGGTCAGGGTGCGGACGTCGTCGGCGCCCTCGTCCATCCCGGTCTCGGTGGTGTCGAAGAAGAGGTCCAGCTTGAGCGTCTGGGTCTGGCCGCGGACGAACTGGAGGATGGGGGAGTCGAGACCGGGGATCGCGATCTCCGCGATCTGCGCCCCCTTGGTCAGGGTGTACTCCGTCGGGTTGAACAGGACGGGGAGGTAGCGCGGCAGTCCGCGCTCTCCGTCGATGGCGTCGTTGTCGAGGATCTCGACCATGGCGTGCTCGAGTGACATCGTCCTCACCCCCTCACCGGTGACGAGGGTTGCGCGCTGCGCGCGATGCAGGTGGCCTCGTGCTGGCGCCGGTCGTCGCGCTCCTTGGCGGCCAGGACCTGGAGCACGGCGTTGCACACCTGGGCGAGCTGACGGTCGTTGAGCGGCGCCGAGCCGTCCACGACGGTGACGTCGGCGCTGACGGACCCGATGTGCAGTGGCATGTCAGGTCCTCCTCTCGAGTCCGTGATGGGCCAGCTCGACCGACTCGACGGCGACGGCCCCGTTGCCGGCCGACAGCTCTGGACCGCTCCACTTCACCGGCAGGGCACGGCGGAACTCGAACTGAAGATCCGTGCGGACGCCGGAGGGGTCGTGCACGAGCACCGTGCCGTTGCGGAACCGCACGACGCCGTGCACCAACTCGTCATGCCACTCCCACAGGCCGCGGTCGACGATCCCGCGCTTGAGCACGAGGTTCTGCTGACGCGACCGGCCGGGGAACCGCTGGAGGTGGTCGTTGACTCCGCCCTCGGGGTAGTCGAAGAACTCCGTCTCCACCGTCAGCCCGCCGCAGTCGGAGAAGCCGCCCACCGGCAGGTCGTCGAGGCGCACCTCGAACCGGAAGGCCATGAAGGGGTCCACGCGGCTAGCGGTCGTCGCCACCTGGGCCACCCCCTCGCGTATCGCGCTGGGCGACGTCGGGCACGTCGATGCGGACCACGACGAACTCCGCGGGCCAGGGCGGCTGGAGCCCGATCTCCACGACCAGCGTGCCGCCCCCGCGCAGGGCCGACGTCGCGTCGTCCTCGACGTGGACGGAGTAGCCTTCCGCAGCGGTGCGGCCCTCCAGAGCGCCGGCCCGCCAGAGGTCGTCGAGGAAGCGGCGGACGACCCGCTCCACGTCGTCCCGCAGTGATCGGTCGTCGGGCTCGAACACCAGCCAGCCGGCGTACGCCGCAACGCTGCGCTCGACGTGGGTGACCAGCCGGCGCACATTGAGGTAGCGCCACTGCGAGTCGTTGGACGTGGTGCGGGCGCCCATGACCCGGATGCCGCGGCCGGGCACGGCGCGGATCACGTCGACCCCAGCGTCGTTGGCGCCGCCGTGGGACTCGTCGTCGACCGTGCGCGTCAGGCCGACCGCGCCGCTGACCAGCTCGTTGGCGGGTGGCTTGTGCGGGCCGGCCGCGAGGTCGGAGCGCGCCACGATGCCGGCGACGTGACCACCCGGCGGGCAGTCGAGCAGCTGGCCCGGGTGTCCGGGGTCGGGGATGCGGAGCCACGGCCAGTGGATCGCGGCGTACGCCGAGCCAATGCCCTGGCGCCAGGCGACCACCTCGTCGGCGCGGGCATCGGCGTCGGGATGGTGCAGCAGCGCGGTGCGCCCGAGGAGCTCGCTGGTGCCGACGAGCTGGGCCTGCGCGAGGGCCACGGCGGTGGGACCGTGAGCGGGCAGGCCGAGCGGGTTGTCCGGCTCACGCAGGACGAGGTCGGGCACCACGATCTGGCTGATCTCGTCGATGTCGGCGAGCAGGGCAGCCCCGCAGCGCTTCAGGTCGTCCTCGGTCCCGTCGCCGGAGAGGTGGATGGGCGACAGCCGGGCCAGCCCGTCGTCGCCGCCCTCCAGCGTGACCTTCGCGCGCTCGGAGGGGAGCAGCGCTTCCTTTGTGGGCGACAGGGTCACCAGGGCCGAGGCGCTCTCGGCAGACGTGCTCTCGTCGCCGAAGGTGTTGGTCAGCCCGTCGCGGTCGAGGTTGCGCCACAGCTCCCGCCGGCCGTCGGGGGCGCGCACCGTGATGGTGACCCGCTCGCCACCGGCCGGCTGGACCGCGACCGTGATCCCGTTGCCCCACGTGCCCTCGTTGAGGGCACTGAAAACCAGGCCAGGGCCGAGTGCGCCCGTGGCCCGGCGGGCGTCGGTGCGATGTGCTGCCCGCGCCACCCAGCAGGTGGATCCGCCGTTGGCGAAGAAGCCGTGCACAGCGGGGGCGAGCAGCATCCCGTCGACGGCCGGTCCGTAGACACTGTCGAAGTCGCTGACGCTCTCCAGCCGCTTGGGTCTGTCGAGGGGGCCGCGGGCCGCGAGCCCGACGAAGCCGGCGACATCGCTACGCAGCGCGTCGATACCACGGAACAGCGGCCCTACCCACTCCACCGAGACCCCCGGCACGCGGCGTACGCCGTTCGCCAGCGCGCGCCCCGTCATCCGGCCCCGCATCAGCGGGGCCGACGTCGGGGCGGCGGGCGGGGTCATGCCTGTACGAGGCCTTCGTGGGCTATCTCGAGGACCTCGATGGCGACGTCGTTGTTCTTGGCGTTGAGCGCCGGACCCTCCCACTTGGAGGGCCAACCCTCCCGGAAGTTCCACTTCAGCGCGGGCTGGCGGGCCTCGTCGAGCAGCTGGATGGTGCCCGACTTGCGCTGGGTACGGCCGGTGATCACGAGCTTGCGCCACTCCCACAGCTCGCGGGAGTCGGTGAAGCCGCGCTTGAGGCTGATCTGTGGGTACTTCGCCTTGCCCGGCAGCTTGCGGACGGTGATGTCCTCGTCGCCGTTGCGGTACTCCACGATGTCGGTCTCGGTGCCGAGCCCGCCACACTCGGCGAAGCCGCCGACGATCACGCCGTCGATCTCGACGATGAAGTTGAACGCCGAGTAGGGATCATTGCGGGCCCCGGTGGCAGTCATGGTGTCTCCTCTTGTTGTGGGTCAGGACTCGGCGTCTGCGGTCTTCTGGCTGTAGCGCAGGACCACGAACTCCGCGGGCTTCACCGGAGCCATGCCGATGTAGCAGACGAGCTGACCGGTGTCGATCTCCTGCTGGGTCATGGTCGAACGGTCGCAGCGCACGTAGAACGCCTCCTCGGCGAGCGACCCCATCAGGGCACCGCTGCGCCACACGCTGTCGAGGAAGTTGGAGATGCTGCGTCGTACGCGGTCCCACGTGGGCTCGCTGTTGGGCTCGAAGACGACCCACTGCACGCCCTCGTCGATCGACTCCTCGACGAAGATGAAGAGACGCCGCACGTTGACGTACTTCCACTGGGCGTCGGCCGCGAGCGTGCGCGCGCCCCAGACACGGATGCCGCGACGGTCGGCCCGGAAGTCGCGGACCACGTTGATGCCCCTCGGGTTGAGGATGTCGTGCTGCCGCTTGTTGACGAGGTACTCCAGCGGCTTGCGGTCGCCCGGCAGGTCGCGCTGCATGATGCCCATCACCTCGACGTTCGCCGGCGCCTTGTGCACGCCCCGGGCGATGTCGGTCTTGGCATAGATCCCCACCATGTGGCCGCCCGGCGGCACCAGCCTGGTGTTGTTGGTGCGGGAGTCGAGCACGCGCAGCCAGGGGTAGTAGATCGCGGCGTACGACGACGTGACGGGCGGCAGGATGGTGTCGACGCGATCCTTGCCCCGATCGACCTGCAGGACCGCGAAGCGGTCCTTGAGCTCCTCGCACTGCACGACGAGCTGGGTCCTGATCTCGTCGCGGTCGGCCTGGTTGGGGAAGAGCTGCGCGTTGACCTCGTCGGGCACGCACAGCAACGAGATCTCGTCGATCTGCCGCAGCGATGCGAGGCCGGTGGGCGGCAGCTCGGTGCCGACCAGGGCGGCCGCCGTCATCGGGTCGCCGTCCGCGCCGTCGGCGAGCGGCGTCCAGCCCACCGCGGCCGGCAGGCCCGGAGCGTCCGGTCCCGTCGTCACGAGCTGTGAGGCCTGGAGCACGGTGACGACGTAGTCGCCCGACAGCGGATCACTGGTGAGGTTGTCCCAGTCCTCGGAGGCGGCGGGCTCGCGACGGTCGGGGTTGCGCAGCTCGCCCCGGTCGAAGGGATCGACGAGCGGAAGTGGCGGCGCGGTGGCGTAGTAGGCGATCTGGAGCCGGAAGCGGGTCGGGTCGGAGGTGGGCGGGGATCCGGCCGGGAGCAGGTCGGCCGACAGGGTGCGGGTGGCAGGCACGACGCGCACGAAGAGGCGGTCGTCGAGGTCACCGGGGCCGACCGCCTCGACCACGAGACCGGTGCCGTCGGTCGCGAGGGTCAGGCTCGACGCTGCGGCGTTGGGCCGCGTCACCCGCGATATGAAGAGCCGTTGGCCGCCGTTGTCGAAGAAGCCCTTCACCGCGAACGGCAGGTAGGACACTGTCTCGGGGTCGACGATCCCGCCGTACCACCGCTGGAAGTCGCGGAGGCTGGTGACCAGCCGGACCGTGGTCGGTCCGCGCTCGGTGAGCCCGACGAAGCCTGCCGTGCTGGTGCTCACGCCCTCGATAGGGACGGGGCCGGTGCTGATCTCCTCGGTGTAGACGCCGGGGGCGAGGTACTCAGGCATGGTGACTCCTGTGTGGTTCGGGGTGCAGCGCGGACGGCGTGGACGGAATGGACATGTCGGGTGCCTCCTCAGGAGAGCTGGAGTCGGAGGGCGGGCACCGTGGCGGTGTCGCCCCGCAGGGCCTGGACGGTGGTGGTCAGGACGAGACCGTTGCGAGTCCAGGGGCTGGGCCCGCCGGGGTCGGGCAGCAGCGTCGCCGTCTGCCAGGCGGGGCCCGGCGTGAGCGTGACGCTGACCTCGACGTCGAGCCCGTCGCGGGGGAGCGGCGCGACGACGGTGACCCAGGGAAGGGCGTCGGGGAGCACCACGACGAACGCGCCGTCCGCCTCGGTGCGGTAGCCGTAGAGCCCCTGCGCCACGATGACGTCGGCGCCCGGGATCCCGCGGGCGTCCTGGTCGAGCAGCGATCCTCGGAGCAGGGTCGCGCCCGGCTCGTCTGGACGCCTCGAGAGTCCGCTGAACGGGTAGTCGACCCCGGGCCACAGGTCGACCTGCGCGTACTGCTGCGCACCCGGCGCGAAGGTCAGTCCCCGGGTCTGGAAGCGGGGCGACGAGACCCGCAGCTCCAGGGACGTCGTCGACGGCGGCAGGGTGCGCAACACCCGGCTCCGGGTGCCTTCCACGACCCGGTCGATGAAGACCGACAGCCCCGAGAGGGTACGGCGCGTGTCGAGTCGCCACTCGCGCGGCTCGACCCGGCCGGCCGGCGTCACCACTGCCGCGACCGCGAAGCGCACCGGGCCGGTGACGGTCGCGGCCAACCCGTCATCGACCTGCCGCTCGCGGTAGTGGTCGCGCACGTCGAAGATGCCCGCGGGGCGGTGCTCGCTCTGCTCGCCGGGGCCGGCCATCAGGTCGCTCCGGCCAGTGCGGGCTCCGGCGTCCAGGAGCCGCTCACGTTGACGACCGGCGCGGCCGGGTCCTCGCGCACCGAGTCGAGGTGGGTGACCTTGACCTGGTAGCAGACGCTCAGCCGGTAGGGCTCGCGCAGCGCCTGCCAGACCTGGGAGATCTCGTCGAGCGAGCGGCGGAAGAGCGTGATGCGCAGCTCCTCGTTGACGTCCATCGACGTCGCGTCGACGACCCTGGCGGTGGCCGTGTCGTGGAACGTCTGCATCGCCTTGCCCAGCAGCAGGTGGTCGGCCTCCCCGGACGCGGCGAAGGGCGTCAGCAGGTAGAAGAGGTCGAGTGCCAGCGGCGTCATCCGGGTGCGTGCATCGTCGAGCCGGACGGCCGGGACGTTCTTGACGTGCTCGTCCTCGCTCACATGGTAGAGCCACAGCGAGAGCCGGCGTGCGGAGTCCTGCGCCGTCGCGGTCGGGTTGAGGAACACGATGGCGTCCTCGGTGCCGACCAGCGGCTCGGTCACGGGATCGGCGCTGATCGAGTTCCACAGCAGCCGGCGCAGCCCCTCGCTGGCGACGGCAAGAACCCGGAAGCTGCTCATGGCGCCGACTGTCCCGCCGCGTCCGTCACGTGCTCGTCACATGCCTGTCGCACACTCCAGCGAGGTGTGGCGGTCGATCACGCTGCTGCGACGCCGCGGGCCCATGCTGTGCCCATGGGCATGCGGCAGGAGGCGGAGGCGCTGGACCCCGAGGGACTGGCCGCGCTGCGCCGAGCCTTCGGCCGGGCGTACGGCATCCGTGACGAGCGCGGCTACGGTCACTTCGCCGGGCTGCACGGCCTGCCGCTGCCGGCCTGGTGCCCGCACCACACCCTGCTGTTCCTGCCCTGGCACCGGGCCTACCTCTACTTCCTCGAGCGAGCGCTCCAGGACCTCGATCCGCGCGCCGACCTGCCGTGGTGGGACTGGTCGTCGGCCGTCTCCCACCGCGACGGTGTGCCTACGGCGTACCGGCGGACGGCCGCCCGGGTCAACACCAACCCGTTGTCGACCGGGCCGGTGACGCTGTCGGCGTCGGACCTCCAGCGGTTCCGTGCCGACGCCGACAACCGGGGTGCGGTCAGCGACGGGCCCGCCGCCTGGACATTGCGCGACCCCGGGGTGCCCGGCGAGCTGCCGCGGGCCGAGACGGTGCGACGTGCTCTGGTGAGCCGGTCGTTCGGTGACTTCTCCCTGCTCGTGGAGGGCATCCACGCGAGCGTGCACACCTGGGTGGGCGGCGCCATGACGCTGATCTCCGTCGCGGCGTACGACCCGCTCTTCTGGGCACATCACTCGATGATCGATCGCCTCTGGTACCTCTGGCAGCAGGAGACCCACGCCCGGCCGCCCGCCGACCTGCTGGACCGGGCTCTGCCTCCGTTTCCGATGACGGTGCGGGACACCCTCGACATCTCCCGCCTCGGCTACGGGTACGCCGTCTCGGTGGCGAGGTGAGCGGCATGGACCACGACCACCACGACCACCACGACAACCAGGACCACCAGCCGTCCAGCGGGCCTCTGGTCGTGCCCCTCCACCACCCGGTCGGTGGGCCGGGTGCCGAGTTCACCCGTGCCGACGTCGTCCTGACCGGGATCGAACACTCCGGCTGCTCCTACGAGGTACGGCTGTTCCTCAACCATCCCGACGCCGTGGGCGAGACCCCGCGCGACGAGGTCTCCGGCTATGCCGGTCGCTTCCACGTCTTCGGCCACGGCGGCTGCTTCGGCGACGTCGGCCACTGCGACGTACCGCCGCCGGCGAACGACCCCACCGACCTGCGGCCTCCGCACCCGCTGACTCCGCTGTCGACGTACGTCACGGTCACGGCGGCACTGCGTCGCCTCGTGGATGCCGGTGAGGACCTGGAGTCGCTGGCGATGGTGCCGCTCTCGCTCCCGCCCCTGCGAGCTGCCGGCCGCCCGGCGCCCGACCTCTTCCAGTACGCCACGGTCGACCTGCGCACCTACCTCACGCCGCTGGACCAGCAGGCGACCTGAGCTGCGCCCGGTCGTCGCGGCTGTGACCGGCCGTGCGACACAGCGGTGACGTGCGGCTCACGGGTGGCGTCCGACGATGCCAGCCTCACCCAGCGACGGAGGCGCCATGGCCATCGAGCTCCACGTCATCGGATGCTTCGGCCTCAGTGTCGACGGGGTGCGCACCGACATCTCGCCGGTGCCGGCGCGGGTCCTTGCCTACCTCTCCCTCCAGCCGGGTGAGGTGGCGCGCCCCGCGCTGGCGTCGGTGCTGTGGCCCGACGTTCCCCATGAGCGGGCGCTGGGCAACCTGCGCTCGGCCCTCTGGCGGCTGCCGGCCCGCACCCGGCCGGCGGTGGCCGAGACCGGCACGTCGCTGAGGCTGGCCGAGCACGTTGCCTGCGACCTCGGGCCGGTCCTGCGGGGCGCGGCGGCGACGTCTGCCGACGTGGCTGCCGTGCTGGCGTGGGCGTGGTGCGACGAGCTGCTGGCCGGCTGGTACGACGACTGGGTGCTCGATGCGCGAGAGGCGCTCCAGGTGCGGCGGGCCGTGCTGCTGGAGGGGCTGGCCGGCGTCAGCAGCCGGGCAGGTCGTGCCGGGGATGCGTTGATGTTTGCGTCCCTGGCCCTCGCCGCGCAGCCTCTCCGGGAGAGTGCCCAGCAAGCCCTGCTCCGTGCACACCTCGACCTGGGCAACCACCGGGAGGCTGTCGCTCTGTACCGCGACTTCCGACGGATGCTGCAGCACGAGCTGGGTGTCGGACCCTCGGCCGAGACGGTGGCGATGATGACCGCAATCTCGTCGTGGGTGGAGGTCGCTTGAGCTGCACGATCCGGGTGCTGGGCGGCTGGCAGCTGACCGGATCGACGGGAGAGCCTCGGCCGGTCAGGGTCACGGTCCAGCGACTGCTGGCGTTCCTCGTGCTCCGGGGCCGCGTGCAGCAGCGTGCTCTGGTGGCCGGCAGTCTCTGGCCCGACAGCTCCGACCGGCGGGCCAGCGCCAACCTGCGCTCCACGCTGTGGCACGCCCGCATCGAGTGTCCGGGGGTCGTCGACGGTGACAGCTCCACAGTCTGGCTGTGCGAGGACGTGCTGGCCGACTTCGACGAGGCGACCGGAGTCGTCCGTGCCGTGCTGCTCGGCGAGCCGGTGGCGCGGGAGCGACTCGCCGCCCTGGCCGGCGACGTCCTGCCCGGCTCGGCCGACGAGTGGGTGTTGCCGGTGCGCTTCCTGCACCGCCAGCTGCGGTTGCTCGCCCTGGACCGGGCAAGGAGAGACGCGGCCGTGACGACCGACTCGCGACGCTTCTGACATCAGGCGAGTGCTGAGGGAGGACAGGCGATGAGCACGTCACACGGGAGCGACCAGGGGTCTGCGGGCTCGTCGCGCTACGACAGCAGCCCGGTGGGCGGGCCGAGCGAGGGGTCGCCCACGCGTCCCCCGTACGGCACCGCCCCACCCGAGCCCGGCCCGGTGCCGCCGTACGGCGAGCAGCCCCCGGCTCCGGAACAACCCGGCTACCCACCCGAGACGCCGCCCGAGACGCCGCCCGAGGATGGCTACCCACCGCAGACACCGCCCGAAGTTGGATACCCGCCGCCGGAAACGCCCGAGACGCCCGAGACGCCCGAGACTGGCTACGGCCCCGACGACCCCCAGTACGGCGAGGGTGGAGAGCCTTCGGAGCCTCCTGCCCCCACCGGGCATCCCTGCCCACCCTCGATGACCTGCGACACCCGCGGCATCGACGACCTCCAGTGCGAGGCGAGCGGTGTCAAGGCCGAGTCCGTCGCCCTGGCCGCGGTCGCTACCGCCCTGGCGACCCGGCGGACGGCCTTCGAGACCGCGCGCTCGGCGTACACCCAGGCACGCGAGGCTGCGACCCAGGCCGTGAAGGACCTCAACCGGAAGGTCGACGACCTCCTCGACGACACCCGGTGCCTGCTGAACAAGGACGACGTTACCTGCATCGACGACGCGTTCGGACAGGTCCTCGACTGCCTCGAGGACTGCCCCGACGAGCAGGGCTGCTGCGTCGACGAGGGGTGCGGCTTCGAAGGCCAGTCCTGGACCGTCGGCCAGATGGACGACCTGCGCATCCAGGTGGAGAAGGTGGAGAAGTGCTTCGACGAGGTGCTCGTCGCTGAGCCCGCTGCCCTGACCGCACGCGTCACCGCGCTGCAGACGTTGGTCGACGAGCTGGCCGACGCCCTCAAGGCTGACCCTCGGGAGGACGCCAACCGGCTCTACGCACGGGCCAAGAAGGCCCGCTGGATCCTGGACGCGATCTGGGGCAGGTTCGCGGATGTCAACGAGTTCCAGAACTGCCTGTGCTGCGGGCTCACCTGCTCCCTGCGCGGTCGCCAGTGGCTCGCTCGGCTGGCCGGCAAGAAGGCCTATCAGGAGTGCCAGGAGGCATCTCGGCTGAGGCGCTGCCAGTGGCTGCGCGACAACATGGTCGACGAGACCCTCGCCACCCAGCTCGTCCTCTGTCCGCCCGGCCCGCCGTGCGGAGACGGGTCTGACACGCCGACCGAGGCGGCCGGCTGAACGCGGCGAGCCCGCGTCCAAGGGCGGTGACATGAGTATCGAACCCGCGTGGACACCCGTGCTTCGCCTTCCCGAGCGTGCTGCGAGGCGGGAGGGTGGCGCCGTGATGGAGCCGCATGTTCAGCGCAACGAGGAGACCGCCGAGCCGCCCCCGGCCGGCGCCAGCTCGGATGAGTCGAGGGCGCGCCCTGTTCGACGCCAACCGGGGGGACGAGCAAGACATGACGCGGCGCTGCGCGAATGGGGGGCCGAGACTTCGCTCGGCTGACACGATCGCTTGCCGCTGCTGGGGCGCCGAGACCGGCCAGCGCCGGGAGTGGCCGCCCAGCCACCGTCGAAGGCGGTAAATCCGCAGGTCAGTGATGCCGGCATGGATGGCGTTGCCAGCTGCCGCCGTTGGCCGGTCGAGGTCGAGAGTCCTGCGCGGTGGCCAGATGCTCCCGCGCCTTGCTCAGGAAGCGCCTTGCACTGTCGCGTTCCTCGGCTCGTGTCATGGTGCGGCCAGTCTCTTCTTGCGCGGCTTGGACCCGACGGGCGCGCGCATGGGCGCTCATCCGCCACCGACAACGTCAGGGATTTCCCGGATGAAGTCACGGACACCGTTGGCATTGAACTCCTCAACGCCGACGCACTGCTGGGCAGGCTCGTCACCGCCTACCCGTCCAAGATGCTGGCCGTCCACCGCTCAGCCGTCGCCAGCCTGACCGGAGCCACCGGCGCCTCGACGCTGCGCAGGCCGGAGCTCATCAACGAGGCTCGCTATCGTGACGACGTGCCGGAGGACTTCGTGATCGCCCGCAACGCCGAACCTGGGTCGACGCTGCCCTACCTCCTCCGGATCCCGCTCGGGGACGGCATCATCCTCAAGGCGAAGGACACCTGGCCGCGCACCGGCAAGGTCTACTGCCATCGCGTCGAGGAGTGGCCGGCCGACGCCGAGATCATCGAGCGGGTGCGGGTACGGTCCTGTGTGAGGCGGGGCGCCGCGATCGACCTGGTGCTCGACCGCGGGCGGGAGAACCGCTCTCAGATCGTCGTCACCAACGCCCGCGGCCGGCAGATGATCTTCTGGCAGACCGCCCGCACCTCCAAGCAAGCACGTCCTGCGGT
>JBDSLK010000085.1:0-13555 GCA_039916425.1 Nocardioides sp.
AGGGACCGTGGAGTCGTTGCGCCAGCAGGTCTCCGACGAGCACGATCAGGTCCGCGAGCTGGGCGGCCTCTACGTCGTCGGCACCGAGCGCCACGAGTCGCGTCGCATCGACAACCAGCTGCGCGGACGCTCCGGGCGCCAGGGCGACCCGGGCGAGTCGCGCTTCTACCTGTCCCTCGAGGACGAGCTGATGCGGCTGTTCAAGTCGGAGTGGGTCGACCGGATCCTGCAGGTCATGAAGATCCCCGACGACGTCCCGATCGAGAACAAGCGCGTGACCGGCGCCATCGCCAACGCCCAGGGCCAGGTCGAGTCGCAGAACTTCGAGTCCCGCAAGAACGTCCTCAAGTACGACGACGTCATGAGCCGCCAGCGCGAGGTCATCTACGGCGAGCGCCGTGAGGTGCTCGAGGGCGCCGACCTCGAGCAGCAGATCCGGACCTTCATCGACGACGTGGTGACCGGCTACGTCGCTGGTGCCACGACCGACTTCGCCGAGTCGTGGGACCTCGAGGCGCTGTGGGTCGCGCTCAAGCAGCTCTACCCGATCTCGCTCTCCCACCAGGGGATGGAGAAGGAGGCCGGCGACCGCGCCAACATGAGCCGTGAGGCTCTCGCCGAGGCGATCACCGCCGACGCCCAGGCCGCCTACGACCGCCGGGAGGCCGAGGTCGGCGAGGAGGTCATGCGCGAGCTCGAGCGCCGGGTCGTGCTGTCCGTGCTCGACCGCAAGTGGCGCGAGCACCTCTACGAGATGGACTACCTGCGCGAGGGCATCTACCTGCGTGCCTATTCCCAGCGCGACCCGCTCGTGGAGTACCAGCGCGAGGGCTTCGACATGTTCGCCGCCATGATGGACGGCATCAAGGAGGAGTCGGTCGGCTTCTTGTTCAACCTCGACGTCGAGGTCGAGGTCGAGGAGGAGGGTGACGACGAGGACGCGGTGCTCGAGGACGAGGTCGAGCTCGAGCCGATGCGCCGGGAGGTGCCGCCGCCCTCGGCGTTCGAGAAGCCTCGCGAGGCTGCGCCGCAGATCCGCGCCAAGGGACTGGAGAGGCCCAAGCAGCCGCAGAACCTGTCGTACTCCGCGCCCCGCGAGGACGGCGAGGTCGAGGTCAAGGCCACCTCGGCCTCCAACGCCGACGACGAGTTCGCCGAGATCGGCCGCAACGCGCTGTGCCCCTGTGGCTCGGGCAAGAAGTACAAGCGGTGCCACGGTGCTCCGGGCGGGCCTACCGGACTGACCGCGCGCGTCAACGGCTGACTCGACCCGTCAGGTGCTCAGGCGAACTCGAGGGCGGTGCAGACCAGCCGGCCGTGGCGGGCCTCGAAGCGGGCCGCGACGGCACGGTGGCGCTCGCCGTAGCGCACGCGGGCGCTGACCTCGCAGACGTCGCGCTCCACGAAACAGGTGTGCACGCCCATCACCTGGGGGCGCACCGCCTGGAGCGGCCTGCCCTGCCCGGACGGTCGCGCAGCGGCGCGGGCGACGAGCTGGGCCCGCCGAGCGAGGTCGGCGTGCACGGACGGCGTCGTCCAGCGGACCAGCTGCGAGGCCGGCCGGTCGCCACTGGCGATCTCGACGGCCGCCTGCGCGAAGCGCTGCGCCCACTGTTCGAGCCGGCGGCGCGCCGGCTCCTCGATCGAGACCACGTCGCCGCCACCGAGGCGCCGCACCAACCCAGGGTCGGGTGGGTCGAGTACCCGGCGAAGGTCGAGGGCCAACGTGCCCTGGACGCTGGTGACGGGCACGGCGCCGAAGCGCGGCAGCTCGTGAGCCGATGCCGGCCCGCTCACTGGACCACTCCGTGCCCCGGCACCCGGAGCCGCTGGCCGGGGTGGAGGAGGTCCGGGTCGGGTCCGACCACCGCTCGGTTGGCGGCGTAGAGCCGACGCCAGGCCGCGTCCACCTGCGACTGCGTGGCGCCGCCACCGAGGCGAACTGCCGCCAGCGACCAGAGCGAGTCGCCCGGCCGCACCACCAGCCGCTGTTCCTGGCGTCGCGCGGGCGCCGGGCCCGATCGGACGGTGGACGGTCGGGCGGTGGCGGGTCGGGCGGTGACGGGTCGGTCGGTGACGGGTCGGTCGGGCAGCGCGAGACCGTCCACCAGCGCGACCCCGGCCTCCCGACGGCCTGGGCCTGTGGGGTCGGCGGCCTCGGCGGGCACCAGCAGGCCCGAGGCGAGCGCGACCCCGCAGGCGGTGAGGACCAGCCGTCGCCAGGTCTCCGGGCAGCCACGGACGCGGAGGCGGGCCGGACCGGTCGCGGCCTCGAGGACGGTCAGGGTGGTCACCAGCCAGCACCAGGCCGCGCAGCCCGCCGCGGTGAGCGCGGCGAGGCTCACCAGCATCGTCTCGAAGGAGACCGGACCGCCTTCGCCGAGCAGCCGAGCGGCGCCGTGGAGGTCGGGGCTCAGCCACCCCAGCACGCCTCCCGCCCCCGCCGTCGTGACCAGCCAGACGACGACACAGCGCCACCAGGATCCTCGCGCCCGCCCGTCATTCATCCCGATACCTTTCGTTTGCATCTGTTTGACTCATTCAAAGCAGTTTGCATCTATTTGTCAAGCCGCTGTGCACAGGAGTCCCTGGACGCCCAGGATGGTGGGATGAGCTGGGACGACGACCTCTTCGCGCTCCTCGACGAGCTCGAGCACCGGGCCGAGGCGCTCTACGACGCCGACCGGATCCCGGAGCTGACCGACCGGAGCCGCGCCGAGTACGCCGCCGTCACGCTGGCCAGCCGGCTGATGGCGAGCGAGGGGCGCGCGGTCGACCTCGACGTCGCCGGTGCCGGCTGGGTGTGCGGCCTGCTCCAGCGGGTCACGGCCGAGTGGTGCCTGGTCCGCGGCAACGGCCAGGACTGGGTGGTGGTGCTGGCGGCGGTGGCCGCGGTGCGCGGCGCCTCGGACCGCTCGACTCCCGAGGTCGCCTGGTCACCTCTCACCCGACTGGGGCTCGCCTCCGCACTGCGGCGGATCGCCGACTCCGGGCAACGGTGCGTGGTGCACCTGCGCGACGGGACAGCCCACGACGTCGTACTACGCCGCGTGGGTGCGGACTTCGTGGAGGCCGACGACGCGCGTGCGGGCGGGCTGCTGCTGGCGTTCGGGGCCGTGGCAGCGGTACAGAGCCGCGAGAACTGACGGCCCGGCGGACCGGGAACCTCAGGTGGCCTCGGCGTCGTAGGGGGGAAGCTCGCCCTCGGCCAGCTCCACCTGCTGGCGCTTGCGCCGACGGGCGGTGACCTCGTCATCCTCGTCGTCGTCGTTCATCGCCTCGATGATGTGCTTGCGCACGATCGCCCGGGGGTCGAGGTCCTGGAGCTGGAGGTCGGCGAACTCGGGACCGAGCTCGTCACGCAGCTCGTCGCGGGCGTTGCGGGCCATCCGGGAGGCCTGCTTGGCGAATCGTCCGGCCTGCTTGGCCAGGTCGGGGAGCCGGTCGGGACCGAAGACGAGCACCGCGATGAACGCGAGCACCGCCAACTCAGGCAGACCGATTCCGAACATGGGTCAGAACCTACCTGCCGGGGTGAGTCCCAGCTGCATACCGGCCAGACCCCGACCCCGGCCGACCAGGTTCACCGCGATCCGGGTGAGCTCGCGGGCAGCCGGCCTGGAGGGGTCGGAGTCGACGATGGGCTTGCCGGAGTCCCCTCCCTCGCGCAGCGCGGCGTCGATCGGGATCTCGCCGAGGACGGGCACGTCGTAGCCGAACCTGGCCGAGAGCGTGGCGGCTACCTGGGCTCCGCCGCCGGACCCGAAGATCTCGATCCGGTGCTCCGGGCCGCCGTCGGCAGTCTCCTGTGCACAGTGCGGGCAGGCGAGGTAGCTCATGTTCTCGATGACGCCGATGACCCGCTGGTGCATCATCGAGGCCATCGTGCCGGCCCGCTCGGCCACCTCGGAGGCCGCCTCCTGCGGGGTGGTGACCACGACGACCTCGGCGCTCGGCAGGTGCTGGCCGAGCGAGATGGCGACGTCACCGGTGCCAGGCGGCAGGTCGAGCAGGAGCACGTCGAGGTCGCCCCAGTAGACGTCGGCGAGCATCTGCACGAGAGCCCGGTCGAGCATCGGGCCGCGCCAGGCGACGACCTGGTCGCGTCGCGGCTTCAGCATCCCGATCGAGATCACCGACACGCCCGAGGGGGTCGGCACCGGCATGATCATGTCCTCGACCTGAGTCGGCCGGACGTCGGCCACCCCCAGCATCGCAGGCACCGAGTGGCCGTAGATGTCGGCGTCGACGACCCCGACCTTCAGCCCGGTGGCGGCCATCGACTGCGCCAGGTTGACGGTGACCGACGACTTGCCGACCCCGCCCTTGCCGCTCGCCACCGCGATGACCCTGGTCAGCGACCCGGGCTGGGCGAAGGTGATCTCCTTGGCGGCCTTGCCGCCGCGCAGGGTCTCCTGGAGGCCGGAGCGCTGCTCGTCGGTCATCACGCCGAGGGAGAAGTCGACCGCGCTCACGCCCTGGACCGCCCCGACCGCAGCGGTGACGTCGCGGGTGATCTTGTCCTTCAGGGGGCACCCGGAGACCGTCAGCAGCACCCGGACACGGGCCACGCCGTCCTCGGTGACCTCCACCGAGTCGACCATGCCGAGGTCGGTAATGGGTCGCTTGATCTCGGGGTCCTGGACGGTCGCCAGGGCGGCCCAGATCTGGGGGTGGGCCTGCTCGATCGAGGGTGCTGCCATGCCACCCAGCCTAGGCGGTGCCTCTAGTCGGTCGTGGGCCCGGTCTCGGAACCGGAGGCAGGCTCCTCCTGGCGCTCGTCGAGGTCGCTCAGGAGTGACCGGAGCTCCGAGCGAAGGAAGTCGCGGGTCGCGACCTCGCCCATCGCCATCCGCAGCGAGGCGACCTCGCGGGCGAGGTACTCCATGTCGGCGTGTGCGCGCGCATTGGCCTGCCGGTCCTGCTCGGCGATCACCTTGTCGCGGAACTCCTGCCGGTTCTGGGCCAGCAGGATCAGCGGTGCGGCGTACGACGCCTGGAGGCTCAGGATCAGGGTCAAGAAGATGAACGGGTAGGCGTCCCAGCGCCACGGCTCGGGTGCGAGGGCGTTCCAGCCGACCCAGACCAGGACGAAGAGCGTCATATAGAAGAGGAACTGCGCGGTGCCCATGAATCGCGCGAACTGCTCGGCGAAGATGCCCACCGCGTCGGCGTCGTACGACGGCCGGGTCAGCAAGGTGCGCCGGGTCTCCAACGGCGTGTCGAGTCGCTGGGCGCGCGGGCGGTCGTCGCTCGTGCGTTCGCGGGCCACACTCACCACCCCGTCTTGCGGTCGCGCCAGCCGTCGGGCAGCAGGTGGTCGAGGAGGTCGTCGACGGTGACCGCACCGAGCAGGCGGCCCTCGTCGTCGACGACGGGCGCGGCGGTGAGGTTGTAGAACGCCAGGTGCACCGCGACGTCCTGGAGCGAGGCGTCGGCCTTGATGTAGGTCGTCTCGCGGTCGAGCACCCCGGCGACCAGCGACGAGGGTGGCTCGCGCAGCAGCCGCTGGATGTGGGCGAGTCCGAGCAGCTTGCCGGTCGGGGTCTCCAGCGGTGGCCGGCAGACGTAGACCTGGGCCGCCAGCGAGGTGGGCAGCTCCTCGCGCCGCACGTGGGCCAGCGCCTCGGCGACCGTCGCGTCGGGAGGCAGGATCACCGGCTCCGGCGTCATCATGCCGCCTGCCGTCTGCTCGCCGTACTCCATCAGCCGGCGGACGTCCGCGCGGTCCTCGGGGTTCATCAGCGCCAGCAGCGCCGCGGCCGTCTCTGCGGGCAGGTCGGCGATCAGGTCGGCGGCGTCGTCGGGCGACATCTCCTCGAGGACGTCGGCGGCCCGCTCGGAGTCGAGCTGGGCCAGGATCTCCACCTGGTCCTCCTCGGGGAGCTCCTCGAGCACGTCGGCGAGGCGTTCGTCGTCCATCGCGGCGACGACCTGGCTGCGACGCTCGGAGGGCAGGTCGTGCAGCACGTTGGCGGCGTCGGCGGGACGCATCTCGTTGAGCGCCGCGATCAGGTGGGTGGCGCCCTGGGTCTCCTCGTGCCGGCTCAGGCCGTCGATGTCGTTCCACTCCACGACGTAGGACTGGCCGCGGCGCCGCAGCGCCTTGGAGGGCTCCTGCACGGCGACCCGGCTCAGCACCCAGTCGCGGTTGCGCGCCTGCTCCATCCCGATGTCGTAGACCGTGCCCACCACGCCCGTGGGTCGGATGGTCACGGACCGGTCGAACATCTGGCCGACCACCAGGGTCTCGGTCGACCGCTGCTCGAAGCGCCGCATGTTGAGCAGCCCGGTCGTGTAGACCTGCCCGGAGTCGATGTGGGTGACCCGCGTCATCGGCACGAAGATCCGCCGCCGGCCGAACACCTCCGCGACCAGGCCGAGCACCCGTGGCTGCTGGATGCCGGTGTGCCCGGACGTCAGGGCCACGACCAGGTCGCGGACCTTGGCGACCTGGTCGCCCTGGGGGTCGAAGACGGGCAGCCCGACCAGTCGGGCCGCGTACACGCGCGGCGGGGTGGTGCTCACGTTCGCACACGCTACCGCCCGGTCCCGCCGTCGAGCGGGTGACACGATGGGGTCGTGACGACGGGCACGAGCAGACGCGTGGTGCTGCACGTCGGGCTCCCCAAGACCGGCACCACCTACCTGCAGGGACTGCTGGCCGACAACCGGGACCGGCTACGCGACGAAGGGCTGCTCTACCCCTTCCTGCGGCCGGGCGGGATGTTCCACGCCGCGGTCGAGGTGCGGGGCAGCCACGACAAGTTCGGCCTCGACGCGGACCTGGTCGCGGGGAGCTGGGCGGCCCTGTGCGCCCGAGCCCGGGAGCACGACGGCACCACCGTGATCAGCCACGAGGTCCTCGGCGGCGCCACCGAGGACGAGATCGCCGCGGCCCTGGCCCCCCTCGCCGGGCTGGACGTGCACGTGGTCGTCACCGCGCGCGACCTCGCCCGCCAGGCCACCGCCCACTGGCAGGAGGAGGTCAAGCTCGGCGACGCGCGCTCGTTCGCCGACTTCGAGCGCGACCAGTTCCGCGCCGACCTGCCGCCGGGTTCGGTGCCGCGTCCGCACTTCTGGCACGCCCAGGACTTCGGGGAGGCCCTGCGCCGCTGGTCGACCGCGGTGCCGCCCGAGCGGGTGCACCTGGTGGTCTGCCCGCCGAGCGGCGCACCCGCCGACACGCTGTGGCGTCGCTTCGCCGAGGCGCTCGGGGTCGAGCCCGGGGTCCTCGACGCCGCCCGCCCCGGTGACCGGGTCAACGCGTCGCTGGGCAGCACGCAGATCGCCCTGCTGCGCGGCGTCAACGCCAGCCTCGACGGCGGGCTGCCGCCCGCCCTGCACACCCGGGTCGTGAAGAGGCTGTTCGCCGAGCAGGTGCTGGCTGCCCACCCGGGGACCCCTCCGCGGGCGCCGGCGGAGCTGGTGGCCCTGCTCGACGGGGTGACCCGGACCTGGCTGCCGGCCGTCGCGGCGGCCGGGCACCCCGTCCACGGGGAGCTCGAGGACCTGCTGCCCGTGGCGCCGCCGGTCGGCACGCCCCACCCCGACGACGTGGCCGCCCGGGACGAGCTGGGAGTCGCCGTGGACGCGCTCGCCGGGCTGCTCGCCGCCGCCGCGAGGGCCAGTCACGAGGCGGGCCCGGCCGGGCCTTCCCCCAGGGGGGTTGCCGACGCCGGGAGGCCGGCCCGCGGACCCGGGCTGCTGCGCAGAGGCCTGGCCTCGGCACGCCGCCGCCGGTGACGAACCGGCGTACGATGGGGGGATGAACACGCGAGCACGCCGCCACCCGGTGAGCCTTCTCGCCGCCGTGCTCCTCCCGCTGGCGCTGCTTGCCGGCTGTGGCGGCGCCGACGGGGACGCCAACGCCACCGACCCCGCGCCCTCGTCGGCGAGCGTCACGCCCACCGAGACGCCCACCGAGACCCCCACGGAGTCCGCGAGCGCGTCCGAGGCACCCAAGGGCCCCGCCTGCGACGAGGTCTGGGTCGACGGTGCCAAGCTGCCCGGCGGCTACCAGGACTGCTACTCCGACGGCAAGCGGGTCAAGGCCGACGGCCGCTACTGCGAGTTCGGCAAGCCGCTCGTCACCTACGACAGTCGGTTCTGGGCCGTCCCGGGGGCCCCGATCCACGAGGTGAAGGGCACCCTGCTCGACGACGCCGTCTACCGCGACGCGCTCATGAAGTGCGGCGGCTGACCCAGGCTCCACGATCGTGGCCGGGCGTGTCCCGGCTGGTAGGCTCCCCGGACCCGGGGGACTCCTCGTGGCGCGCACTGTCGGCGCCGCACGACGGCCAGCACCTCGCCGCTGCACCCGAACTTTCGCCGCACGACGAGCATCCGACACCTGACCGATCCGACACCGTCCGACAGGGAGTGTGACCAACGCGTGCCCAGCGTGCCCCTCAGCCTCACCGGCTCTCCGCTCCAGGGCCGGCGTACGCCGCGCCGCCTCGCCGCCCTCCTCGTGATCGCGGCCCTCGTGCTCGGTCTCTCGGCCGCCGTGTCCGCGCCGGCCGCCACGGCCGCGACCCCGGACAACTACACCCCGCCGCAGGGCGTGAAGTTCAACAACCCCTTGGCAGCCGAGCCCTCGCGGCGCGCCATCATCCGGCACCTGATCCGCACCATCAACAGCGTGCCGAAGAAGGAGTCCATCCACATCGCGAGCTGGAACGTGCGCAGTGACGCGATCATCAACGCCCTGATCCGCGCGCACACGCGCCGCAAGGTGTCGGTGCAGGTGATCATGGACCGGCTCAACGCCAACCGCGACAACCCCAACTTCGGTGTCAACCGCCTGGAGAAGGCGCTCAAGGTCGGCAACGGCGAGCGCAACAAGACCCGCAAGAGCTTCCTGCGCAAGTGCGTCAGCGCGTGTCGCGCACCGCGCGGGATCGCGCACACCAAGTTCTACCTGTTCAGCAAGGCCGGCAGAGCCCGCAACGTGGTCATGTACGGCTCGGCCAACGCCACCGACCTCGCCGCCGCTGCGCAGTGGAACGACCTCTACACGATCCGCCGGGACGCGACGATCTTCGGCCAGTTCGACGCGGTCTTCGCGGAGATGACCAAGGACCGCAACGTCACCCAGCCCTACGTCGCCTACACCACGCCCGACCTGAAGTTCACCGAGTCCTTCTACCCCTTCAGGGGAGAGGGCACCAAGCACGACCCGGTCATCTCCGAGCTCAACAAGGTGGTCTGCGCCGGGGCGACCGGGGGCACCGGCACCAACGGCAAGACCAAGATCCGGATCGCGCAGACCTCGATGCATGGCGAACGCGGCATCGCGATCGCGTCACGGCTGATGCAGATGCACAACCGAGGCTGCGACATCAAGATCGTCTACGCGGTGTTCGGCAACGAGGTCATCTCGATCTTCCGCAACAAGGGCCCGCGGCCGATGCCCTTCCGGCAGATCGCCCAGGACTTCACGCGGGACGGCATCTACGACCGCTACCTGCACATGAAGGACATGACCATCAGCGGCAACTACGACGGCGTGACCAACGCCAAGGTCGTGTTCAACGGCACCGCCAACTGGACGTCGGTGGCTCTGGCCAGCGACGAGGTCGTCGGCAAGATCTATGGCGGCAAGCTGGTGGGCCAGTACAGCAGGTGGGTCGACTACCTCTACGCCCACCCGCCGAAGTTCAGCAACCTGCCCCGGGGCGCCGTGCCGGGCATCACCGCTGCCCGCGCCATCGCGATGGGCTCGCAGGGTCTGGTGGTCGACCCCTACGCCAAGATGCGGGCCCAGGGCGTCGACGTCCCGCCGGTGTGGGACCTGCCGCTCGTCTTGATGCCGACTCGCTGAGAAGATGCGCCTGACGTGACGGGGGAGCGGACCTGGTCGGAACGTCGGGCCGCGCTGGTCACGGCGGTCGGCGTGACCGCGCTCGTCGGGGTCGTGGTCGCCGTCAACATCGTCGGGCAGACCCCGGACGGCGGCGAGGCGGCGGCTCCCGCGTCGCCGGTCTCCTCCGTCGGCAGCGCCTCCCCGACGGCGAAGCCGGAGGCACGTCGGAAGGCACGCCGGGAGGCTCGACGGCTGGCGAGGATGGCGCCCGAGGAGGTCGTCGCCGAGGCGGTCGAGGCCCGGCCGCCGGTCGCGCCGCCGGGGGCCAAGGAGCTCGCAGAAGCAGCCGAGGCCGCCGCCGCGGCCCAGCCCTTCTCCTTCGTGCTGACCACCTTCAACATTCTGGGCTCCCAGCACAGCGCGCCGGGTGGCGCCGCCTCGGAGTACGCCGACGGTCTGGTCCGGACCCGCTGGGCGGCCGAGCTGGTCGCCTCCTACGGCTCCGACGTGGTGGGCTTCGGTGAGCTCCAGGCCGACCAGTACGCCGAGATGACCCAGGCTGCGCCAGGGTTCTCCTTCTACCCCGGCACCTCTCTGGGCCAGGCCGGCGTGCCGACCAACCTGATGTGGCGCACCGACGTGTGGGAGTCGACCTACCAGACCTCGGTGACCATCCCGTTCGTGGACTCCACCCGGCCGATGCCGATCGTCCGGCTGCGTCACCGCGAGTCGGGGCGGGAGATCTACGTCATGAACGTCCACAACTCGCCCAAGGACTCCCAGGGCCGCGAGCCCGAGCGGGACCAGGCGGAGGCCATCGAGATCGCCGCCGTCAACGAGCTGGCCAAGGACGGGATCCCGATCTTCTGGGTGGGCGACTTCAACGAGCACGCCGAGATCTTCTGCCGGGTCACCGCGGAGACGACGCTGGTCGCCGCCAGCGGGGGCGCCAATCTCGGGGGTCCGGGGGGCTGCCGCCCGCCGGCCGCGATGCGGGTTGACTGGATCTTCGGCTCCGCAGGGACGGTGTTCACCGACTTCCTCATCGACACCTCGCCCGCTGTCCGCCGCACCACCGACCACGCCGTGCTCACCACCGGCGTCACCGTCCCGGCGCCGTAGGACGCCACGCCGGTCGGTACCCTGCACGCGTGCCGGACGCAGTGACCACGAGGGTCGACGACGCGGGAGTCCACCTTCCTGCGGGCTTCGCGGGCTCCTGCGACGTGCTCTTCGACGACCACCACGCCTGGTCGTTCACCGCCCGTGGCAAGCGCAGCAGGCAGTCCGACGAGACGCTGGTCGCCTGGCCCCCCCGGATGGAGCGCTGGCTCAACGGGTCGTCGTACGTCCGGATCGTGGAGAAGGACTCCGAGCACTTCGCCGGCGAGGTCGTCTTCGGCGCCGGCGAGGGCCGGGTCGAGTTCGTCGACCGCGACGGCATCCCGGTGATGATCGACAAGTGGGGGCTCCTGCAGCGGCCCTTCTCGGGCCGGGACTCCCGGGTGGTCGTGCAGATGGTCGACATCACCGTCGAGATCCTCGAGGTGATGCGCCGCGAGTGTGGCCTGGAGGGCTGGATCGCCTTCGGGACGCTGCTCGGCGCGGCCCGTGAGGGACGGGTGATCGGCCACGACTCCGACATCGACCTGGCCTACGTCAGCACGCGGCCGACGCCCGCCCAGATGACCGTGGAGCTGTGGGACGTCGCCCGGGCCCTGCGGGCCCACGGGATGACCGTGCAGGACAAGTCCGGCAGCTTCATCACCATCGTCTTCCCCGTGCCCGACGGCAGCCTGGCCAGTATCGACGTCTACACCTGCTTCTACGTCGGTGACCACCTCTATGAGACCGCCACCGTGCGCCAGGTCGTGCCGCGCTCGGCGATCGAGCCGCTCACCGAGATGGAGTTCGAGGGCCGGATGCTCCCGGCGCCCGCCGACGCCGCCGCCATGCTCGCGGTGTCGTACGGCGAGGGCTGGCGCGTCCCGGACCCGTCCTTCCGTCACGAGCCGGGACCGGACGTGACCACCCGGTTCGACGGCTGGTTCGGCTCCTTGATGCGCCACCGGCGCGACTGGGAGCGCTACCTGTCCGACCTGTCGCAGGAGGAGGGCCACGGTGCCTCCGAGTTCGCCCACTGGGTCGCCGACCGGCTGGAGCCGGGGACCACGGTCATCGAGATCGGCAGCGGCACGGGCCAGGACGCCCTGTACCTCGCCGGTCGCGGCTTCGAGGTGCGCGGCTTCGACTACGCCCGCACCAGTCTCCGACCGGCACGGCGGGAGGCCCGGCGCCTCGGTGTCCCCGCGAAGTTCCTGCCGCTCAACCTCTACGACCTGCGCGACGTGCTCACCCGCGGCGTGCTCCTGCGGCGCAAGCTCGACCACCGCGCCGTCTACGCCCGGCACCTGCTGGAGAGCCTGGACCCGGACGGGCAGGCGAACTTCTGGCGGCTGCTCCCGATGCTGCTGCGCGGGGGCGGCGCCGCCTACCTCGAGGGCGTGTCCGCCTCGCCGCGCGACCTCGCCGAGTGGCGCTCCGAGCACGGCGGCAGCCGCCAGCACCCGGTGGACCCCCGGGTCGCCGAGGGCGAGGCGGTCCGGGCCGGCGGCCGGGTGGTGCACCGCGCCGGCTTCCTGGAGGCCGGGACCGCGCTGGCCGGCAGCGGGTCGGCGCGGTGGAGGATGATCGTGGAGTGGCCCGCGGCGGAGTCGCCGGACGGGCCGGACGAGACCGACGGAGGAGTGAAGGTGTCCGCACAGTGACCGCGTCATGACCAAGCGGGTCTATCTCCACGTCGGGGCGCCCAAGTCCGGCACTACCTACGTACAGGCGGTGCTCGACGCCAACCGGGCGCGGCTGCACGACGCTGGCGTCCGGGTCGTCGGCGACGCCCACCTCGACCGCATCCACGCCGCCATGGTGGTCCGCCAGGACCCCCGGCTGGACGCGCTGCCCGACCGGGCCCGCACGTCCTGGGCCCGGCTGGTCAAGCAGATCCACGGCTGGCGCGGCGACACGGCCATCCTCAGCTACGAGCTCTTCGCCGGAGCCTCGGCCGAGCAGGTCGCCACCGCCCTGGCCGATCTCGACGGGCTCGAGGTGCACGTGGTCATCACCGCCCGCGACCTTGGCACCGCGGTGCCCTCGGCGTGGCAGGAGCGGCTCAAGTTCGCGCTCACGACACCGCTCGAGGAGTGGCAGCCTCGACCCGAGTCGGCGGGTGTCCGTGCCGAGTGGGGCTGGCGCACGATGGACCCCGCCGGGGTCGCGAGCCGCTGGGGCGGCACCCTGCCCCCCGAGCGGGTCCACATCGTCACCGTCCCGCGCGACGGCGGCGACCGGGCCGAGCTCTGGCACCGTTTCGCCGCGGCCTGCGGTCTCGACGTCCCCGACGTCGTGCTGGACGTCGACCGGGCCAACGAGTCCCTCGGCCTCGTCCCCGCGGAGCTCCTCCGCCGGGTCAACGAGCTGGTGCGCGCGCCGATCAAGGGCAACCGCGAGCAGGCCCGCTGGCTGCGCGACACCCTGGCCCACGGCATCCTGGCCCAGCTCGGCCGGGAGCCGATCGGGGTCACCGACCGCCAGTTCGCCGACGCCGATCGCCGGGCTGACCAGGCCAGGGACCGGATCGTGGCGGCGGGGTACGACGTGCGCGGCGACCTCGCGGACCTCGCCGCGACCCGCCCGGACGCCCGGCTGCCGGGCGACGCCGCGGACCACGAGCTGCTCGACACCGCCCTG
>JBDSLK010000086.1:0-4292 GCA_039916425.1 Nocardioides sp.
GCCGGCGGTGAGATCGCCCGCTACAGCCGGCGCGGCAGCTCGTCCTCGTACTCCGGGAAGTAGCGCGCGATCACGTCGAGCGAGAACTCGCGCATGATCGACGACGCCGGCTCGCGCTCCAGCAGGAACTCGAAGGAGGTGCGCACGACACGCTCGAGGTCGTCGTCGCCGAAGCGGGCGGGAACGGTCACGCGGTGGCGGCTCGATCCGTCGAGCGTGACGTCGAACTCCCGCTCGGACAGTGCCTGCACGTCGATCTCGGCCATCGTCGCGAGCCTACCCGCGCGAGCGCGCCCGCTCGCGGTGCCGGCGCGCCTTCGCGACGTTGCCGCAGGCGCGCATCGAGCACCACACCCGCCCGGTGCCGCCGCCCCGTCCACCTCGCTCAACACCTCGCCCGCCGCGAAGCCTCCGAAGGGCGGCTCGGACGCCGTCCTCGACGGCTACCTGCGCGACACCTGGACGTCCTTCGTCGCGATGACCGACGAGCGGACCGGGCTGCCGGCCGACAACGTCGGCGGCGACCTCAGCGCCGCCAGCCGAAGCCGCTTCACCTCGCCGACCAACATCGGCGCCTACCTCTGGAGCACGGTGGTCGCCCGCGACACCGGGCTGATCGGCAAGTTCGAGGCCCGTCGTCGGCTCCGGCAGACGATCGCCTCGGTCGCCGACCTGGAGAAGCACGAGGACTCCGGGATGTTCTACAACTGGTACGACCCGCAGACCCTCGACAAGCTGACCACCTGGCCGGTCGACGGATCGTCGGTCTACCCGTTCGTCTCCAGCGTCGACAACGGGTGGCTCGCCACGGGCCTGCTCGTCGCGGCTCGTGCCGACGGTGCGGTCTCCGAGGCCGCCGACGCGATCCGCTCCCGGATGGACTTCGGCTACTACTACGACGAGGGCGCCGGCGTGCCGCGCGAGCCCGGCGGCCCCGTCGGCGGCCAGATCACCGGCGGCTTCTGGGTCGACCCGCCCCCGGGCTGCTCGCAGGCGCTCAACTTCCGCGGCGGCGAGCCGGTCTACCAGACCTGCCACCGGTACGGCGCGTTCAACACCGAGCCGCGGATGGCCTCCTACCTGGGCATCGCCGCGGGTCAGATCCCGCAGAAGCACTACTTCGGCACCGAGCGGACCTTCCCGCCGACGTGCGACTGGTCGTGGACCGAGACCCGGCCCACCGGCGAGTGGGCGCAGCACCGCGGCGTCGACGTCTACGAGGGGGCGCTGCCCTACCGCGGCATGAAGATCGTGCCCTCCTGGGGCGGCAGCATGTTCGAGGCGCTGATGGTGCCGCTCTTCGTGCCGGAGGAGACCTGGGGAACGCGCTCGTGGGGCGTCAACCACCCGCTCTACGTGCAGGCCCAGATCGAGCACGGGATGGACGAGGCCGGCTACGGCTACTGGGGCTTCTCGCCCTCCAACAACCCCGCGGGCGGCTACCGCGAGTACGGCGTCGACATGCTCGGCATGGACGGCTCGGGCTACACCACCGACCAGACGCGGACCGACTGGGAGCAGCCCTACGAGGGTTGCGACGGCCGGCTCGGCGAGGCCGCCCCGACCGGGTACGGCGACGGCGTGGTCACGCCGCACGCCTCCTTCCTGGCGCTGCGCTACGCCCGCGGTGCGGCACTGGACAACCTGGCCAGGCTGCGGCAGAACTTCGATGCCTACGGCCGCGGCGGCTTCTACGACGCGATCGCAGTCGGCACCGGACAGGTGTCGCGGAAGTACCTCTCGCTGGACCAGGGCATGATCATGGCCGCCCTCGGCAACGCTCTGGCCGACGACGACCTGCGCAAGTACGTCTCGCGCGGGGCGCTGGCCGAGACGGTCCGCCCGCTGATGCGCGAGGAGGTCTTCACCGCCTCCGGGCGGTGATCGCCAGGTCCGTCGCGGTGGGCGCTCAGCCCGCCGCGGCGGACGTCGGCATCGCGTAGTCGGCGTAGGGGTTGAAGGACGCCGCCACCGGCACCGCCTCGTGGCCCCTCTCGACGCGGACGGCACTGATGCCGGCCATCCGCACGACGATGCTCTCGCCCTCGGGCGACACGAGCACCACCCCGTCGCCGTCAACGCCGACCACGTCGCCGTCGAGCCAGGTGGTGCCGACCAGCACGTGCACGGGCGTGCCCTGGTCGTGTGCGTGCCGAAGTGCCGTCCCGACGGTCAGGATGGTCGTGGTGATGTTCATGGCTGCTCGTCCCCCCCAGGAGTTGCGCCCGAGCCACCCCCATTGGAGCGCACCCGCCGGGCCTTCCGCAATCGTCTGGACGATGAAACTTCCTGCTTGTTGCCCGGCTCTTCAGTCCTCGACGTCGACGTGCACGTGGTCCCGGTGCTCGAGGATCGCCGGGTCACCGGACGACGACGGTGGATCGTAGTCGCGCCACCCCTGCTCCGAGCGCACGCCCGAGGTCCAGATCCGGTCGTCGAAGATCACCGTCCTGATCGCGAGGCGGTCGGCCTGAGCCACGAGGTACTGCGCGATCGCCCACCCGCGGCGCTTGTTGGCGGCGCTGACGGGACGCACGAAGATGTCGACGGCGCGACCCTCGTAGTGGGCGGACCCGGCCATATGCCCCTCGGTGACTCCGCCGGGTCCAAAGCCTCCCAGCGACTGGGCGCCGAAGGCCCGCTCCACCTCCTCGCGGACCACGGCCGCGCGCGGCGTGAGCCCGTCGGCGTCGAGGTCGTCGGTCTCCTCGCCGACGTCGCCCCGGGTCACGCAGTTGAACCGACCACCGGTCGTCTCGCCGGTCAGGGCGGAGGCCAGCACCCTCGCGTCGTCCTCGTGGTCGGCGTAGGCCTCCGGGAACGCCGAACGCTGGACCTCCTGCGCCGCCTCGGTGATGCGCATCGACTCGTAGCCCTCGATCACGCTGAGCGCGTCGTAGAACTTGTTGATCGCGTAGACGGGGTCGAGGATCTGCTGGGGGGTACCCCACCCCTGGGACGGGCGCTGCTGGAAGAGCCCCAGCGAGTCCCGGTCGCCATGCTCGATGTTGTAGATCTTCGACTCCTGGTACGCCGTCGCGAGGGCGATCGAGGCCGCCCGGGCCGGCATGCCCCGGCGGACCGACAGGGCCACGATCAGGGCCGCGTTCTCCGACTGCTCGGTCGTCAGCGTCACCTCCCGACCCTTGACCACCGCGGTGCAGCCGGGCGGGTCCGGCAGGGGCCCTGCCCCGGTCAGGTAGGCGACCACGGCAACGACGACGAGCACGAGCGCGCCGATGCCTGCGACCACCACCGTGCCGATCCGGCCGACCTCTCCCCGCGCCATGTCTGCTCGCTCAGGTGTTGGTGTGCAGGGCGCTGTTGAGGGCGATTCCCTGGCCCTGGCGGGCCACGGCCTCGACAGCACCGCTCACGGAGTTGCGGCGGAAGAGCACATTGTCGGCGCCCGAGAGCTCGCGGGCCTTGACCAGGCGGGTGCCGCCGTCAGCGTCGCGCAGGGTGACCTTGGTGCCGGCCGTGACGTAGCATCCGGCTTCGACAACGCAGTCGTCACCGAGCGAGATGCCGATGCCGGCATTGGCGCCCAGCAGGCAACGCTCCCCGAGGGAGACGACCTCCTTGCCGCCCCCCGAGAGGGTCCCCATGATCGACGCGCCACCACCGATGTCGGAGCCGTCGCCCACCACCACGCCGGCGGAGATCCGCCCCTCGACCATGCTGGCGCCGAGGGTGCCGGCGTTGTAGTTGACGAAGCCCTCGTGCATGACGGTGGTGCCCTCGGCGAGGTGCGCGCCCAGGCGGACCCGGTCGGCGTCGGCGATCCTGACACCGGTCGGCAGCACGTAGTCGGTCATCCGCGGGAACCTGTCGACGCCGAGCACCTGCACCGGTCGGTCGACGCCCAACCGCAGCCGGGTCTCCTCGAAGCCGTCGACCGGGCAGGGGCCGTGCGAGGTCCACGCCACATTGGCGAGCACCCCGAAGATGCCGTCCAGGTTGAGCTCGCGCGGCCGGACGAGCCGGTGGGAGAGCAGGTGCAGGCGTAGGTAGGCGTCGCTGGCGGACGTTGGGGGAGCGTCGAGGTCGATCTCGACGGCGACCACCTCAGTGCGCACCCGGCGCAGCGGGTGGTCTCCCGCGCGCACGGCCAGCCCGTCCGGGGAAGTGGCGTCGCCAGATCGTCTCCCGAGCACGGGGGCGGGGAACCACGCGTCCAGCACGGTGCCCTCGCTTGCGCCGGAGGTCACCACGGTGGTCAGGCCGAAGCCGAAGGCGGATCGCTCAGTCACGCCACAACCTTACGGAACTCACCCAGCTCCGCGAACTTC
>JBDSLK010000087.1:0-3927 GCA_039916425.1 Nocardioides sp.
TTGTCGCACCTTCGTGATCAAGCCGCGCTAGCGACCCGACCGGAGGAAATTGCAACCCTCCTCACCCGTTCCGCGTCTCCTGGACGACAGGATGGGAGGGACCAGTGCACGCCACCACCGACACGGCAGCCGGGACAGCAACCCCAACGGAGGTCCCCTGGATGGCAGCGACCACGCAGCGCGCCGCGCGCGACGCCGACTTCTCGGCGTACCTCGCCGCCCGCCAGCCCGCCCTGCTGCGCACCGCCTACCTGCTGACCGGTAGCCGGGCGGACGCGGAGGACCTGCTGCAGACGGCGATGGCCAAGCTCTACCTCGCCTGGGACCGCGTCCGCGACCGGGAGTCCGTCGACGGCTACGCACGCCGGATCATCGTCAACGAGCACAACTCGCTGTGGCGTCGGGCGTGGAAGCGCCAGGAGATCGCCGTCAACGAGGTGCCCGAGCGCGCCGCCCCCGAGGACGCCTACGACGACGGGCGCGACGCCTCGCTCTGGTCCTTCCTGCAGTCGCTGCCGCGCCGTCAACGAGCCGTCGTCGTGCTCCGCTACTACGAGCAGCTGTCCGAGGCCGAGACCGCCGACGTGCTCGGCTGCTCGGTCGGCACCGTGAAGTCCCAGTGCAGCCGCGCACTGGCAGCCCTGCGCGAGCGTGCGCCCCGTTCTCTCGATCCCCGCGACCCCGACGGTCAGGAGCAGTGATGAGCCAGTACGACCCTGAGGACGACCTGAGCCGCGCCCTGCACCGCCGGGTGGACGGGATGCACGAGGCCCCCCTCGGCCTCGACGACGTCCGGTCCCGCGCCGGCGCGATCCGCCGACGCCGCCGCGCCGGCATCGGGGCCGGCGTCGCCGCCGCCCTCGTCGTGGTGATCCCGACGGCCGTCGTCGCCAACGGCGGGCTGGACCGGTCCTCCGACCGGCGGCCGCCCCTCGCCAGCAACTCGCCGAGCACCACCGCGGCGACGGACCCGGCCGTTCCGACCGTGTCGGCGACTCCCTCGCGCCCCTCCGGCGACGGGCCCTTCGACGTCAGCGACCTGCCCACGGGCGCGCCGCCGGCGATCGAGTGGAGCAACGGACGCGACGTGCACCGAGCGGACGGCTCGGTCGCGGCTGACGCCCTGCCGGCAGGCGTCGACGGGTTCGCCCCGGTGGGTGACTCCTGGCTGGCCACCTCCCGCGACGACCAGGGCGCCATCGTCCGGCTCGTCGGTGGCGACACGATCAACGTCGCCCAGGTCTACGACCTCGACGGCGGCCTCGCCACGTCGCCTGACGGCGAGGTCGTGGCGTGGGCCGACCCCGACGGCGGCGTGCACGTCGTCCAGCGCGACGGCGACGAGCAGGTCGAGATGCCGCCGGTCCAGGGCGTGCCCGGCCCCTACGAGGCCGTCGCGGTGACGAGCGAGGACTGCCAGGAGGGCCGCACCTCCGACGCCGGCTGCACGGTCTTCGTCAACACCCTCGGACAGGAGACGCAGGCCTGGGCCTCGACCTCGCACGGGTTCGCCGACCGCTACGACGAGGAGGTCTTGCGGCTGACCGCCTGGTCGCCGGTGTCCTACGCCGGCATCACGGCCTTCGACGACGACCTGACCACCTGCTCGGCGGTGCGCGACGCCGCCACCCTGTCGACGCAGTGGGAGACGTGCGACCACCGGCTGCTGGCCTACTCCCCCGACGCCGCCCACCTGCTGGGGGTCGGCTCGATCGGTGACGGCTTCGCCGACGGCCAGGTCGCGATCCTCGACGCCTCGGACGGCACCGTGCTGGTCGACCTGCGCAGCGACGAGCAGCACCAGACCGGCGCCTTGCAGCTCGCCTGGGAGGACGACTCACACGCACTGATCGTCACCTACGCCGACCAGAGGTGGGCAGTCGTCCGGCTCGGCCTCGACGGCTCGATGGAGTACGCCGTACCACCCCGACCCGGCAACCAGGACGCGCGCCCGTTCTACCTGCAGTCCTGACCCCACCAGCCCGATAGTCCCCTACCTTCTGGTTGCTATGGGGGCTCGCGAACAACCAGAAGGTGGGGGACTATCGCTCAGGCGACGACCTGGGTGACGGGCTGGGACGAGTCGGCGGGCAGGTCCAGGGACGAGGCGGGACGACCGCGGGCGACCAGCTCGGCGCCGAGGGCCGCGACCATCGCGCCGTTGTCGGTGCACAGGTCGGGCCGGGGCACCCGCACCCGGATCCCGGCGTCGGCCGCCCGCGTCTGCGCCATCGCGCGCAGCCGGCTGTTGGCGGCCACCCCGCCGCCGATCAGCAGGTGGTCGATGCCCTGGCTGAGCGCGGCGTCGATGGCCTTGCGGGTCAGCACATCACACACGGCCTCCTGGAAGGCGGCGGCCACGTCGGCCACCGGCACCGGCTCACCGGCCCGCTCGCGCGCCTCGACCCAGCGCGCGACGGCCGTCTTGAGGCCGGAGAAGGAGAAGTCGAAGCGGTGCCGCTCCAGGTCGCGCCGCGAGGTCAGCCCGCGGGGGAAGTCGACGTACGCCGCGTCGCCGTCGCGGGCCACCCGGTCGATGTGCGGACCACCGGGGAACGGCAGACCCAGCAGCCGGGCCACCTTGTCGAACGCCTCCCCGGCAGCGTCGTCGATGGTCGCGCCGAGCGGGTCGACCCCGACAGTGACGTCCTCGACCCGGAGCAGCGAGGAGTGCCCGCCGGAGACCAGCATCGCCATGCAGGGCTCGGGCAGTGCGCCATGCTCGAGCTGGTCGACGGCGACATGGGCGGCGAGGTGGTTGACGCCGTACAGCGGCTTGCCGAGGCCGATCGCCAGCGCCTTGGCGGCGGCGACGCCGACGAGCAGCGCGCCAGCCAGCCCCGGCCCGCTGGTCACGGCGATCGCGTCGACGTCGGCGAGCCTGATGCCCGCCGTCCGCGCCGCGCGCTCGAGGGTGGGGACCATGGCCTCGAGGTGCGCCCGGCTGGCCACCTCGGGCACCACCCCGCCGAAACGCGCGTGCTCCTCCACGCTGCTCGCCACCGCGTCGGCGAGCAGGGTATGGCCCCGGACGATGCCGACACCGGTCTCGTCGCACGAGGTCTCGATGCCGAGCACCAGCGGTCCGTCGGTCGGTCCCGGGTTCATGCCCCCATCATCGACCACCCTGCGTGAACAAAGTGACGGGTGGTGGCGTCTGACCCCGTGTCCACTCCCGAACACTCCCCCGGAGGAACGATGCACTGGCAGTCCCCATCCCCGCTCCGCGGAGCCGTGACGGCGACCGCGGCTGCCGCCCTCGTGATGGGCCTCGTGCCCGCGGCGGACGCCGCCGTCACGCCGCGCACGAGCTTCACCATGAAGGCCGACGGGTCCAGCGGCGCGACCGCCAAGGGCAAGGCGATCCCCAACCTCGACATCGTCAAGACCACGGTGCGTACCTACTACAACGCCACCAACGGCATCGCCGACAAGACCGCCTCGCCCTACATCGGCGAGCTGAAGGCCATCCAGGACGGGCAGGCGGCGTACCTCGACAGTGCCTTCGCCGCCGCGACCGGGGCCGGCAAGGCGCCCGCGATCGTCTTCGACGCCGACGACACCACCCTGTGGACCTACGACATGGAGGACGCGGGCATGGGGTTCGACTTCGACCCCGCCCTCCAGGACGTCTACGTTCAGGAGCAGCGCTTCCCGGCCACCCCCGGCATGGTCTCGTTCGTCAACGCCGCGGCGGCCAAGGGCTTCGCGATCTTCGGGCTGACGGGCCGCAACGACGACCAGAAGACAGCCACTCTCGGCAACCTGACGAAGGTCGGCTACACGACCTTCAACGCCGCCAACTTCTTCACCAAGTGGACCGGCAAGCCCGGCAGCCCCCAGCCGTCGTACCTCACCTGCGCGACGACCAAGTGCACGACCGTGGAGTACAAGGCCGGCACCCGCAAGCACATCGAGACCGACCTC
>JBDSLK010000088.1:0-10068 GCA_039916425.1 Nocardioides sp.
TCCCCCGGACCCAGGAACGCCTCGTCCCAGCCGAGCACCTCCAGCACGACCGGCACCCCGCCCCAGGCCAGCCCGCGCAGGGTCGCCATCACGGCCGCCGACGCCGCGTCGTACGCCGGCGCATCGATGGGCAGGAAGACCGCGTCGGGGATCTTCCTCCGGGCCACCCGCAGCGGCATGCCCGAGTGCACCCCGTGCTCCCGGGCGGGGTACGACGCGGTCGAGACGACGGCGCGCTCGGTGGGGTCGCCGCGTCCTCCGACCACCACCGGCAGGCCCTCGAGCTCGGGACGGCGCAGCAGCTCGACGGCAGCGATGAACTGGTCGAGGTCGACGTGCAGCACCCACTCGGTCACGACCGGTCCTCTCAGGGTGGTGGCGGCGGCAGCGCGTCGGTCGACTCGAGCTGGTCCATGCCGGTGAGCATCAGCAGGTCGACGATCACCGAACGGAGCTGGGCCAGCACCACCTCGGCCGAGAGCACCCCGTTCCGGTCCACGGAGCCCGACGCCTGCCCGACCGCCAGCAGCGGCATCTGGGCGGCCACGGCCATCCGGTCTGCGGCCAGCTCGTCGGCGACCTGGTCGGCGGCCTCGGCGAGCTCACGGGCGAGCATGGCGTACGCCGGGGGGATCGGTCGCCGTCGGTAGGCCGCGACCGCGGTGTGCCGGACCAGCACGCGGGTGCTGCGCAGCGCGCGGTCGAGCGGGTCCACCATCTCCGCCATCCGCCGCAGGTTGCCCTTGTGGCGGACCCGGAACGGCGACGACGCCACCACCGCCAGCCCCTCGGCCGCCGCGTCCTGCAGCTCGCGGATGAGGTAGTCGGTGTCGCGCGCGTCGGCCAGCAGGTCGAGGGCCGGATCGACGTCGCCGGAGATCATCACCTCGCCCGAGGCCCGGAGCATCGCGGAGATCTTGCGGACCACCACGGCCGCCTGCTCGCGGGGTCGTCGCAGCGGCGCGGCCGGCACGACCGTCGCGGCCACCAGCGCGACGGCGCCGCCGATCAGCGCGTCGGTCCACCGGGTGAAGGCCGCGTCCGGGTCCGGCAGCAGGGTGCTGACCACGATCGACTGGACCGCCGCCTGGGTGACCAGCAGCTGTCCCCCGTCGAGCAGGAACGCCGAGGACATGGCCAGCGCCACGATCAGCACGAGCTGCCAGGCCCCGCTGCCGACTTGGACGACGAGGAGGTCGGCGATCAGCACCCCGACGGCGACGCCGATGGTGACCTCGACGACCCGGCGCAGCCGCTGCCCGTACGACGTGCCGAGGCTGACCACCGCGGCGATGGGGGCGAAGAACGGCGACTGGTGTCCCAGCACGTCGGCGGCGAGATACCACGCGACCCCGGCGGCGAGGGCGCACTGGGCGATCTGCCACGACTTCGACCGCAGCCGGCCGACGCGCGTGGAGAGCGACGTACGACCCCGGATCCGCAGGCGATCGAGGGGGGACGTCTCCATGAGATGGATCCTCCCACTTGTGGCCCCACCACCCAGCGGCAAGGATCGACGACGTGGTGACAACTCTCGATCCGACCGCCGCGGGCTTCTTGCTCGCGGAGAGCCGCACCATGCCCATGCACGTCGGTGGGCTGCAGCTGTTCGAGAAGCCCGAGGGCGCCGGACGGGCCTACGTCCGCGAGATGTACGAGCAGATGCGCTCCTTCGACACCCTCGACGAGATCGCCCCCCTCTTCCTCAAGCACCCCACCCGGTCGTGGCGCACCGCCGGCCAGTGGGTCTGGGAGGTCGACGAGCTCTTCGACATCGACCACCACGTCCGCCACAGCGCCCTGCCCAAGCCGGGCAGGGTGCGCGAACTGCTCGACCTGGTGTCGCGGCTGCACGGCACCCGGCTGGCGCGGGAGCGGCCGCTGTGGGAGGCCCACCTGATCGAGGGCCTGCGTGACGGCCGGGTTGCGATGTACACCAAGACCCACCACGCCCTCGTCGACGGCGTCTCGGCGATGCGGCTGCTGGCCAGCGTGCTGAGCACCGACCCCGCGCAGCGGCAGATGCCGGCACCGTGGGCGGCGCGGCCGCGCTCGCGGGCGAGTGCCGCCGACCCGGTGAGCCTCGCGGACCTGCCGATGCAGGTGGTCCGCAGCGCCCTGGGTCTCACCGCCGAGGCCGCTGGCATGCCGAGCGCCCTGGTCACCACCCTCACGCGCGGCCTGCGTGACGAGACCTCCTCGGTCTCGCTCTACGCGCCGCGCACGATCCTCAACCAGCCCATCACCGGGTCGCGCCGGTTCGCCGCGCAAGACTGGCCGCTGGAGCGGCTGCGCCGGATCGGCAAGACCACCGGGACCACTATGAACGACGTAGTGCTGGCCATGTGCAGCGGGGCGATGCGCGCCTACCTGCTCGAGCTCGACGCCCTCCCCGACACCGGCATGGTCGCGATGGTGCCGGTCGGCCTCAACGCCAAGCACTCCCACGTCGCGTCGGCCGACGGCGGCAACGCGGTCGGCTCGGTCATGGTCAAGCTCGCCACCGAGCTGCCCGACGCCGCCGACCGGTTGGCCACCATCCACGAGTCGATGCGTGACGGCAAGCAGGCGCTCTCGTCGATGACCCCACTGCAGATCCAGGCGATGAGCGCGATCGGCCAGGCCCCGGCCATCCTCCCGACGCTGCTGCGGGTCCAGGGGATCGTGCGGCCGCCGTACAACCTGATCATCAGCAACGTCCCGGGACCGCGCACCACCCACTACTTCAACGGCGCCCGGCTGCTGGCGACCTACCCGCTGTCGATCCCGATCAACGGGATGGCCCTCAACATCACCTGCACGTCCTACGACGACAAGATGTGCTTCGGGCTGACCGGCTGCCGGCGCACCGTGCCGCGGCTCCAGCGCCTGCTTACCCACCTCGACGAGGCGCTCGACGACCTCGAGCTCGCCGCGGGGATCTGAGCGGTGGTGTACGACGAGGGGCTGGCCGCGCGGATCCGCGCGGTGCTCGAGGGCGAGCCCGGGCTGACCGAGCAGCGGATGTTCGGCGGGCTCGCGTTCCTCGTCGGCGGCCATCTCGCGGCCAGCGCAAGCAGCCGCGGCGGGATGCTGCTGCGGGTGGACCCGGCCCGCACCGAGGAGCTCCTCGACCCGCCCGACGTCGACCGTTTCGAGATGCGTGGCCGCGGGATGGACGGCTGGCTGCACGTGCTCCCCGGGGCCGTCGCCGACGACGAGGCGCTCGCCGCGTGGGTCGGGCTCGGCGTCGACCACGCACGGTCGCTGCCGCCACGCTGATCGGGCTGATCGGGCTGATCGGGCTGAGGGGGCTGATCGGGCTGGGCCAAGCCACACGCCTGCGTCAGAGGGTGGGGCCTCCCGTGGTCAGCCCGGCTAGCGGAGCTCCAGCCCTCCGCCGACCCGTTCGGCGACCGCGCTCAACCGCGCCCGGGTGATGTCGGCGACCGTCGGATAGCCCGCCACGTGAGCGTTGGACCCCGGCCGGGTCGTCTCGGCGGAGTTCACCGACAGGCAACGGCGGGTGCCGCCGTCAGCGACGTTGGCGAGCGCGACCGCATGACCGGTGGTGCCGCTGCCCGCGAAGAAGTCCAGGACGACGGCGTCCGCGGGCATGGTCTCCAGGATCCGCAGCACCAGCCCCGTCGGCTTCGGCGACTCGAAGACGTGGCCGACGATGTCCTTCAGCTCGGCCACGGCCGTGTCGGTCGAGCCGACCTCGTCCGCGAGCCAGATGGTGCGCAGTTTCTTGCGGCGGTCGGCGTGCAGCCAGTCGCGTTGGAAGACGTCGACCCGCTCGCCGGTACGGCCGGTGATCCGGCGGCACACCAGGTCGTCAGGACGGGCGTCGATGGTGGGGCGCGACCAGCGCCAGACCGCGGGGCGGCCGTCGCCGAAGACGGGCAGGACCTCGACCGCGCCCGCGAACGGCGTGGACCGGACCGCGCCGGTCGCCGGGTCGCCGTACACACCGAAGTGCAGGGTGCCCGCCGTGGCCGGGTTGAACTTCTTGTTGGTGTTGCGCAACGGCAGGTGCCGAAAGCGCCTCCCGTCGTCGGTCGTGAGCGGGAAGTCGCCGGCGTCGACGGTGGAGGTGGACGACGCGTCGAGCGCGCACTGCTTGAGGTCGCGCGCGTAGACGAGGAGGTACTCGTGCACCTGCGCGAAGCCCCACCCGAGCTGACGGCCCTTGGCGTTGAGGTTGACGACGATCTGCGCGACGAAGTTGTCCTCGCCGAAGACCTCGTCCATGAGCATCCGCAAGTAGGCGACCTCGTGGTCGTCGATGCTGACGAAGATCGCGCCCGTCGCGGCCAGTGTCTGCCGGGCGGCGACCAGCCGGGGCCGCATCATGGCCACCCACGCCTCGTGCCGCCCGACCCGGGTCCGGCGCCCGTCCGAGCGGGTCGTGTCGACGAGCCGGAAGTCGTCGAGGTAGGCGAACCCGTTGCCGGTGTTGTAGGGCGGGTCGGTGTAGATCAGGTCGACCGACCCGGCCGGCACGGTCGGCAGCACGTCGAGGTTGTCGCCCTCCACGAAGACGTTCCACGCCGTGGCCGGCAGCACGGTGGTCAGGACAGTCCTCGCGGAGTCGGAGGCGACGTGCGGGTCGGGCGCGACGCGCCGCGCCGCCACCGGCCGGGCCCGTCGGGGCGGACCCGTTTGGCGAGGTCGGCGTGCTCGAGCAGCGCGGCGTACGCCGTCTCCTGCGGCGGGTAGGCCGCGATCGGGGTGTCGCCGGAGAAGACGACGTACACCGCGAGGCCCTCGGGGTGGATCGTGAGCACGGAGCCGTCGACGACCCCGCGGGCCTGGTTGAGCGCCTTGCGCCGCGCGCTCAGGGCCTGCGCCCGCTTGGCGGCCGCGAGGGTGGCCTGCTTGCCGCCCTTGTCCCAGGCGATCTTGGCCTGCGGTCCGTACTTCACCACGAGCACGGCCCCGGCCGTCGCGGCCTTGGTGAGCCTCCCCGAAGCCATGTGGTCTCCTTCGCCGGCGGGTGGACGTGCCCATCCTGCCCGAGACGGGGCGTGACCAACCGGCGCCACGTCGGTTAGTCCCAGCGAGTCACCGAGTCACCGAGTCACCGACCGAGGAGATCCGATGCTGAACCGTCTCGCCCTGTCCACCGGCGCACTCGTGCTCGCTGCTACCGCCGTCGCCGCTCCCCCGAGCGTGGCGAGCGCGCCCGCGCGAGGACCCGTCACGGCCGCCGCGAGCCAGGTCCGGGCAAGCGACGGCTGCTTCTCCTCGGTGCCCGATCCGGGCCGGACCGCGCGGGTCGACATCTGCTACACCGTCTTCAGGCCCGCGGGGGCCACCCGTCGGCACCGGGCGCCGATGATCATGCACAGCCACGGGTGGGGCGGGTCGCGCACCACGGACCCGGCGGCCTTCGACCGCTGGCTGAGCGCGGGGTACGGCGTGGTGTCGTTCGACCAGCGGGGCTTCGGGGAGAGCGGCGGCCAGGCCCAGGTGATGAACCCCGCCTACGAGGGCAAGGACGTGCGCCGGCTCGTGAAGATCGTCGCCGGGCTGACCTGGGTGAAGAAGGACGGACGCAACGACCCGCGGCTCGGCGCGATCGGGGGCTCCTACGGCGGCGGCTACCAGTTCGTGGGCGCCTTCACCGAGCTGGCCCGGCGCGGCAAGCCGGTCTTCGACGCCCTGGCCCCGGAGATCACCTGGCACGACCTGAGCCAGAGCCTCGCGCCCGAGGGCGTGGTGCGCACCGAGTGGGCGGCCGCGCTGAGTGCCGCCGCGCTGCCGACCGACGCCCTGCCCGCCACGGTCTACAAGGCGCTGATCGAAGGGGCCGCCACCGGCTTCTGGCCCGACGGCTCGGTCCCCGGCGGGGAGAACCTCGTGGAGTTCTTCCGCCGGAACGGTCCGCGCTACCACGTCGCGCAGGGCCGCCGCCTCGACATCCCCGTCCTCTTCGGGCAGGGCACCACCGACTCGCTCTTCAACCTCCAGCAGGGCATCGCCAACTGGCAGAGCGCGATCACCCCGGCCGCCCGGGCGAAGAGCATGTTCGTCGCCTACAACGGCGGCCACGTGCTGCCGGCGGTGTACCCCCGGGGCGTCGACGTGACCTCCGACCCGTGCAGCCGGCTGCTGGCCGGCGGCTCCTTCGCCGACCTCACCCGCCGGTTCATGGACGAGCAGCTCAGGCACCGGTCGACGGGGCTGCGCGGCTACGGCCGCTACCACCTGGCCACCGCGACCGACACGTGCACGTCAGTCGACTCGGTCGAGGCCAACACGGCAGTCGCGGTCGGCACCGTCGCGACCACGACCCTGGCCGGGCCGGCCCTGGCCACCAAGGTCGCCGACGGTCCCATCCGCGTTGCCGGCTCGCCGTACCTCACGGGTCGGATGACCGCCCTCGGCGTCAACAACCGCGCCTTCTACGGGCTCGCCGTGGGCACCTTGCCGCTGGACGCCAAGCTGGTCCAGAACAACGTGCTCCCCGTCAACGAGCTGCTTCCGATCACCGGGCAGCCGCGGCAGGTCACCCTGCCCTCGGTGGCCGTCGACGTGCCGGCCGGCCAGTCCCTCTTCCTGCTGGCCTCACCGATCAGCGACACCTTCGTGTCCACGGGCAGCCGCACCGCCGGGGTCATCACGATCGACGACACCGTCGTCCACCTCCCGGTGGTCCCCCGCTGAGGTTGCCCTCCCGTCGGTGAACCAATCCACACCGGCGCGCGTCGGACCCCACATGGCGAACCCTGCGACGTACGACGCGCCCGACTCCCGCCGTTCTCACGAGCATGAGGAGAGGCCGCCTACCCTGAGCCACATGCGCTCTCGGATCTCCCCGTCGCTGCCGGCTGCCCTGGCGTGCGTCCTCGCGGGCGCCGTCGTCGCCGGCCTGGTCGCGGCCCCCACGTCCGCCGAGGAGGGCCGCCCGGCCGCGCTGGAGGTCTCGCAGGGCCCGGGGCAGCGCGCGACCGAGTCCCGGACCAAGCACAGCTCCGACGGGATCCGGGGCAAGATCGCCCCGCAGGTCCCGGTGGGCCGCCGTACCGACCCGGTGACGTCCAACGTGATCACCTACCCGATGGCGCCGGGCCTGATCTTCACGCAGTGGGACCGCACCGACGCCCGCGGGACCATCCGCGGCTACCTGATGGCCGCCAGCCTGAGCACCCCCGGGCTGTCGCTGGACTACCTCGGCACCGACGAGGTCCGCGAGCGCGACGAGGTGCTCGACATGGTGACCGCCGACGCCGCGATCGGCGGGATCAACGGCGACTTCTTCGACATCGCCGACACCGGGGCACCGCTGGGCTTCGGTGTCGATCGCGAGCAGGGGCTGCTGCACGGTCGCGAGACCGGGTGGAACCGCGCGTTCTACCTCAACCGCGCCGGCACGCCCGCCATCGGCGACATCGAGATGAAGGCCGTCATCAAGCAGCACCCCGAGCTCCGGGTCGGCAACGTCAACTCCCCGACGGTCGCGGTGGACCGGGTCGGCGTCTACACGCCCGCCTGGGGTCGCACCATCGGCACGCGCGTCACCGACGACATCAAGTCCGGCGTCCGTGAGGTCGTCGTCAAGGACGGCCGGGTGATCCGCAACCGCAACCGGCTCAGCGTCAACCAGAAGGTCCGTGAGGTCGTCCTGATCGGCCGCGGCAAGGCCGCCAAGCGGCTCGGCTGGCTCCGGGTCGGCGAGAAGGTGCGCGTGGCGCTCAAGCCCAAGCACCGGGTCACGGTCGCCGTGACGGGCAACAAGCAGCTGCTCGACGCGGGGATCCGCACGGTCGTCGACGATCGTGAGATGCACCCGCGGACGGCGATCGGCATCGATCGCGACACCAACACCGTGCTGATGCTCGTGATCGACGGCCGGCAGACGTTCAGCCGCGGGTACACGATGGTCGAGCTGGCCAACCTGATGCTCGAGCTGGGCGCGGAGGACGCGCTCAACCTCGACGGTGGCGGCTCCTCGACGATGGTGGGCCTGCGCCCCGACGGCGTGCTCGGCGTGCTCAACTCCCCCAGCGACGGTGCGGAGGCCGGCCTGCCTGGCCTCCAGCGCCCCGTCCCCGACGGCCTCCAGATCAGCTACCTCCCGCCCGTCGCCCGCCACTAGCCGACCCGGCGCCACTTCACCGCCGACCCGGCGCCAATGTCCAGTCATCGGTGGAAAACTCGTGAACTGGCGCCGGGTCGGCTGGTAACTGGCGCCGGGTCGGCTGGTAACTGGCGCCGGGTCGGCGTCAGAGGACGGCGGGGTCCACGACGAGGACGGCGACCGAGGTCACGGCGGCGAAGCACTCGCGCATCGGCGTGACGACCTTCTGCGCGGTGACCTCCAGGCCGACCGCCTGAGTGTCGGCAGCGCCGTCGAGGACCCGCACGTACACCCCAGGCGGGACGTCGCACCCGATCGAGATCACGGCGGCGAACAGCACCCAGCCCTCGGGTACGGCGGCGCCGGAGACCGCCCCGACCACCTTGTCGGCGAGGTCCGACCTCTCGAACTGCCCCACGAACGCGTCCAGCGTGGCCTGGGTGTCCACGAGCACCGGCTCGCTCGACACCTCGCCGCCCGCGGCGGTCCCGCTCACGATGGCGACCTCCTGCCACGGGTCTCCGCCGGGAGCGACCGTGCCGCCACTGGCCGACGACGAGGACGATGACGAGGACGAGGACGAGGACGAGGATGACGACGATGGGCCGGGATCGGACGCAGAGCCCGGCACGTCCTCACCGCATCCCGCCGCGAGGGCGACCACCACCAGCAGCAGCGCCCCGAGCGCACGAGTCGTCATACTGCTAGGACGCGCACCCGCCACGCCTGGTTCCCGATGCTCAGGTCGGGAACTTCTGGCCCTTGCCGAGCACGGTCAGCCCGTCCTCGACCATGAAGCCGCGAGCCCGGTCCTCCTCGGCGTCGACGCCCACCCGCGCACCGGGCGGCACGATGACGTTCTTGTCGAGGATCGCCCTTCGCACGATCGCGCCGGGGCCCACGTGCACGCCGTGCATGAGGATCGAGTCCGCGACCTCGGCGTTCTGCTCGACCCGGACCGCCGGCGACAGCACCGACCGGTAGACCCGGCCGCCGGTGACCACGACCCCGGGCGACAGCACGGCGTCCTCGGCGTGCGGCAGGGTGCCACCCTCGGCGCGGACCAGCTTGGCCGGCGGCTGCGGGCCGTACGTCGTATAGATCGGCCACTCGAAGTTGTAGAGGTTGAAGATCGGCAGCGGCGCGATCACGTCCATGTGCGCCGCGAAGTAGGAGCCCATCGTCCCGACGTCGCGCCAGTAGTCCCGGTCGCGCTCGGTGGAGCCCGGGACCGTGTTGTCCTTGAAGTCATAGACGCTCGCCTCGTTCTTGGACACGAACGACGGGACGATGTCACCGCCCATGTCATGGGTCGAGCCGCTCATCACCGCGTCGTCGGTGACCGCCGCGACGAGCGCGTCGGCGTCGAAGACGTAGTTGCCCATCGACGCCAGCACCTCGTGAGGGTTGTCGGGCAGGCCGACCGGGTCGGTGGGCTTCTCGAGGAAGTCCCGGATCCGGCTCGGGTCCTCGGGCACCACGTCGATCACACCGAACTGGTCCGCGAGCGAGATGGGCTGACGGATCGCCGCCACCGTGCATCCGGCCCCGGTATCGAGGTGCTGCTCGACCATCTGGGAGAAGTCCATCCGGTAGACGTGGTCGGCACCGACGACCACGACCACGTCGGGCTTCTCGTCGTAGATCAGGTTGAGCGACTGGTAGATCGCGTCGGCGCTGCCGAGGTACCAGTGCTTGCCGAGGCGCTGCTGGGCGGGCACGGGTGCGATGTAGTTGCCGAGCATCGTCGACATCCGCCACGTGGTGGTGACGTGCCGGTCGAGGCTGTGGGACTTGTACTGGGTCAGGACGACGACCTTGAGATAGCCCGAGTTCACGACGTTCGACAGGGCGAAGTCGATGAGCCGGTAGATCCCCGCGAAGGGCACCGCCGGCTTCGCCCGGTCGGCAGTGAGCGGCATCAGCCGCTTTCCCTCGCCCCCGGCGAGGACGATGGCGAGAACGTTCTTCCGAGCGGCGGTCATGGCCACACGCTTGCACCC
>JBDSLK010000089.1:0-30038 GCA_039916425.1 Nocardioides sp.
CCGCCACCCCGTACCGGCGCGACGGTCTCGATGACCTGATCGGCTTCCAACTCGGTCCCGTCCGACACACCTTCGCCCACGCGGATCCCGACACACTCGAAGGCGCCAGTGCCGGCCGGCCTCGCCCAGTGCTCATCGTCCACCCCACGGCATTCCGGCTGAACGTCCCGGTCGATCTCTCCGTCCCGGGCACCATCGCCGGCGTGCACCGCGCCCTCGCCGAAGACGAAGCACGCAACGAGCAGATCCTCAACGATGTGGTGGAGGCCCTCGGTCGCGGCCGACACTGCCTTGTTCTCGCCCAGCGCACCGGCCACGTCGACCACCTGGCCGCCGCCCTCACCGAGCGAGGACTCGAGCCAGTCGTTCTCAAGGGCGGCATAGGCGCCAAGCAGCGTGCGGCTGCCAACGAACGGCTCGTCCCGACCGATGGCGGTCCACCGCTACTCGTCGTCGCCACCGGCCACTTCGTTGGCGAGGGCTTCGACTGCCCTGCCCTCGACACTCTGTTCCTAGCGGGCCCGGTCTCGTTCAAGGGACGCCTCGTCCAGTACGCGGGGCGCATCCTCCGTGCCTATCCCGGCAAGCAGACCGCCGAGGTCCACGACTACCACGATGTCGATGTTCCCGTCCTCGCGGCCGCGCTCACCAAACGGGCACCCGGCTACACCAGCCTCGGGTTCCCCAACCCCCGCAAGACCAGATGACGTGCCAGGAGCCGGGTCCCGGTCAGCCGGGACCAACGGCACTCCCCGACCGGGGGCGTCCTCGGCAGAGTTGGTGTCATGACAACGATCCGCACCCTCGTGACCCTGCCCGTCGCAGCCGGCCTCCTGTTCCTGTCGGCCGGCGCAGCCCAGGCCGACCCGCCCCCGAACTTCGGACAGCACGTGTCGGTCTGCGCACAGACCGTCGGCTTCAGCGCCCAGATGAACCCCAGCATGCACCGCGGTCCCAGCGGCTGGAACGGCATGACCTGCCCCCTGCCCTGATGACCCGTCGGACCCGTGGACGGCTATCCCTGTCGGGGGTATGCACAGACCCACGTGGCATCGGGGAGCGCCGGGGTGGTCATGGCGTGATCCTGCCGTTGTGGCGGAGCTGACGGGCGACGTAGACGCTGCAGGCGGAGACACCCCCGGTGTGCGGGTTCGCGAATGACACGACGTGGCTGTCGGTCGTCTCGAAGACCCCGCCCAGCACGGCCAGGAAGGCCGGGTCGGGCGGGTCGTCGGACCAGAGGGCGAAGACGCCGTCGGGGCGCAGCAGGGACGACAGTCGGGTCAGCCCCTCGGGGGTGTAGAACGACGCGTGCGTGGGGTTCAGGACATGGCTCGGAGTGTGGTCGATGTCGAGCAGGACGACGTCGTACGTCGTGGTGCTCCGGCGCTCGCGGACCAGCGCGAAGAAGTCGTCGTGCACGAGGCGACACCTCGGGTCGCGCGCGAGGCCGACCGAGTCGGGAAGCAGGTCGCGGCGGTGCCAGTCGATGACCGGCTCGATGGCCTCGACGACGGTGACCTCGCGCACCCGAGGATCGGCCAGGGCGGCCATGGCGGTGTAGGCGAGACCGAGGCCGCCGACGAGCACGCAGAGGTCGCCCTCGCCGTGGGCGGCGACCCCGAGTCGGGCCAGCTCCTTCTCGGAGACGGTGAAGAGGCTGGACATCAAGAACTCGTCGTTGAGCTGAACCTCGTAGACGTCGACGGCCAGGACCGGTTCGCGCCGTCTGCGCAGGCTGACCTCACCCCAGGGCGTGGTCTGGAAGTCGAGCTCCTCGAAACGAGCGCTCACGGTCTCAGCCGCCGCTGGCCGGCAGCGCCTCCAGGAGCACCTCGGGGTGGTCGCGAGCGACGATCTGCACCCGCCACTTGTCGGGGAAGACCGCGAGGTGGGTGCCGTCGGCGCGGCTGAGCACCTCGACGCCACGGACCCCCTTGAGGGCCTCGACGCCGGCGTCGTCGGTGCGGCGGGCGACCGAGTAGGCGAGGTGCTCCAGCTTGATGACGGCGCCGAACTCGCTCTCCATCCGGGCGGTGACCACCTCGAACTGCATCGGCCCGACCGCGGCCAGCACCGGGCTCTGGTCGCCGCGCAGGTCCGAGCGGAGCACCTGGACGACGCCCTCCTGGTCCATCTGCTCGATGCCGCGCCGGAACTGCTTGTAGCGGCTGGTGTCGGCGGCCCGGACCGAGGCGAAGTGCTCGGGGGCGAAGCTGGCGATGGGGGGGAAGCGCACCGGCTCGCCGGCGTAGATGGTGTCGCCGACACGCAGGGCGTTGGCGTTGACCAGGCCGACGATGTCGCCGGGGAACGCCGTCTCGACCGAGGAACGCTCGCGCCCGAAGACCGCCTGTGCGTACTTCGTGGCGAAGGGCTTGCCGGTCGCGCCGTGCTGGACGACCATGCCTCGCTCGAAGACACCGGAGACGACGCGGGCGTAGGCGAGTCGGTCGCGGTGCGAGGTGTCCATGCCCGACTGCACCTTGAACACGAAGGCGCTGAAGTCGTCGGCGACCTCCCGCGGCGGACCGTCGACGGCCGGCGTCGGGCCGGGTGCGGGGGCTAGCTCGACCAGGATCTTCAACAGCTGGGAGACCCCGAAGTTGAGCAGCGCCGACGCGAACAGCACCGGGGTGGTCTCGCCGGCCAGGAACGTCTGCTGCTCGTGGTCGGCGTCGTCCATCGAGAGCAGGTCGTGCTCCTCGACGGCTGTGAGCCAGGCCTCCCCTGCGACGGCCTCGGCCCCCGAGGCGGGCACCCTCTCCTCGGGCGCGCGCGTGGCGCCGCCGGCGGTGCGGGTGTAGTGGATCAGGTCGCCGGTGCGGCGGTCGAGCACGCCGCGGAACTCCCCGGCGCTGCCGACCGGCCAGGTCAGTGGGGTGGGCCGGAGCCGGATCTGCTGCTGGATCTCGTCCATCAGCGCGAGCGGGTCGAGTCCGGGACGGTCCCACTTGTTGATGACCGTGATCACCGGGATCCCGCGCTGGGCGCAGACCTGGAAGAGCTTGAGCGTCTGCGGCTCGAGGCCTTTCGCCGCGTCGACGAGCATCACCGCGGAGTCGACGGCCGACAGCACCCGATAGGTGTCCTCGGAGAAGTCCGCGTGGCCCGGGGTGTCGACCAGGTTGACGACGTGGTCGCCGTAGTCGAACTGGAGCGCGGCGGAGGTGATGGAGATGCCGCGGGCCCGCTCCATGTCCATCCAGTCCGAGACGGTCCCCCGGCGGCCGGCCTTGCCGTGCACGGCCCCCGCCTCCGAGATGACCCGGGCGTGCAGGGCCATCGCCTCGGTCAGCGTGGACTTGCCGGCGTCGGGGTGGCTGATGACGGCGAAGGTACGACGGGGGCGGGTGTCCACCCCCCAACGCTACGCCAGCACGGGGTCAGGGCCACCAATGCCGATGTCGAGCCGCATCAGCAGCAGCGGCTCCTCGTCGTGGGGCAACCAGGCAGGGCGCGCGGCGCCGATCTCGTGCCAGCCCCGGTGCCGGTAGACCGCCAGGGCGGTGCCGTGGCTGGGCAGCACGTCGAGCACCGGCAGCCGGTCGCGATTGCGGGCCCAGGCGACGGCGGTGTCGAGCAGCCGGCCACCGAGTCCGGTGCCCTGCTCGTCGGGGGAGACGAAGAGCACCGAGACGAGCGCCAGGCGCTCCGCGAGCAGTCCCGCACCGAGGACGAATGCCTCGGCGAGCTCGCCCTCGACGCGGCCGACGCTGACGTGGCCCGCCACCCGGCCCTCGACCAGGGCGACCCAGCCGGCCTCCTCGTGGCCGCGCACCACGAACTGCTCGACGGGGAAGGGCAGCGGCCACCGAAACGGGTAGTGCGACGCCGGCTGCTGCGCCGCCAGGATCTCCACGAGCCGGGGCAGGTCGGCCGCCTCGCGGGGCCTGATCTGCACCTGGGGGCCACCGGTCACCCGCGCCATCCTGCCCGAGCCCCGGTGAGGGAGGACACGGTGGTGCCGACGGTCGTACGGTGGCGGCATGGACGCCGGGAGCTGGGACGCGCGGTACGCCGCGAGCGAGATGGTGTGGTCGGTCGAGCCCAACCAGTTCGTGGCCCGCGAGTGCGCCGACCTGGCACCCGGCCGCGCCGTGGACCTCGCTGCCGGCGAGGGCCGCAATGCGATCTGGCTGGCCCGCCAGGGCTGGGAGGTGACGGCGGTCGACTTCTCCGAGGTCGCACTCGACAAGGGCCGCCAGCTCGCCGGAGACGTCGTCGTCGCCTGGGAGGTCGCCGACGCCACCAGCTGGCGGGACGACGGGGCCTACGACCTGGCCGTGCTCGCCTACCTCCAGCTGGTGGCCGCCGAGCGGCGCGCGGCGGTGCACGCGGCGTGGGCCGCGCTCGCGCCGGGCGGCACTCTGCTGCTGGTCGCCCACGACACCACCAATCTGGCCGAGGGCGTCGGCGGGCCGCAGGACCCGGCGGTGCTGATGACGGCCGAGGACGTGCTCGGCGACCTGGCCGACGAGGACGTCGAGGTGGTCCGGGCCGAGCGGGTCGCCCGGCCGGTGACGACCCCCGACGGCCACGTCCGCAACGCCTACGACGCACTCGTCCGGGTCAGGCGTCCCGACTAGGTTGGGGGCGTGACCCCGACCCAGCTCCGCGCCTTCGCCGGCGTGGTGAGGCTGGGGTCCGTCAAGGCCGCGGCGAAGGAGATCGGTGTCAGCGAGGCCGCGGTCTCGATGCACGTGGCTCAGCTGCGCAAGGAGTTCGACGACCTGCTTTTCACACGCACGGCCTCGGGCCTCGCGTTCACGCCCGGCGGCCTCCGGCTGGCCAGTCGGGCGGTCGAGATCCTCGGCCTCCAGGACCGCACCGTGCGGGAGGTCAGCCAGGCCGGCGACGGTCGTCGAGTGCTCCGCGTGGCGACCTCGAGCCTCTTCGCCGAGCATGCGGCGCCCGGACTGATCGACCTCTTCACCAGCCGGGCCGCCGACCTCGAGGTCGAGCTCAGCGTGCAGCCGGTGGCGCAGTTCCCGATGCTGCTCGCGGGCCGCAACGTCGACGTCGCGATCGGTCCGACCTCGAGCGCACCCCTCGACGGGGTCGTCCAACAGCAGGTGCTCGTCTACGAGGTGGTCGCCGTCGTCAGGCCCGACCACCCGCTGGCCGACCGCGGCCCGACGCCCGACCAGGTCCGCCGGCAGACCTGGTGCCTGGGACCGGCCGCGGTGGACGTCGACGGCGTGGTCCCCGCGACCCTGCGCAGGCTCGGGGTGCCCGAGCAGCAGCAGCGGATCTTCCAGAGCGACGCGGCCGCCCTCGAGGAGACCAAGCGCACCGACGGGGTCGCCCTAGCCGTCCGGTTCGCGGTCGCGGGCGACCTCGCCGCGGGGCGGTTGGTCACGCTCGACGGCCCCGGTCTCGCCGCCAAAGGGCGCTGGTCGGCGATGGCTCTGCCGGCCCACGACCAGACCGCACCGGCCGCCGAGCTGCTGCGGTTCATGACCACGCCGCGGGCGACCCAGGCCATGGTCCGGGGGGCCGGGGTACACCTGGGCCGGTTCAAGCCGGCCGTGCACGTCACCCTCTGGAGCTAGCCCGCCGGTCGGCGCCCGCGATCGCGTCGAAGACGTCGGTCAGGCCGCGCAGCGTGTGCGCCGGCAGGAACGCGTCGCAGTAGGGCAGGGCGGCCGCCATCGACCCCACCAACGGCTCGTAGCCGACCGCCCCGGCCCGCGGGTTGAGCCAGACGATCCGCCGGGCCCGGCGGCGGGCTCGCGCCATCACGGCCGCCAGCTCTGCGGGGTCGTCGCTGTCCCAGCCGTCGGAGGCGATCACCAGCACCCCGCCCCGCACCGCGTTGCCGTGCCGCGACACCAGCAGCTCGCGCAGGCACGAGGCCAGGTGCGTGCCGCCGAACCGGTCGGTCACCTGCTCCCCGGCCAGCGCGACGGCCGCCGCGGCCGACTGGTGCGAGAGCGCGGGTGTCAGCCGGGTCAGCGACGTGGAGAACGCGAAGGTCTCCGCCCGGCGGGTGCGCGCGAACGCACGCATCAGGTGCAGGTAGGCGGTGGCGTGGCTCTGCATCGACTGGCTGACGTCGCACAGCAGCGTCACGGTGAGCGGGCGGCGTACGGGCTGGTAGCGCTGGAGCTCCATCGGCTCCCAGCCGGTGCGGCGGGAGGCCGCGATGGTCTCGCGCAGCGCGACCCGGTGTCCCGACGCCCGGACCCGCTGGCGCCGGCTGCGGCGGGTCGGCCAGCGGGGTGCGCACTCCTCCAGCCAGCGGCCGAGAAGTGCCTGCTCGGCCGCGTCGAGCTCGTCGAGCGGGGTGTCGGCGATGCGCGCCACGGCGCTCGGCAACAGCTCCGGCAACGCGCGGGCGTCGTCGTCCTCGTCGTCGGTCGCCGACGTCGCGGGCAGGGTGTGCCAGGGCAGGTCCCCGGCCAGGTCACCGCCCGTCGGGGTGCCGTCGACCGGGGCGAGCACGTCGTCGGTCTCCTCCGGCTCGGCCCGGGTACGCCGCGCGTGCGGGTCGACGCGGAGCACGGCGTCGCCGAAGACTGCCTCGAAGACCGCGTCGAAGACCTCCAGGTCATGCTGCCGGTTGACCAGCGTGAGCCGCGCCAGCCAGTAGAGGTGGTGCCTGCGGGCGGGCGGGGCGGCGTCCAGGGCCTCCGCGAAGGCGGCCATCGATCGCAGCGTCACCGGCACGCCCGCCTCCCGCAGTCGGTGCCCGAACGACCCCACCAGGGCCGCACGGTCGATGCTGCCGAGCAGCGGGGCGGGCGTCGGCCCGGGGCTGTCCACCGTCTCAGCCGAACGAGTAGGTCTCGAGCGAGGCCAGCACCAGGTCGCGATCGTCGGGCGTCTTGGCCAGGGCCCCCAGGGACGGCACCGCCACCTCGCGCACCAGCTCGGTCGCCCCGAGGGCGGACAGGGCGGCCACCCAGTTGATCGCCTCCGCCACGCCGGGCGGCTTGTCGAGGTCCTGGCCGCGCACGTGACCCACGAACTGGGCAGCGGACTCGATCAGCGCACGGTCGGCCGACGGCGCGCTGCGGCGCAGGATCGCGACCACCCGGCTCAGGCCGGGGTACTCCAGCCAGTGGTAGAGACACCGCCTGCGCAGCGCGTCGTGGAGGTCGCGGCTCCGGTTGGAGGTCAGCACCACGATCGGCGGCCGGACCGCGGTGAAGGTGCCGAGCTCCGGCACCGTGACCGAGGACTCGCCCAGGGCCTCGAGCAGCAGTGCCTCGAACTCGTCGTCGGCGCGGTCGACCTCGTCGATGAGCAGCACCGGCGCGCGCGGACCCTCGTGCCGGATGCAGCGCAGGATCGGCCGCTCGACGAGGAACTCCTCGCTGAACAGGTCGGCCTCGCCGATCCGCTCGTGCTGGGACTCGGCGATCCTGATGGCCAGCAGCTGGCGCTGGTGGTTCCAGTCGTAGAGCGCCTCGGCGGCGGTGAGCCCCTCGTAGCACTGGAGCCGCACCAACGGCGCGTCGAGCACCCGGGCGAGCGTCTGGGCCGCCGCGGTCTTGCCGACACCGGGCTCGCCCTCGAGCAGCAGGGGCAGACCCAGCCGCAGGGTGAGGAACACCGCGGTGGCCATGCCCTCGTCGGCGAGGTAGCCCTCCTCGTCGAACCTCCGGCGGACCTCAGCCGCCGATGACAGAGCCTCGGTCATGAGGCCCGGTCGGCCAGGTAGCGGTCGCGGCACCCGGTCATGCAGAAGAAGTGCTCGACGCCGTCGACCACCGCGTGGGCGGTGTCCGGGCCGATGGTGACCGTCATGCCGCAGACCGGATCGACGGCCTGGGCCGGCGCCGGAGCAGGGGACCTCGCGGACCCGGCCGCGAGGCCGTCGACCCGGATACTGCGGACGATCACGGCCAGGATCGACAATCCCGTCTCGGGCGCGGTGCGGGCCCCGATGTCGAGCCCCACGTGCACGTGCACCCGCGCCGCCTCGGCGGGCGTCAGGTCGAGGGCGGCCAGCAGGGCCGCGCCGCGCGTGCGGCTGCAGACCACCCCGACGAAGCCGACGCCCGCATCGAGCGCGGCCCGGACCTCGCCCGCCTCGTCGCCGCCGTGGCTGCACACCACGACGGCCGTCGCCGGCCGCGTCCCCGACGCGCCGCGGTCGACGGCGAAGCCGAGCACGCCTGCGAGGTCGGCCACGGCATCGGCCACTGGGGAGGTGCCCACCAGGTGCAGCAACGGCCGGGGCAGCAGCGGCTCGAGGTAGATCTCCAGCGCCCCCCCGGAGAGGCACGGGTTGACCACGATGCTGGCCCCCGGCGACTCGGGGAAGACGTCGTCGCCGTCGGGCAGCACCCGCAGCAGCAGGCTCTCGCCCGAGTCGAGGGCGTCGAGGGCCGCGGTCCGCACCGAGCCGGCGGCGCAGTGACCGCCCACGAACCCCTCCATCGAGCCGTCGGCCAGGATGATCGCGCGGTCCCCCGGGCGGGCCGAGGTCGGCTCCTGGGCGCGCACCACCGTGGCCTGCACGAACGGCACACCGGTGGAGGTGAGCTCGTCGACGCGGCTGGACAGGGCGGCGCTGGTCACGGTCACGGTCGGGTCCTGGTCAGATCGGCGGGGTGGGTCGGCCCTGCATGGCGTCCCACACCCGTGAGGGCGTGAGCGGCATGTCGGCGTGGCGGATGCCGAACGGCTTGAGGGCGTCGATGACCGCGTTGACGACGGCCGGCGGCGAACCGACGGTGGCGGACTCGCCGACGCCCTTGGCTCCGATCGGGTGGTGCGGCGACGGCGTCACCGTGTGACCCGTCTCCCAATGGGGCACCTCCAGCGCAGTGGGGATCAGGTAGTCCATCAGCGAGCCGCCCAGACAGTTGCCGTCCTCGTCGAAGGAGATCATCTCCATCAGTGCCATGCCGACGCCGTCGGTGAGGCCGCCGTGTACCTGCCCCTCGATGATCATCGGGTTGATCCGGGTGCCGCAGTCGTCGACCGCGATGAACCTGCGCACCTTGACCGCGGCCGTGCCGGGGTCGATGTCGACGACGCAGATGTAGGCACCGAACGGGTAGGTCAGGTTGGAGGGGTTGTAGCAGATCTGGGCCTCCAGGCCGCCCTCGATGCCCTCGGGAAGGTCGCCGGCGCCGTGAGCGCGCATCGCGATGTCGGCGATGGTGACCGAACGGCCCGGGTCGCCCTTCACGTGGAAGGCGCCCTTCTGCCACTCCAGGTCGGCCACCGACACCTCGAGCATCCCCGAGGCGATGATCTGGGCCTTGTCGCGCACCTTGCGCGCTACCAGGGCCGCGGCGGCCCCCGAGACCGGCGTGGAGCGGCTGCCGTAGGTGCCGAGACCGAACGGCGTCTGGTCGGTGTCGCCGTTGATGACCTGGATGTCGGCCGGCGGGATGCCGATCTCCTCGGCCACGATCTGGGCGAACGTGGTCTCGTGACCCTGCCCCTGGCTCATGCAGGAGAGCCGTACGACGGCCTTCCCGGTCGGATGCACCCGGAGCTCGGCCCCGTCGGCCATCCCCAGCCCGAGGATGTCCATGTCCTTGCGAGGGCCGGCCCCGACGGCCTCGGTGAAGAACGCGACCCCGATCCCCATCAGCTCGCCGCGAGCCCGCTTCTCGGCCTGCTCGGCCCGGAGGTCGTCGTACCCCGCCATCTCCAGCGCGAGGTCGAGGGCGCGTTCGTACTCTCCGGAGTCGTAGACCCAGCCGGTCTTGCTCGTGTAGGGGAACTGGTCGGGCTGGATGAGGTTCTTGCGCCGGAGCTCGACCGGGTCCATCTCGAGGTCGTAGGCCAGCACGTCGACCATCCGCTCGACGAGGTAGACGGCCTCGGTGATCCGGAAGGAGCAGGCGTAGGCCACACCACCGGGAGCCTTGTTGGTGTAGACGGCCGTCATCGAGCAGTAAGCCGCCTCGATGTCGTAGCTGCCGGTGAAGACGCCGAAGAAGCCGGCGGGGTACTTGATCGGGGCCGCGGTGCCGTTGAACGCGCCGTGGTCGGCGAGCACATGGGTGCGGATGGCCAGAATCTTCCCCTCCCTGGTGGCCGCGATCTCCCCGCGCATGATGTAGTCGCGGGCGAAGCCGGTGGAGACGAGGTTCTCGGAGCGGTCCTCCACCCACTTCACCGGCTTGCCGATCACCAGCGACGCGACGATCGCGCAGACGTAGCCCGGGTAGATCGGCACCTTGTTGCCGAAGCCACCGCCGATGTCGGGGGCGATCACCCGGATCTTGTGCTCGGGCAGCCCGGAGACCAGGGCGTAGACCGTGCGGTGCGCGTGCGGGGCCTGGCTCGTGGTCCACAGGGTCAGCTGACCGCTGACCCGCTCGTAGTCGGCGACGCAGCCACAGGTCTCCATCGGCGCGGGGTGCACCCGCGGGTAGACGATGTCCTCGGTCACCACGACGTCGGCGCCGGCGAAGACGGCCTCGGTGGCGTCCTTGTCGCCGGTCTCCCAGTCGAAGCAGTGGTTGTCGGCCTTGCCGTCCAGGTCGGTCCGGATCACCGGAGCGTCCGGCGCGAGCGCCTTGCGGACGTCGACGACCGGCTCGAGGATGTCGTACTCGACGTCGATCAGCTCGAGGGCGTCACGTGCGGAGTAGCGGTCCTCGGCCACCACGAACGCGACCTCCTGGCCCTGGAAGCGCACCTTGTCGGTGGCAAGGACGGCCTGCACGTCGTTGGAGAGGGTCGGCATCCAGGCCAGGCCCTTGGCGGCCAGGTCGGCGCCGGTGATCACGGCCTTCACCTTGGGATGCGCCTGGGCGGCACTGACGTCGATGCTGACGATGGTGGCGTGGGCCACCGGTGAGCGGAGGATCGCGAGGTGCAGCATCCCCTTGAGCTGGATGTCGTCGACGTACTTGCCCATGCCGCGGATGAAGCGCGGGTCCTCCTTGCGGAGCATCCGGCCGTGGCCGACGGGGTGCTGGTCGTTGTCGGCCCTCTCGAGGTCCTCCTGGGCGGCGGCGACCCCGTCGTCGAGCCCACGGTCGGTGGTGGTCATGACTCGCTCCCCACGGCCTCGGTGGCCGACTTGTCTTGCTCTGCCTTCTCGTGCTCTGCCTTCTCGTGCCGGGCGGCCCACTGCACGGACCTGACGATCGTCGTGTAGCCGGTGCACCGGCAGATCTGCCCGGAGATCGCCTCGCGGATGGTGTCCTCGCTGGGGTCCGGGTCGCGGTCGAGCAGGGCTCGCGCGGTCATCAGCATCCCCGGCGTGCAGAAGCCGCACTGCAGGCCGTGGCACTGCATGAACCCCTCCTGCACGGGGTCGAGCACCCCGTCGGTCTCGAGGCCCTCGACGGTGCGGACCTCGCGACCACCGGCCATCGCGGCGAGGACGGTGCAGGACTTGACCGGCTCCCCGTCCATCCACGCGACGCAGGTGCCGCAGTTGCTGGTGTCGCAGCCCCAGTGGGTGCCGGTGAGTCCGAGCTCGTCGCGCAGGAAGTGCACGAGGAGCATCCGCCCCTCGATCTCGCGCGTGACGGTCTCCCCGTTGACGCTCATGGTGACCTGCATGTCAGCCGTTCCTTCCCTGAGTGGCCTGGTCGCCGGCGATGCCTGCTCGGATGCGATCGACGGCCGTGCGCAGCGTGCGCCGCGTCAGCTCGTCGGCGAGGTGCCGCTTGTAGTCGGCGGTGCCGCGGTTGTCGGTGGTGGGCGAGCAGCCGGCGGCGGCGAGGGCTCCGGCGCGGGCGTAGAGCTCGTCGGAGGGCACCTGGCCCCGCAACGCCTCCGAGATCGCCGGCATGCCGGTCGTGTTGGGTCCCACCGCAGCGAGCCCGACCCGGGCGTCGGCGATGGTGTCGCCGTCCATCCAGACCGCGGCGCCTACCGACGTCACCGCCCAGTCCCCCGCCCGCCGCTCGACCTTGGCGTAGGCGCTCGAGCCGTGCGGCCGCACCGGGATCCGGATCTCGGTGAGCATCTCGTCGTGCTCGACGGCCGTCTCGTAGGGGCCGCGGTGGAACTCCTCCATCGTGACCACCCGCTCCCTAGCAGAGTTGCGGATGACGCAGCTCGCGTCGAGCGCCGTGCACACCGCGGTGAGGTCCTCCGACGGGTCGGCCTGGCACAGCGAGCCGCCGATCGTGCCGCGGTTGCGCACGATCGGGTCGGCGATCACCGCCTCGGCATCGGCGAAGATCGGGAAGAGCGCGGCGAGCTCCGGCGACTCCAGCAGCTCACGGTGCCGCGTCATCGACCCGATCCGCACCTCGTCGGCACCGACCCGGACGTAGCCGAGCTCACCGTGCAGGTCATTGATGTCGATGACGTACTCGAGGTTGGCCAGCCGGAGCTTCATCATCGGCAGCAGGCTGTGGCCACCGGCGATCAGCCGGGCCTCGCTGCCGAGGCGCTCGAGCAGGCCGATGGCGTGCTCGACGCTGGTGGCTCGTTCGTACTCGAACGGGGCGGGGACCTGCATCTGCGACCTCCCGGGGCGACTGCTGTGACTGCGGTCACACGACTCTCGTACGCCGCCGGCTGTCCGTCAACGGCCACCTCAGGGTTCTGTTGATTTGGTCAGATCGAGGCGAGGAGCAGGTAGCCCGCCGCGGCGGCCGTCACCACGTGCCACAGGTCGAGGTCACCACGACCGCCATCGAGGCGGCCAGCAGAGCGGCCATCCGTCGAGCATCGAGGGGTGGCCGGGGCCGGTCGATGGCGACCTCAGTCATTGCTGAGGTGGCTCCCGCCTGGCAGGAGCTAGGGGGCGACCAGGTTGGTCGGGGACACCGTGACGTCGGCGTGCACGAACCAGTGGTCGCTGATCCCGGCCAACGACGCGCCGTCTTGGACATAGCCGGAGAAGTCGACACCCCCACCACCCATGATCCAGTCGATCCGGAGGGGCCCGGGGGGCAGCGCACAGCCGCCGATCCCGCTGCCTCCGTTGGCAGCGACCATGCCGGCGCCGGTGGCGACCCTGCAGAACCACTCCTCCTTCTCGTTCATGTCACCGGTGACCAGTACCGGCCGGTCGGTGGCGCGGAGCCGGTTGACGAGGGCGATCTCCGCGCCCGTCGCGGCGTCGCGGTCGGCCTCCTGGGTGCGCGGGGAGTTGTGGATGTTGACGACCCAGAACTCGCCGCCGGTGCTCCGGTTGCGGAGCAGCACGTAGGGGATCGGCCGGGTCTGGAAGTCGAAGCGGGTGCTGATGGAGCCGGTGTCCACCAGCTCGAAGAGCGAGAGGTTGTAGGCGATCTGGAGCCGGACCCCGTTGTTGCCGAGGGCCCGACCCGGCCAGACACCGAACCCGCCGAGGCGGCCGAAGAGCACGTTGAGCTGGTCGTCCTGCACCTCTTGGAGGCCGAGCAGGTCGATGCCACGGGACTGGAACATGCCGACCGCGCGGGCGGTGCGAGTGGTGCCGGCGGCGTACCGCCTGCTGCCGCGGGTGTGCTGGCTGCCCAGCACGTTGAGCGTGCCGATCTGGAAGCTGAAGGGATCGGCGGGCTGAGGCACCGGCCTGAGCCGCAGGGGGGCTCCGGCCTGGATAAGCCGGAACTTCGGCGGCTGCTGCGCCTGGGCCTCGGCCGCTCGAGCCTTCGCCGCCCAAGCCTTCGCCTTCGCCTTGGCCTTGGCCTTGGCGCGGGAGTGGGTGGCGCTGCGCGAGACCGTGTCGGGGCGGGCGAGCGCCAATCCAGCTGACGCCAGCCGGGCGTCGGCGGACGCCACCTCCGCAGGGACGCTCACCGGGCGCGCCAGGACACCGACGACGACCGCGACCACCGTGCAGACGGTGGCGGCCAGCATCAGGGGGGCGAGACGGGAGGGTGTGCGCGGCACCCCCGCAGGCTACAAGCCCCGGCCGGGCCGCGTCTCATCGATGGGATCAGTCGTCGTCGGGGCCGTCTCTTCCGGTACGTCGCCGAAGACGCCCTCGCGCCGGGCCCGCTCGGTCTTGCGCATCTGCTTGAGGAAGCTGAGCATCAACAACGCCAGCGCCACGATGAGCACCACGAAGATGAGCCCGCCCCAGGCGCCAGCGGTCACGTCCTCGGGCTCGGGGGTCTGGTCGGCAAGGCGGATCAGGAGCATGGGTCCAGTCTCTCAGGCGTCCGGGAGCCCGGCCAGATCGATTCCCGCGAACAGGTCGTCCTCCGGGGTCGGGGACTCCACGTGGCTCGTGACGAGCTCGTAGTCCTCGGTCGGCCAGACCTTCTCCTGGAGCTCCCGCGGGATCGCGAACCAGGCCCCGTCGGGGTCGATCTGGGTGGCGTGGGCCAGTAGGGCCTGGTCGCGCACCCCGAAGTAGTCCCCGCAGGGCACCCGCGTGGTGATCCGGGCGTCCCACTCCGGCTCCGCCTTCCACTCCGCCAGCCGGTCGGCCCACGGCGACTCGAGGTCGTGAGCGACCATCGCGTCGTGCAGGGCCTGCATCCGGGGCCGGTTGAAGGAGTGGTGGTAGTACAGCTTGAGCGGCTGCCAGGGCTCGCCCAGGCCGGGGTAGCGCTCGGGGTCCCCGGCGGCCGCGAAGGCCTCGACCGTCACCTGGTGGCACATCACGTGGTCGGGGTGCGGGTAGCCCCCACGCTCGTCGTACGTCGTCAGCACGTGCGGACGGAACTCGCGGATGAACCGCACCAGCGGGGCGGCAGCATCCTCCAGGGGGACCAGAGCGAAGCAGTCCTCGGGCAGGGGCGGCTTCGGGTCCCCGTCGGGCCAGCCCGAGTCGACGAATCCCAGCCAGTCCTGGCGGACGCCGAGGATGTCGCGGGCGCGCGCCATCTCCTGGCGTCGCACCTCGGAGATGTTGGCGAGGATCTCCGGCCGGTCCATCCGGGGGTTGAGGATCGAGCCGCGCTCGCCTCCGGTGCAGGTGACGACGTGCACGTCGACGCCCTCCGCGACGTACCGCGCTGTGGTCGCCGCGCCCTTGCTCGACTCGTCGTCGGGGTGGGCGTGCACGTGCATCAGCCGCAGGCCGGCCCGCGTGGGCCCGGGAGAGTGGGTCGGCATGGGACCACTCTAGTGACGACCGGGATACTGGTCCGGTGACCTCCCCCTCCGCGCTCGCCGACCGCTACGGCACCGACCGGCCCGCGCGCCGCCGGCTCGTGCTGGTGCTCGTGGCGGTCGTGGTGGCGGCGTTCGCGGGCTGGCTGGCCTGGGCGACCTGGGCACACTCCACCCCCGACGTCGACTCGGAGTTCCTCGGCTTCGTGATCGTGGACGACCACGCCGCGACTGCCTCCGTGTCGGTCGCCCTCGGTGACTACGTCGAGGCCCGCTGCCTGGTCCGGGCCCTGGCCGAGGACCACAGCATCGTCGGGGAGCTCTCCTTCGTCCCCCGCGATGGGCGCAACGACGTGACCATCCGCACCGAGCGGGTGGCCACCACCGTGACGCTCGACGGGTGCACCACCGCCGGCCAGCCCCGACCTCGCTGAGGCCGGGCTGACCTGCGCTTTTTCGCCCCTTGTTGGTAGCCTGGTTGCTTTGGCCCTTCCGCAGGGCCGGTCGTTCACACCCGGCGAGCTGCCCGGGGCAACAGCCCCGGGGCACCGCGGACCCCGATCCACGAACACGATGGTGGGTACGCCGTACCCGCCTGTCACCACAGGAGCACCTCATGACGCAGACCGAGCACGACACCATCTGGCTGACCCAGGAGGCCTACGACAAGCTCCAGGCCGAGCTCGCCGATCTGCAGGGCCCCGTGCGCCAGGAAGTCATCGCACGCATCAGCGCAGCGCGTGACGAGGGCGACCTCAAGGAGAACGGCGGCTACCACGCGGCCAAGGACGAGCAGGGCAAGATCGAGGGCCGGATCCGCCAGCTCGAGGACATGCTGCGCCGCGCCGAGGTGGGCGAGGCCAAGGACGACGGCACCGTCTCCCCCGGTATGAAGGTCTCCTACACCTTCGCCGGCGACGACGGGGTCGAGGAGCTGCTCCTCGGCGCCCGCGAGATCGAGGACGAGAAGCTCCAGGTCGTCTCGCCACAGTCGCCGCTGGGCTCGGCCATCCTCGGCGCCAAGAAGGGCGACACGGTGAGCTACGAGGCTCCCAACGGCAAGCAGATCGAGGTCACCATCGTCGACGCGGTGCCCTACTCCGGCTGACGCCGGCCACCCTCAGGCGAGGGGATGCTCGACCGGCTCTCCCTCGTGGGACGGTCAGCGAGCCCGATCGGCGGCGCTCACCACCTCGCGGGACTCGGTGGCATCGTTGGAGAGGAACGTGGAGACGAATTCGTCGAAGGGGACGGGCTCTCCGATGAAGTAGCCCTGCGCCAGGTCGACGCCCGCGTTGCGGACGACCTCGAGAACCGCTCGGTCGGCGACGAACTCGGCGACGGTCTGCTTGCCCAGGTCGCGGGCGATGCCCACGATGGACTGCAGAATGGTGCGGTCGACGCTGGAGCGGTGACAGTTCGCCACGAATTCGCCGTCGATCTTGACGTAGTCGAACAGCAAGTGCTTGAGGTAGTAGAACGAGCCGAATCCCGCGCCGAAGTCGTCCAGCGCGAACCGGCAACCCGCCCCCGTCATGCGCTCGGCGAACTGGCGGGCCACCTCGACATCGGCGACGGCAGCGGTCTCGGTGATCTCCAAGATCAGCGCCGACGGATCGACCTCGTGCCGACGAAGCGCGCCCAGGATCGCGTGCTCGATGGTGGGGTTGCCGATCGAGAGTCCCGACAGGTTGACCTCGAGCTGGAAGTCGGGCGGCGCGACGCCTCGCAGCGAGGCGAGCAGCGCCACACTGTGCTCGATGACCCAGGTGTCCACGGCCGGCATCAACCCGGCCCTTTCGGCGATGTAGAGGAACCGCGCCGGAAGCACGATCTCGTCCGTGTCCTGCAACCGCAGCAGCACTTCGGCCGACTGGACCCGTCCGGTGTGCAGATCGAGGATCGGCTGGAGGTGGAGCGCGAACGAGTCCTCCTCCAACGCCCGCTCGAGGCGCCCCTTCCACTGGAGCCGGGCGCCGGATCGGGGTTGCCGGTGCACAGTCTCGTCGAGGACGACGATGCCGTTGCGGCCGGCGTCCTTCGCGTCGTACATCGTCATGTCGGCGAGGGCCAGGATGTCGGCGGCCTGCTCGGTCGCGGTCTGGATCGTCACCACGCCGAGGCTGGCGGTGACCCGGCGCCGCACCCCGTCGAGCGTCGCGGTGTGCTCGCGGATCCGGTCGACGATCGACTGGGCGACCTTCGTTGCCGTCGCACGGTCGGCGTCGGTGAGCAGGATCGCGAACTCGTCGCCACCGAGGCGTGCCACGACGTCGGTGCTCCGCACCCCGCCCTTGACGATGGCGGCGGTCGAGATGATGAGCTGGTCGCCGGCGCCGTGACCAAGCGTGTCGTTGACCTCCTTGAAGTGGTCGAGGTCGAGCAGCAGCAACGCGCCCGTCGAGCCATAACGCTTGCACCGCTCCAGGTGACGGTGGAGCTCCTCGTCGAAGCGCCGCCTGTTGGCGAGGCCGGTGAGCACGTCGTGGTCCGCCAGGTGGGCCAGCCGTTGCTCGTAGCGGTGCCGCTCCGAAACGTCGACGACGTTGACGAGGACCACGTCGTCGATGCCCTCGCCCGACAGGACGCGGCCGCTCAGCAGGACGTGCATGTCACGTCCGTCCGGGGCGCACATCGTCCAGCTGGTCTCGACCCGGGCTCCTGCTCCGGCGAGGGTCTCGGCGAGATACCGGTCGAGCTTCTCGTCGCCGGGACCTGACATCAGCCCGAGGGGTCGCCCTTCGAGTCCGCCGACGATCTCGCCCACCATCGAGCGCATTGCTTCGTTGGCCTGGATGACGACCCCCGAGACGCTCAGCACCGCGAGTCCGTGGGGTGCGTCGGCAAAGAGCCGCTCGGCGCGCTCCTTGGCCTGCAGGACCATCCGCTCGCGAACGCGCTCCTTGCTGACGTTGCGGGCCAGGATCAGCACGTTCCTGCCGTCCTCATCGTCCGGAAGTGGCGTCACCACGACTTCGTGCTCGGCCCCGGTGGCCGTGGCCGACAACTCGACGCGACCCTCCATGCCCAGGAACGCCGCGTCGATCACGGGGGTCAGGATCTCCAGGTTCGACGGGTTGGAGAAGTCGCGCAAGCTTCGCCCGTCATACCCCCGGAGTCCCTCGGCGATGGCCCCCGCTCCCGCGATGACGTTCATCTGCAGGCCTTCGTCGATCACGATGATGCTCGCCTCGGGCAGGTGGTCGGCGAGCACCCGCCAGCGGGCCTCGGAGCGGATCAGGGCTCGCTCAGCCCGGACGCTGGCCGTGGAGTCGATGCCCACCCCGAGGTAGCCGTACAGCACCTCGTCGCTGTCGCGGAGCTCGGTAATGGCCAGTCTGACGAAGATGCGTTCGCCGTCGGCGCGCACGAAGGTCCAGATCCGGCTCGGTTCGGCCCGTCCGGCCAACGCTGTGTAGACGTCGAACCCGCTAGCCACCCCCAGCTCCTGTGCCACCATCGCGATCTCGTCCGGGTCGTGGAACAGGCCCGGGTCCTGATTCCCCACCAGCTGCTCGGCCCGGTAGCCGAGCATGTCCTCGGCGCCGGCGCTGAACGAACGGATCGTGCCGTCCACGTCAGTGGCGATCATGCTGCTCAGTCGCGCTCCGCGCAGGATGCCCTCCAGCTCGGCGCCGGTCGCCCGGGCGTGGTGGGTCTGCACCGCCAGTTGCGCCACCATGCGCTGGATTACCGGTGCCACCAGGGTCGCCACGGCCGTCCACAGGAGCGCCCGGCGCCAGTCGGACACGGCGTAGGACGGCGGACCGATGGCGACGAGGGGAGCCACGAAGACCGCGGCGGTCAGGACGCCCGCGACCCTCAGATCGCGTCGCGTGCCCGTCATGGCGAGCCACAAGATGGGGAGGGCCACCAGCGGTGCCAGTCCGGAGGTCGTGCCGCCCGTGAGGTCGCGCGCCAGCACGAGCACGAGGAAGAAGGTGAACGGTGCGACCGGGTCGACCCAGCTGCGGGTGCGGCGCCGGACACTGACGACCGTGGCGGCGATCACGACGACGAACGCACCGAGCATCAGCCACGGAGTGCCCTGGCCATCCCCGTAAGGCGGGAGGAACGCGCTCACGATTCCCATACCCGCGACGGCTGCGAAGGGTGCTGCGAGGCGAGGCGTCGGCCTCGGCGGCTCCACGGCCTGGCTCGTCGCACCCGCTAGTGTCATCCTCACGTCCGACACTTCATGACCTCACCCTACGGTGACCCGGCCTGCTGGCCCGCATTCGAGTGAGGTCCCGCGGGCAGGAGCGGGAACTGAGCGATCTCCCGGGGCCCCGCCGATACATCGAACGAGTCCTGGAGCAGGCTGAGGTGGTCCACCGTCCACGCGTCGCCCTCGAAGGCTTCGAGCGCCGACACGACAGCCTCCAGGTGGGGGCCCGTGGCCGCGCCTGGGACGGAGGCCACTGACAGCAGCGGCCGGAAGCTGCGCCGGTCCAGCAGGTACCCCAGTGACTGCGCGGCACGGTTCACCTCCCCAGCGATGGTCTCCAGAGCCGCCAGGTCCCCGCGGAGACCGGCGGCGACCCACCGCTCGGCCTTCACCTCCAGGATCTCCCCACCGGCGAAGCGCACCCTCGGACAGACCCAACCAGCGGCTGCCAGACCCATCGCTTTCGTCAGCCTGATCGCCTCGACGGGTGTCGTGCTGCCGATGCGAGCGACGAGCAGATGGACGCGCTCGGGCGGCAGGACGACGAACTCCCGGGCCGCCAGGGTCGGAGGCTCCACCTTGGCTCTCTCCCGACCGGCCCTGCCCCAGCGGAATGTCCGTGGTGGAGCCGTCTCGCTCGTCGGCGCGACGGCAGGCGGCTCGATGGCGGCCATCATGGCCATCACCCCATCGAGCGCGTGACTCGGCGGAACCACACCAACGGAGATGATCATGGCGTCATTGTGCCGCCTGGCGCGTACGCCGTGCGCCAGGCCGGTGCTGGCGCTGATGGACGGGCTGCAGCGCCGCCACGGAGAGTCGTCACACGTCGACGCGGTAGCCCTTCTCGGCCAGCATCGCCGACACCCGTTCCGCGTGCTGGGCGCTGCGTGTCTCCAGCTGGAGGCTGACCTCCACCTCGTTGAGGTGGAGGTTGGGCGAGATGCGCTCATGGGCGACCTCGATGACGCTGGCCCCAGCGGCACCGACGTCGGCGAGCAGGCCCGCGAGCCCGCCAGGCAGGTCGGAGATCACCACCCGCAGGTAGTGGAAGCGTCCGGCCGCGGCCATGCCGTGCTGGATCACCTTGCCGAGCAGCAGCGGATCGACGTTGCCGCCCGAGAGCACCGCCACCGACGGGGTCTCGTAGGCCGCCGGGTCGTCCATGATCGCGGCCACGGCGGCGGCCCCCGAGGGCTCGACGATCATCTTCGCGCGCTCGGCCACCGCCAGCAGGGCGCGCGACATCGACTCCTCCGAGACGGTGACGATCTCGTCGACGTACTCCTGCACGATCGCGAAGGTGATGTCACCGGGGAGACCCACGGCGATGCCGTCGGCCATCGTGGTCATCTTCTCCAGCAGCACCGGTGAGCCGCCCGCCAGCGAGGGCGGGTACGCCGCGGCGCCTGCGGCCTGCACGCCCACGACGCGCACGTCCGGCCGCTTGGACTTGATCGCGATCGCGACGCCGGCCAGCAGCCCGCCGCCACCGGTCGGGACCAGCACGGTGCGGACCTCGGGGGACTGCTCGAGGATCTCGAGCCCGCACGTGCCCTGTCCCCGGACGATGTCGACGTGGTCGTAGGGGTGGATGAGCACCGCCCCGGTCTCGGCCTCGAACTCCCGCGCGGCGACCATCGCGTTGTGAAGGTACTGACCGTGGAAGACCACCTCGGCGCCGTAGCCCATGGTGGCGTTGATCTTGGGGATCGGCGCACCCTCCGGCATGAACACGGTCGCCTTGACGCCGAGGAGCTTCGCGGAGAGCGCGACCCCCTGGGCGTGGTTGCCGGCCGAGGCGGCGACGACGCCGCGTGCCCGCTCCTCCTCCGACAGCCGGGAGATGCGTGTGTAGGCGCCGCGCATCTTGAACGAGCCGGTGCGCTGGAGGTTCTCGCACTTGAGGCGCACCTCGCCGCCACAGCGCTCGGAGAGCCACCGGGCCCCGTCCATCGGCGTGCGGATCGCGACGCCGTCGAGCAGCCGGGCGGCTTCCTCGATGTCGGCCAGGGAGACGGTCGTCATGTGCGCTCCTCCTGCAGGTCGGGATCCTTGCGGGGGTCGTCCTCCCCCAGCTCGTCGAGATCCTCCTCCAGCTCCTCCACCGGCTCGTCGTCGCCCACGTTCGTGTGTCCGGCGAGGTGTTGGGCGACTGCGTTGACGGTGGCCGCCAACGGCACGGCGACCAGGGCACCGGCGACCCCGGCGACGATCACGCCGATACCGATGGCGATGATCACGCCGAGGGGGTGCAAAGAGACCCAGCGGCCCATCAGGAACGGCTGGAGGATGTGGCCCTCGATCTGCTGGACGAGGATCACTCCGCCGAGCATGAGCAGGGCGGTGATCGGCCCCTGGTCGACCAGGGCGACGAGGATCGCCACCGTGCCGGCCACGGTGGCGCCGATCATCGGCACGAACGCACCGAGGAAGACCAGCACTCCGATGGCGAGCACGAACGGCACCCCGAGGACAGCTGCCACGATCACGATGCCGAGGGCGTCCACGAAGGCCACCACCACGGTCGCCCGCACGAACTGGGTGAGGGACACCCAGGCGACCCGTCCCGAGCTGTCGACCCGGGCGCGCGCGGCGCGCGGGGCGATGCGGACGATCCACGCCCAGATCCGCTCGCCGTCGGCGAGGAAGAAGTAGGTCGAGAAGAGCACGATGAAGAAGCCGGCGAACACGTGGGTGATCGCCGTGCCGAACGACGTCACCTGGGCGAGCACCTGGCCGTCCTTGGTGCGGTCGGTGATCGCGGTCTGCGCGCTCGCGATGTAGTCGTTGATCTGGGAGTCGCTGGCGTTGAGCGGACCGTCCTTCAGCCAGGCACGGACCTCGTCGAGACCCCGGACGACCTGGTCGGCCAGGTCGGTGGCGCCGTTGGCGACCTGCTGGCCGGCGAACGTCAGCAGCACGATCACCGAGGCCAGGCCACCGATGACGACCAGCAGGGCCGCCACGCCCTCCGGCAGTCCGGTGCCGCGGATGACGCGCACCAAGGGGCTGACCAGGGCGGCGATCAGCAACGCCACGGCCAGCGGCAGGGTGACCACCGCGAACATGGCGAGCGCCTTGAGGATCACCAGCCCGGTCGCGACGATCACCAGGAAGCGCCACCCCCACGCCGCGGTGAGGTCGAGGCCCCACGGCACCTGCGCCCGCGAGAAGTTGGAGGAGCCGGTCGTGACCACCACTGGCACGGGGCGGCGCCCGGCGCGCATCAGCGCGCGCTGCTCGGCCAGGCGTTGGGCGAGCGGGAGTGCGATCCGGCGTCGGGCGTCCCGATCCGGCCTCCCTGCCTGGTCGACGTCGTCGCCGACGGCAGGCGCGGCGGGACGGTCCGTGGGGTCCTGGGGCACGAGCACAGGCTAGTGCTCCCAGGAGCCCTGCGAACCACCCCGAAGACGCATCGCCAGGGCGTACGCCGCCTCCGGGTTCCGCGCGGCCAGGAGCCCCACCGCGGCCAGCACGTAGTCGTGGTCGACCACCACCCGCGGCGACCGCGGCAGCTGCCACCCACCGTCGATGTGGTCGCCGGTGCTGCCGGCGAACACGCGGGCCGCCACGCCCGCAGCGCCGTTGCGGAGCACCCCGCCGGAGCCCACGAGGAGGTCGACCTCGCGCAGGTCCTTGCCGGTCCGCTCCACGACCCGTCCCTCGGGGCTCACCACGACCTGGCTGCGCCCGGCGTGGCGGCGGAGCGCGAGCCCGACGGCGGCCCGGGCGATGGCCTCGTCGACCTCCACGTCGTGCGCGTCGGCGGGCAACATCCCCGGGTCCTCGTGACGACGCCGGGCAGCCTCGCCCAGCCCTTCCAGGCCGGCGGCGGCCACCGTCGAGACCGCCGACCAACGCATCCCCAGGTCGCCCTCGACGGTGCGCGTCACCGGGGTGGTCGCCACCACCTCGCGAGCCAGTCCGTCCGCACCGTGGGCGTCCTCGGGGTCGACCTCCACCACCGAGTGCACGTCGGTGGTCGCTCCCCCGACGTCGACCACCACGACGTCGCCGGCGCCGGGGTGCTCGGCGTCCAGGCCGCGGCCGAGGAGCTCGACCCCGGTGAGCACCACGTCGGGGGTGGCTCCGCGGACCATGGCCACGAAGTCGGCCCGGGCACTGAGGTGCTTGCCCCCGATCACGTGGGCCAGGAACATCTCCCGGATCGCGGCACGGGCCCCCTCGGGGGCCAGCACCCCGATCCGGGGGACGACGTTGTCGGTCAGCACGTACGGCGCCCGCCCCTCGAGCACGCCCCCGACCTCGGGCTGGGCCTCCACGTTGCCGGCCACCACCACCGGCCCCGCCCAGCCGACGGCGACCAGTCCACGGGCGGCGGTGAGCAGCGCTTCGGCGTTGCCCCCGTCGGTGCCGCCGGTCAGCAGCACCACGTCGGGCCGGAGACCGGCGAGGGTGCCGAGGTCGTCGCCGCGCGAGGTCGCGAGCACGCCCACCACCCGGCCGCCGCTCGACAGGGCCACCCGGCGCCCGGCCTCCGCGGTCACGAGCTCCTCGTTGCCCACGACCGCGATCCGCAGCCCGCCGCCGGCGCTCGAGCAGGCCAGCACCTCGGCCCGGGCCGCGCGAGTGTCCTGCTCGGCCAGCACGGCCAGGCACGCGTCGTACCCGTCGAGGACGTCGGTGCCGATGGTGGTGGGGTGCGAGGCGGACGCGACTACGGCCCCCGCAGCCAGGTCGACCAGCACCGCCTTCGTGAAGGTGGAGCCGAAGTCGACGCAGACGACCGTCCCGCGGCTCACACCAGCACCGACAGCGCGACGGCGAGCAGGCACAGGACCAGCGACCCGGCGAGCAGGTGGGCCACCCGGTTGGCCGGCAGCGCCGCACCGGCGCGGATCGCGCGCTCGACGAGGCGGAAGCGCAGGTAGCCGCCGGCGGCCGCGACCGTCGCCGCCAGCAGCAGCAGCGCCGAGAGCACCCGGTCGGGCCAGCCGGCGTCGAGCAGGTGGAACACCGCCAGCGAGGCCCCGGCGAGCCCGACCGCGGTGCGCTCGTAGGCCAGGTAAGTGCGTTCGTTGGCGAGCGTGAAGCGGTAGTCCGGCTCGCCGGACGGGTCAGCCGAGGGCACGGTCGAGGTCAGCGACGAGGTCCTCGGCGGTCTCGATGCCGACGCTGAGCCGGATCAGGTCGGACGGGACCTCGAGGTCGGTGCCGGCGACGCTGGCGTGGGTCATCCGGCCCGGGTGCTCGATCAGCGACTCGATCCCGCCCAGCGACTCCGCCAGGGTGAACACCTCGGCCCGGTCGCACACCGTCAGGGCCTGCGGCTCGCCACCGGTCACTCGGAACGACACGATCCCGCCGTACCGCTTCATCTGCCGGCCGGCGACCGTGTGCCCTGGGTGCTCCTCGAGTCCGGGGTAGATGACCTGGGCGACCGCCGGGTGGCCGGTGAGGAACTCCACGACCCGCTCGGCGTTGTCGCAGTGCCGGTCCATGCGCACCGCCAGCGTCTTCAGGCCGCGCAACGTGAGCCAGGCGTCGAAGGGCCCGGCGACCGCGCCGATGGCGTTCTGGTGGAAGGCGATCTTGTCGGTGATCTCCAGGTCGCGGGCCACCAGGGCGCCGCCGACGACGTCGGAGTGGCCGCCGCAGTACTTCGTCGTCGAGTGCACCACGACGTCGGCGCCGAGGGTGAGCGGCTGTTGGAGGTATGGCGAGGCGAAGGTGTTGTCGACGACGAGCAGGGCACCGGCCTCGTGGGCGACACCGGCCAGGGCCTCGATGTCGCCGATGTTGAGCAACGGGTTGGTGGGGGTCTCCACCCAGACCAGGCGGGTCTTCCCCGGCCTGATCGCGGCCCGGACGGCGTCGACGTCGGAGACCGGCGCCGGGCTGTGGTCGAGGCCCCAGGCCCGCTCCACCTTGTCGAACAGGCGGAAGGTGCCGCCGTAGGCGTCGTCGGGGATGACCACGTGGTCGCCGGGGCCGCAGAGGGCCCGGATGACCGTGTGCTCGGCGGCGAGGCCGGAGGCGAACGCGAACGCGCGCTCCCCCTCCTCGAGGGCCGCGAGGTTGCCCTCGAGGGCGGTGCGGGTCGGGTTGGCGGAGCGGCTGTACTCATAGCCGCCCCGCAACCCGCCCACGCCGTCCTGCTTGTAGGTCGACGTGGCATAGATCGGTGGGATCACCGCGCCCGTCGTCGGGTCCGGTTCGTACCCCGCGTGGATCGCACGGGTCTCGAAGCCGGACTTGGATCGGTGCGCCTGTTCAGTCACGCACCGACTCTACGGTCAGCGACCTGCCCGGACTCCAGTCGGCTCCGGGGAGGTCGCGGCCGCGGCGGGGTTCGCCAAGGCGAGGGGCCGCACCGCCCAGCTTCCGTAGACGAACACACTTCCCGCGCTTGTGCTCTGGACCCACACGCCCGCTCCGAACGTGGACGAACCCGAGAACCCCGAGGCGTCCAGGATCGTGCGACTGTTGACGTTCACGTTCTGGGCCTCGAAGAAGCAGAGGTTTCCCGGCGTCGCTGTCGGAGCCTCGACAGTGCCGCCGACGCAGGCTGCGGGCACAACTCCTCCCACCGCGATGTAGTTGACGGTCGGCCGAGCCGACAGAGTCTGGCCGAAGACGACGTTGTCCGAAACCTCTCCACCCGCAGCGACGGCGTCCCCAATGGCGTAGTACGTGCCCCGAATGAGCTTCGGGGCCGGTGCATACCGCGCGTCGGCCTCGGTCCTGGAGTAGGTCTCGGTCTTCTTGTAGTAGTTCGCGTCCGACTGTGACTTGGTGTAGTAGTTCACGTCGGACTGCGCCTTGGTGTAGTAGTTGCCGAGGGCGGCACCCGACTCGGTCTTGGTGGAGTACTTCGTGTCGCTCTGGACCTTGGTGTAGTAGCGCTGGTCCGCCAGCGGGCGCAGCTGCTTCTTCCAGATCTTCTTCCAGTTCGTGGCGACGTACTGCGCCCCGTCTTCGGCGACGGCCGGCGCGACAGCAGCCACGCCCCCGCCGATCAGCGCGGCGCTGAGGAGCGCGGCGAGCGCGGTGCTTCGAGACCGTTTGAGACCCATGTCTTCTCCCTGTTAGTGACTTGCCCCGAGAGTGGACCGCGCCGCAGTGGGCGCTGTTCGCATCGTGCTCTCGGGGTCGGGCCCCGAACACCCGGGGCTAGACCACGAGGGGACGCATGTATCAGTGGGGTCCTGAGATGCTCGGAGCCATGGGTTGTGCGCCCTGCCACACTGGAGACATGTTCTTCAGCCGCGCCAAGTCCACGATGGTCGCCCCCGAGGAGGCCCTCCCGGGCCGCAGCGACGCGCCGTTCCGGTTGGCCGAGCGCCACCTGGTGCTCGACGCCCCGCTCGTCACCGACGAGATCCCCGTCGGCTACGAGGCCGCCGTCTTCGGCCTCGGCTGCTTCTGGGGCGCCGAGGAGATCTTCTGGCAGCTGCCCGGGGTCTGGTCGACGTCGGTGGGTTATGCCGGCGGCTTCACCCCCCACCCCTCCTACGAGGAGGTGTGCTCGGGCCGCACGGGTCACACCGAGGCGACCCGCGTGGTGTTCGACCCCACCGTCGTCGCCTACGCCGACCTGGTGCGCGCGTTCTACGAGGTCCACGACCCGACCCAGGGCATGCAGCAGGGCAACGACGTCGGCACCCAGTACCGCTCGGCCATCTACTACGCCTCCCCCGAGCAGGAGGCGACCGCCCGGGAGATCACGAAGGTCTACGGCGAGGAGCTCGCGAGTCGCGGGTTCGACCCGATCACCACCGAGATCGCCCCGCTGGAGTCCACGACGTACTACTACGCCGAGGACAACCACCAGCAGTACCTCGCCAAGAACCCCCACGGCTACCGCTGCCACGCCAAGACCGGCGTGCCGGTCCCGCGCTGACCCGGCGGCCGGCAGGGGCGGCGTCCGCACCGAGCCGTCCGGTGCTCGGAGGGAGATCCGCTAGGTGAACCTGGGACACTGGTCACCATGACCGACCTCCCGCGCAAGGCCGTCGCCCGCACGGCCCGCCTCGCCGCGCTGCCCCTCGGGTACGCCGGTCGCAGCGCGTTGGGCTTCGGCAAGCGGCTCGGCGGCAAGCCGGCCGAGGCCGTGCTCAGCGAGATGCAGCAGCGCACCGCCGAACAGCTCTTCCGCACTCTCGGGGAGCTCAAGGGCGGGGCGATGAAGTTCGGCCAGGCACTCTCGGTGCTGGAGTCGGCACTGCCGGAGGAGCTCGCCGCCCCCTATCGCGAGCACCTGACCGCGCTCCAGGACTCCGCGCCCCCGATGCCGACCCAGACGGTGCGCCGCGAGCTGGCACGCGAGCTCGGTCAGGACTGGCGCGACCAGCTGGTCTGGCTCGACGGTGGTCCGACCGCGGCCGCCTCCATCGGTCAGGTTCACCGGGGCCGCTGGCACGACGGCCGCGACGTCGCGGTCAAGGTCCAGTACCCCGGCGCCGGCGACGCCCTGCTCGGTGACCTCCGGCAGCTGTCCCGGCTGGCTCGGGGCATCGCCCCGGTCTTCCCCGGCATCGACATCGTCCCCCTGGTGCGCGAGCTGCAGGCCCGCGCCGCCGACGAGCTCGACTACCACCTCGAGGCCGAGTCGCAGCGGGCTTTCGCAGCCGCCTTCGCGGGCGACCCGGAGATCGCGGTCCCCGGCGTGGTCGCGGTGGGTGGCACCGTGCTGGTGACGGAGTGGATGGAGAGCACCGCCTCGCTGGCCTCGGTGATCGCCGACGGCACCCAGCTGGAGCGCGACCACTACGGCGAGCTCCTGGTCCGGTTCCTCTTCGCCGGCCCGGCGAGGACCGGCATGCTCCACGCCGACCCGCACCCGGGCAACTTCCGGCTGCTGCCGGACGAGGACGGCTCGCCGGGGCGGCTCGGGGTCCTCGACTACGGCGCGGTGGCCCGTCTCCCCGAGGGGTCTCTGCCCGCCTCGATGGGGCGGCTCATGCGGTTGGCCGCCGATGCCGACCCCGACGCGCTGGTCGCGGGACTGCGAGACGAGGGGTTCATCAAGCCGGGGATCACCATCGACGCCGAGCTGGTCGCCGACTATCTCGCGCCGTTCGCCGAGCCCACCAGGGTGGAGCGCTTCCGGTTCTCCCGCGCGTGGATGCGCACGCAGTTCGAGCGCATCAACAACCCGCGAGACCCGTCGTTCACGGTGGCCACCAAGCTCAACCTGCCGCCGTCGTACCTTCTGATCCACCGCACGTGGCTCGGGGGCATCGGCCTGCTGAGCCAGCTGGAGGCGGAGGCACCGTTCCGGGCGATCCTCGAGGAGTCGCTCCCCGGGTTCGCCCAGGGCTGAGCTCGCTCAGGACGGCGGGTCGACCAGCTCCTGACTCCGAACTGCGCAGTTGCTGCAGCCTCGATATTCTTGCGGCACCGCAGTTGGTGCGGTAGCGTGGAAACATGCCCACGCCGAAGCGCCCGCCCCTCACCCAGTCGATCGAGCGCGCCCGAGCCGCCCTCGACGACGTCGACCCGAGCTCCCCCTCGACCGCCCTACCGCTCCTGAGGGAAGCCGCTGAACACGTCACGGAGGCGATCGACGAGGCGCTGGCGGCGGTGATCCTCGCGGAGGGGGCGACGATCCGGTCGGCCGGTGCCCTGGCCGGGCTCTCCGAGAACGCCGTCGGTCCGCGACTGGCCCGCACCCGTGACCTGGGGGCGTACTCCGCCGACACCGGCCGGGTGACCGCCAAGGGCGTCGAGCGCGCCCTCTACGACCTCGAGCGCGGCAGCCACCAGCCCGCCGAGCCCGGCCGCGAGGCCACGACGCCGATGCGTTTCCGCGCCCGGCGCCCCACGAAGGACTGACCGACCACGAAGGAGCACCTCATGACCGACGCGACCTTGACCCACCTCTACTTCCTGCTCGACCGTTCCGGCTCGATGCACTCGATGCAGGCCGACACGAAGGGAGGCTTCGACGCCTTCATCGGCGACCAGAGGGCGACACCCGGCCGCTGCCTGGTCACGCTCGCGCAGTTCGACGACTCATACGACGTCGTCTACACCGACCGCGACCTGGCCGAGGTGCCCCCGCTCGAGCTAGTCCCCCGCGGCAGCACCGCGCTGCTGGACGCCCTCGGTCGGCTGATCACGACCGCCGGCGAGCGCCTGGCTGCCCTGCCCGAGGACCAGCGCCCCGGCAGCGTGGTGGTGGGGGTGATGACCGATGGTCTGGAGAACGTGTCCCGCGAGTGGTCGCAGCCACGGATCAAGGCGCTGATCGAGCAGCAGGACCGCGACTACGGCTGGCAGTTCCTCTACCTCGGCGCCGACCAGGACGCCGTCGAGGAGGGCATGAAGATGGGCTTCGCCGCCGGCAAGTCGATGACGTACTCGCGCGGCAAGGCCAAGCAGTCGCTGTCCCACCTGAGCGCCAACGTCGGCGCCTACCGCGAGGCCGTGGCAGCCGGAGCCCCGTCGGTGGCGGCCAAGCACCTCACCGACTTCACCGACGACCAGCGCGCCGACGCTGCCGACTGAGTCCATCCCGCTCGTTGAGGTGCGCGCGCAGCGCGGTGTCCACGCTGGTTGGGGTGCGAGCGCAACGAAGGTCGAAACCCCTGTGGAGTATGGGGTTGTGGGCTGTGGGCTTGTCGGTGGTCAGTGCTTGACTGGGGTCATGTCCGAAGACGCCCGCACCCACGATCCGCGGCACCGTGTCGCGCGTTTCGTGGCGTCCACGCACACCGACCTCAGGGGACTCGCGGACTTGCCGGTGTGGTCGATGAACGCCCAGGAGACGGCGTCGACGTTGGTGGGGTTGACCCGGTTGAGGGCGCAGGTCGCCGAGCTCGAGCTCCGCGTCGCCGCCCACGCCCGGGCCACCGGGGTCGGGTGTGATGAGGGTGCGACCAGTACGGCGAACTGGTGGTCCCACCACACGAACCTCACCCGCGCCGAGTCCCACCGCCTCACGAGGCTGGCGTCGCGGTTGAGTGAG
>JBDSLK010000090.1:0-5826 GCA_039916425.1 Nocardioides sp.
GCGATCTACGTGCTCGCCGCCTTCGCCCTCGGCGCTACCGCCTACTCCTTCAAGGAGCGGATCGTGCTGGCGTGGCCGGTCGCCGTCGCCCTGGTGGTTGCCTGCTGGCTCGCCGGGCTCGGCCCGGCGTCGCTCCGCGTGGTCGTGTGGACCGTGGCCGCGGTCTATCTCTGCTACTGGTTCGCCTACGCGCTCCCGCCGCTGGGACGCCGCGTCACCCGGCTGGGCGACGCGTCGTACGGCGTCTACATCTGGGCGTGGCCGGTCCAGCAGACGATCATCGACCTGTACGACGGCGACGTGAGCCCGTGGGTGGTGATCCTGATCGCCACCCCGGTCGTGTGGCTGCTCGCCCAGGTGTCGTGGCACCTCGTCGAGGCGCCGGCCCTGCGTCGCAAGCCGCGGCCGACCGCCCCGCTCGTCAGCTGACCGGTCCGGTCAGCGACCGCGCAGCCGGGCCGCCAGGGCACGGAGCCGGGTACGGGGCCGGAGCCGCTGGCGCAGCGTCGGGGCGGCCGCGGGAGCAGGCGCCTGCGGCGCGTGCCGGCGAGCACCGGCCAGGGGCGCGCCCTTCTCGTCCAGCCCGAGCTTGCGGCGGAGTCGCTTGATCTGGGCGAAGTGACGGGACTGGGCCACCTCGAGCCTGGCGATGCGGCGTGACTGCTGGTTGTTGAGCTTCTTGAGCTGCTTGAGCTCACGCAGTTTGGCGCGCAGCACGCGGGTCTCACCGGCAGGCAGCAGGAACGGCCGGGCGTCGATGCGCCGCTCGATCTCACCCTGGTTCTGGGCCCACTCGTCGGCGACGTGCTCGGTGCGGGAGGACTCGCGGGTCTCCCACCACCGGTAGATCGCGGTCCCGCGGCCGATGTCGCGCACGCCGGCGATCTCGGCGGCCCGGAGCAGGAACTCCCAGTCCTCGGTCGTCGTCATCGAGTCGTCGTAGTGCAGCCCGAAGTCGGTGACGAGCGAGCGGGGGAAGATCCAGCTGATCGGCGGCGACTGGTTCTCCACCAGGTGCCCGGTCAGCGAGAAGGTCGGTGAGTACATCGCGGTCGGCGCGCCCGTCGACCGGATGCCGACCTGGCCGCGGACGGTGTCGACGCTGGCGGTCTGGCGCAGCGAGACCGTCCGGAGCAGCCGGCCGCGGCTCTCGCGCTCGGCGTCGGCGAACTCCTTGACCCAGTCGCCCATCACCACGTCGTCGTCGTCGAACACCGCCACGTAGCGACCCCGGGCCTCGTCCAGACCGAGGTTGAGAGGGGTCGAGCGGCGGCCGCGGTCGAGCAGCAGGAGTCGGATCCGCTCGCGAAGGTAGGGCGGCTGGTCCTCGATGACCTCCTCGACGGACTTCTGCTCCTCGACGTTGGTCTTGTGGGCCACGACCAGCACCTCGAAGTCCTGGCAGGACTGGGCGGCCAGGCAGAGCAGCGCCTCGCGCAGCTCCTGGGGTCGGCGACCCTGGGTACGCATCACCACGCTGAGGAAGGTGTCGCCGTGCGACGTCACCGGCTCCGGGAGCCCGGTCTCGGCCGGGACCGGCGACGCGGTCAGGGCCCAGACGAACTGGTTGACCAGGCCGTGCGGCTCCGCGGACTCGCGCACCGAGCGCAGCCAGGCCGACATGGTCGTGGCCTCGCTGAGGCCGACGTGGTCGACGGAGAAGTGCTGGTCGCTACGGGCCAGCAGCACGTCGTTGCTCTCGATGCAGCGCAGCCCGGCGCGAGCCATCGCCGAGGTGAGCGAGGCGTGACTGTAGAGCTGGTAGTGGGTGACATCGAGCAGCCCGGCCTCGGTGTAGGCCCACTCGCCGAGCAGCGTCTTGATGCCGACGTCGAGGTGGGTCACGTTGGGCACGCTGGTCACCGCGACCGCCCGGTGCTCGGCGAGCAGGCGCCCCACGGCGGCCAGGGCGTGCGAGCCGTCGGTGAGGTGCTCGAGCCCGTCGAGGAACGTCACCGACGCGAGCCGGCGCCCGTCGAGGATCTTCACGAGCCGGTCGCCGACCTCGGGATCGGTCAGGTCGGCGGCATGGGCCTCGAGGCCTCGCGAGCGGAGCGCGTCGAGCTCGAGGTCGTCGAGGTCGACACCCACGTAGTGCAGGCCGAACGCGTCCACGATCGGCTCGGCGATGTGGCCGAACCCGCAAGCCAGGTCGAGGTGGACCGCGCCGTCACGATCGGCGCCCACGTGGCGCTCGAGGAGCGCGAGGGTGTGGCCGAACTTGTTGTCGGGCTGGACGGCGTTGTCGTACTTGTGCAGATCGCTCATAGCGGGAACCTGTGCTCGGCGTAGCGCGAGTTCTTGAACATGCTGATCTGGTGCTCAGGGTCGCGGGGCTCGGGCAGGAGACCGCGCTTCTGGCGGCGGCGGAACTCCGCCGCGGCCTCCTGGTGCGCGGGCAAGGCGTCTGGGTGCTCGTAGCCCTGGAGGATCTTCTTGACGAGCCCGGGTCGGGACCACTTGTGGGCCAGGGCGAGGGCGGCGCGTGCGGAGTACTTCACCTCGGCGCCCGTGGGCTGCCAGGCACCGTCGAGGCTGAGGTACTTGTCGTGGAAGACCACCGCCGCCGGTTGGTAGATCACCGAACGGCCGGCCTCGCGGACCCGCCACGAGTAGTCGACGTCGTCGCAGTACATGAAGAAGGACTCCTCGTCGAAGCCCCCGAGCTCGAGGAAGAGGTCCTTCGGGGTCATCGCGAACGCCGTGGTGGCCCAGCCCGTCTCGCCCGTGCCGCTGGCGAAGTCCTTGGGGTGCTCGATCGGCAGCTGCTTGGCCTCGACGAAGCCGACGGCCGGGTCGTCGAAGACCTCCAGCATCCGCCAGATCGCCCGCGGCTCGGGCACCACGTCGGGGTTGGAGAAGATCAGATGGGTGGGCTCGGCGATCAGCTCGGCCATCGCGTTGTGGCCGCGCGACGTCCCGACGTTCCAGCCGAACCAGTGGTACTTGACCTCGTGCAGGTGCGGATGGGCCGCCTGGAGTCTGACCACGTCGTCGTCGTCCAGCACCCGGGTGCTGGAACCGTCGCCCAAGGTCACCGTGAAGCCGGTGCAGAGACCCTCGGCCAACCCGATCCTGGAGGAGTTGTCGAGGGCCGCGAGCATCCGCTCGATCGACTCGACGGGGGTGTGGAAGAGGAGGGACTGGACGCCGATGACGGCCGGCGCCGTCGGGCGCGGCTCTGGGGGCACACTCACTCCTCGTCGATCCGTCCTGCGGCTTGGGCTCGGTTAGTATAAGCGCGGTCGTGGGGCCCCTGTTGCTGCGCCCCGGGCCTGCGCTCTCCCGCCGACCGCCCGGCCCGCACCGGCAGCGCGGGCCCACCGTCACCCACCCCTGGAGGAAGTCACCCATGCCCCAGCCCGCCCTCACCCCGACGCCCGGCACCATCCTGGTCACGGGCGGTGCCGGCTTCATCGGCTGCGCCCTGGCGTCGAGGCTCGCCGACACCGCGGACCGCTGGGTCGTGCTGGACAACCTCCACCCGCAGGTGCACGCCACCCGTGACCGTCCCGCCGCACTGGCCGCCGCCGCCGAGCTCGTCGTCGGCGACGTCACCGATCCCGACGCCTGGGACTCCCTGCTCGCCGACGTCCGCCCCGACGTGGTCGTGCACCTGGCCGCCGAGACCGGCACCGCCCAGTCGCTGAGCGAGAGCTCGCGACACGGCCTGGTCAACGTGGTCGGCACCACCCAGCTCCTCGACGGCCTCACCCGGGCAGGCCGCCTGCCCGCACACCTGGTGCTCACCAGCAGCCGGGCGGTGTACGGCGAGGGCACCTGGCGACGCGCGGACGGGACGACGTACCAGCCCGGCGCCCGCACCCACCCCCAGCTCGCCGCCGGCGACTGGGACTTCGACGACAGCACGCACATCCCCAACTCGGTGCTCGGCACCGTGCCGGCGCCGTCGAGCGTCTACGGCAGCACCAAGCTCGCGCAGGAGCACATCTTGTCGTCGTGGACCGGGTCCAACGACATCCGGCTCTCGGTGCTGCGCCTCCAGAACGTCTACGGCCCCGGCCAGTCCCTGACCAACCCCTACACCGGCATCGTGTCGCTGTTCTCCCGGCTGGCGCGCGAGGGTGCGTCCATCCCGCTCTACGAGGACGGCGAGATCACCCGCGACTTCGTCTATATCGACGACGTGGCCGACGCCCTCGTCGCCGCGATCGCGACCCCGCCGGCCGGCCTCGGTCGCACCCTCGACGTCGGCACCGGCGAGCGCACCACCATCGGTGACCTGGCGACCGCAGTCGCGGTCTATCACTCCGCCCCGGCGCCCCACGTCACCGGCCAGTTCCGCGACGGCGACGTCCGACACGCCGCCTGCGACGTCCAGCACACCGTGGACAACCTCGCCTGGTCGCCGCAGTGGACGCTCGAGGCCGGCATCGCCGGGCTCCAGGACTGGATCGCCGGGCAGCTCGACCACTGAGGACCGGGGCCCCTCAGGGCCGTGCGGCCACCTCCGCGGCGGCCTTCATGGCGGGGCTCGGGTAGACCGTGCCCACCCGCAGGCCGTCGAGGCGGGCGGTGAGCCGCTCCGCCTCGGTCTCCAACGCCCTCCGCCCGGCCCGGGGGACGTCGGTGACCAGGTGGACGACGACCCTGCCGGCAGGGTCCTGGACCCAGCAGCCGACGACCCGGCCGTCCCACCAGGCCGTCGTGCCGGCGTTGCCGTTGCGGTCGAAGAGCGCCGGGGCGTGCGGGCCGAGGTAGAAGTCGCGCGCCTTCCAGCCCATCACCGTCGGGTCGAGCACCGGCAGCAGCGCAGCCCAGGGCCCGACCTCGGGCGCGGAGGCGGCGTCGCCCGGCAGCACCCACCCCGTCTCGCCCGACTCCAGGCCCACCGGCTCCGCACCGACGTCGGCCAGCGCCTGCCCGACGGCGGCGCCGGTCGCCCCGAGCCACCACTGCAGGTCGGCGGCCGTGCCGGGGCCGAACGTCGCCAGCCAGCGGCCGACCAGCGCGGCGTACCCCTCCACCGGAGTCAGGGGCGCCGGTTCCTCTCCCAACCAGCGGTCCATCAGGGTCCACCGCGGGCGGGAGGTGCGCCAGTGCTGAGTGTTGTCGCCGCGGACCAGGTCGGCGGTCGCGCCGAGGTGGGTCAGCACCCGGCCGTAGCCCCAGACCGCCCCCGCGCTGACGTCGAAGGTGACCGCCACCTCGGGCACGGCCTCGCGCACCTGCACGGCCGTCAGGCCGGCGGGCTGCGCCGCCACCGCGTCCCGGACCAGGGTGCGCGCCCGGTCGACCCAGGCGTCGCCGTCGGCCGCCACCCCGGCCTTGACGACGTCCTTGGCCATCCGTCGGCGCTCCACCCCGGCTACCCGGGCGCTGGCGCTCCCCCAGGCCGCCGGCAGCAGGTCGCGCGGGAACGCGAACAGCGTGCGGCGCATGGCGAGCTGCTTGACCAGCGTGCGCTCCTCGTAGAGGGCGCGGTCGACGTCGGCCACGGCCAGCGCGTCGACGCGCGCGATTAAGGACAGGTAGACCGTCGCCGGCTCGGTCGCGTGCAGCACCGTCATCGCCCTGGTCGCGGCCACGGCGTCGGCGACGCGGGAGGCGGGGGCGAGAGCGTGTCGCACCGCCAGGCGCGCCCGACGCTCGTCATCGCTGATCAGGCGCATACGCATATCCTGCCCGAGCGATGAGAGGAGGACGATGAGGCGGACCGCGCTGGGGGCGCTGCTGCTCACCCTGGTCGTGGCGGCGCTCGTCGCGGTCACCGCCGTCGTCCGGATGGGCGCGGACCGGCCCCCGGACCAGCCCGTGCAGATGCCGGTGGCCGAGCCCACCCCGAGCCCGGGCCCGGCCCCGTCG
>JBDSLK010000091.1:0-4665 GCA_039916425.1 Nocardioides sp.
CCAAGATGTTCAGGCCGGCGCGGACCGAGGCCTCCAGGAAGGTCGCCGCATGGGCCGACAGGCTGCCGAGCTCGACCAGGTCGTGCAGCCGGGCGGCGCGGAGGACGAACTTGCGGATGTTGACCGCCGAGAAGCCCCGGCTGATGCCCTCCAGCACGACGTGGAGCCGGTGGCCCTGGGGGAGCATCGCGTCGACGAACGGTCGCGAGATGTCGATGCGGCGACCGCTGGACTTCAGCATCCGCTCGACCAGCTCGTTGACCTGCGCGGAGCTGAGCATCAGGTTGGTCAGCTCGTGCCGTCCTCGGCGGGCGATGAAGACGCGGCTCGGATCATTGATCCAGATCTCCTCCACGGCGGGGTCGTCCAGGAATGGCTGGAGCGGCCCGAAGCCGGAGATCCGCGCGACCAGCTCGCCGACGGCACCGTCGGGATCGGCCACCGGCGACACCCGGCCCGTGAGGCTGCTCTCGTCGTGGGCGCGCACCACGCCTTCTGCGATCCGCCGGACCAACGCGTGGTCGTGCTGCGGATCCACGGCCTCGGCCCGGACGATCTCGCGGACCCGGGCGTCGAGCTGCTCGATGAGCTCGCCGTGCGCGTTGGCCGCCGTGAGGGTCATCCGAAGGTGCCTTCCAGAAAGGCAGGCACCCGGCCCGACCGGAGCGCCCCGAAGGCCTCGCACGCTACGCCTGGCGCCGGACTCGATCCAGAGTCCGACGACAATCTGTGGACAAAGAGGCGGGTGAGGCCTTTTGGACCGAGTCCCCGGGCGCGCCTGCGCAGACTACGGAGTGAACCCGCTCGCCGGAGGTCGTTCGCAACCTCGCCCGAGCCGGCTGACCGGCTCAGCCCACCGTCGTCGCCAGCGTCATCCGGTGATCCGCGGCGATCATCTCCGCCGCCCGCTCGGCGATCATGATCGTGGGCGCATTGGTGTTGCCGCTGGTCACCGTCGGCATCACGCTGGCGTCGGCCACCCGCAGCCCCGCCACCCCGAGCACCCGTAGCTCGGCGTCGACCACGCTGCCCATCCGGCACGTCGACGTCTCGTGGTAGACGGTCAGCGCGTAGTGGCGCGCCAGATCCTCCAGCAAGGCGTCGCTGGGCGTCGCCCCCGGCTGGTGCCCGTGCTTGGCGGCCAGGGCGGGCGGCACGAGCATCGAGCCGATGCCCGCGCCGGGCCAGTGCCCCACGACCTCGAGCGCCCGACGCATGACGGCGATCATCACCGCCACGTCGTGCGGGTCGGCGAAGTAGTTGAGGTCGATCCGGGGGGCATCCGCGACGTCGGCGCTGACCAGGCATACCGAGCCCTCGGAGTGCGGCTGCACGGGGTTGGGCAGCACCACCACGGTCTCGGCGTCCGGCGACAGGGCCGCCGCCGGGTCCTCGAAGAAGTCGGCCGGGTCGATGCGGAACAGGCCCTGCCAGATCTCCGGGGTGTACCCGCACACCAGCATCCCGATCTGGGCGTCGTGGGTGTGCTCGTCCCCCAGCCCGGTGGAGAAGAACGCGACGGCGTCGTACAACGACGACGACGCCAGGCCCTTCCCGGTGGTCGCCCACTCCAGGAGCCGGCGCTCGGCCTCGGCCTTGAGCCCGGCCAGCTCCGGCGGCAGCCCGTCGTCGTCGGCCGGGTCGGCGGGCAGCGGTCCGTTGGGCGCCCGCAGCACGTCCGGACCCAGCGAGATCGCGACCTCGGTCATGGACAACCCCACCCCCGGGGCCGGGAAGGCCAACGGGACGTGGAGATGGTCCTTGAGGTGCTTGCCCACGTGCGGGTTGTCCACCAGGCACTCGACGCCGACGGACGCCAGCTCGTCGCTCGGGCCGATGCCGGAGAGAAGCAGCAGCTGCGGCGACCCGATCGCGCCGGCGCTCATCACGACCTCGCGGTCGGCGTGGACGGTCCGCGTCGCGCCGTCGGCGTCGCGGTACTGCACGCCGGTGGCCCGCGGGCCGGCGCCATCGGTCTCGAGCAGTACCTTCTCGACCAGCGCGTAGGTGATGATGGTCAGGTTGGGCCGGTCGAGCGCGGGCTCGAGGAAGGCGTGGTACGTCGAGGACCGCTTGCCCTCGCGGGTGGTCGTCTGGAACAGCGAGGCGAGGCCGGTCGGCCCGCCGCGGTCCCGGCCGTTGTAGTCGCCGCTGGGGATCCCGGCCGCGGCGGCGACCTCCACGAACTGCTCGGCCGCGATCGTCCGCGGCGAGCGCACCGAGACTCCCAACGGCCCGCCGGTCCCGTGCGCCTCGTCGTCGATGTCGACGCCCTCGGGCGGGTCCGGCAGGGCGAGGTCCTCGCTCTTGACGAAGTACGGCAGCACGTCGTCGTAGGACCAGCCCTTGGCGCCGTCGGCGGCCCAGCCGTCGAAGTCGCCGGGGTGGCCGCGCACGTAGGCCATGTAGTTGAGCCCGGACGAGCCGCCCAGCATCTTGCCCCGGGGCACCATCATCCGGCCGTCGGTGAGCCCCTTGCCGGCGCCACCGGGGTCACCGGTGTACATCCAGTCGACCTCGGGGTCGAGCTGGAGCGAGGCGACCGCGGCCGGCATCGCCTCGTGCGGCGGAGGCGTGCCCCCGGCCTCGACGAGCGCGACGCGCACCGAAGGGTCCTCGCTGAGCCGGGCGGCGACGACGGCACCGGCCGACCCTCCCCCGATCACGACGAAGTCGAAGCGGTCGGCCTCGGGAGTCACAGACGGACTCGTTGCGTCGCTCATCGACGGCACCTCTCTGATGGGTTCACAGACGTGACGGGCGTCACGGCGTCGTGTCTACCACCGACGTGGGCGGAGCGTAAGGGCGTGCCCGCGGACGACATCGCCGACGATCCCTGCTCGCGTTCGGCCGCTGGGCATACCGCGGCGGTGACCTGCCTCTCTCCAGGTCCGGCCGCCGCCCCCGCCCGCTGGTGAGCAGCCCGGTGAGGTCAGGCACCGGCGGTAGCCTCGCTCGGGTGAGGACATTCGTCGTGGCGACCGTGACGATCGCGGTGGTGGCGCTCGTGGGCGGCTGCACCGGCGATGGCGACTCCGAGGAGTCAGGCGACCGCCAGGGCCTCGGCACCTCCGACCAGTCCACACCCTCCGCTCCGGGGACAACGAGTGCCCCGTCACCCCGATCAGGGGAGCCCGCCGTGATCGACAGCGAGGCGTGCGAGGAGGTGCGCATCGGCATCGACGCCTTCAACGTCGGTGAGTTCGACGAGACCGTCGCGCACTTCGAGGAGGCACTTCCGCTGGCCGAGGAGCAGGACGACGGCTCGGTCGTGGCGGGCGAACTCGTGGAGGCAGTTCGCTACTACGCCGAGCTCGACGCCGAGGACTATCCCGAGGCCGCCCGGAGCTCACCGGAGTTCGCGAAGTACAAGGCGATCACGCTCGGCCAGTGCGTGTCCGGGGTGGTCGAGCCGTCCGAGTCGCCCGGCGTGGAGATCTAGCTCGCGAGCCCGGCACGGAAGGCGTCGAGCGAGGCGGGTGAGGAGTCGATGCGCCAGTCGGTCTCCTTGTCGTAGGAGAACCAGGTGAAGCCGCGCACCTCCGGGTGGGCGGGCAGCGTGGCGAACATGTCGGCGACCCAGGCGGCCTTGTCGCCGCCGGTCTCGGTGCTGCCCACCTCCCCCAGCCAGATCGGCCGTGCGGTCAGTGACTGCAGCTGTGCCACCCCCGGCCCGAAGACCTGCCAGAACGTCTGCCACGCCGACCACGTCTGCGTGGTGCCCCAGTTGTAGCCGTCCAGGCCGACCTCGTCGACGAAGGCGTCGCCCGGGTAGAGCGACGCCAACGACGTCGAGCCGGCATACGGCACGTTGGGCACCCACGCCCACCTCACGTTGGTGACGCCCGCGGCGGCGAACACGTCGTGGACGTGCCGGAAGGCAGCCACGTAGTCAGCGGCGGTGTTGCCGTTGACGCCGGCGGACCAGGGGTACCAGTCGCCGTTCATCTCGTGCGCGAAGCGGATCGTGACCGGCTTGCCGTAGGACCGAACGCTCGCGGCATAGGTGCGCAGGTAGCGGTCGAACGCACCGCTCGCGATCCGGTTGGCTGTGTAGGCCTTCTGGACCGTGCCCCGGGCGGGATCCCACGGCTCCCAGGTGACGGCGACGTTCGAGCCGGTCGCGGCGACGGCGTTGGCCGACGCGACGGGGAAGGCCGTCTTGTTTGACCACGCGTCGTACCACATCACGGTGCCCGGCTGGTCTCCCAGCGCGGACGACAGGGAGCTGAGCGCGGACAGGTCGCCGGGTACGCCGGGCAGCGTCACGCCCCAGTCACGTGGAGTCACGGCCTCGGCGCTGCCGGACGACGAGCCCACCACCAGGGTGGCCAGGAGCACCGACAGTGCGGCGATCCCCGCCCTCAGCGAGGGACGGGACCGGGGAGAAGGCAGCATCGGGGACCTCCGGTGACGACGACGCGAGTGGGGGGTGGGGGGCGCCTCTGGGTCAGTGTCGGCCGTCTGCGGGCGGGACTTGAGTCCCGTGTCCGGTGGTTGGACACCACGACCCTCGCCGTCTCCGTCAGGTGCGTGGGATGAAGCGGAGCTTGCCGTGGGCGGTGGGGTTGGTCTCGTAGGTCTGGTCGTGGGCGAGGGCGTGGTGGCGGGGGCAGAGCAGGCGGCCGGTGGTGGTGTCGGTGTGGCCGCCGTGGGACCAGGGGT
>JBDSLK010000092.1:0-4480 GCA_039916425.1 Nocardioides sp.
CTGCACGTTGACCGCGTCGGGCACCAGCTCGCCCGACAGCGCGAGCCGCACCGACCTGGCGACCGCGATGCCGGCCTTCTCCTGCGCTTCGTCGGTGCTCGCGCCGAGGTGCGGCGTCGCGACGACGTTGTCGAGCTCGAACAGCGGGCTGTCCGTGCAGGGCTCCTTGTTGAACACGTCGAGCCCCGCGCCGGCGACCCGGCCTTCCTTGAGGGCGGAGTAGAGCGCGGCCTCGTCGACGATCCCGCCGCGGGCGGCGTTGACGAGGACGAGGGAGGGCTTCACCTTGTGCAGTTGCTCGTCGCCGATCAGGCCCACGGTCTCGGGGGTCTTCGGCAGGTGGACCGACATGAAGTCGGCCTCGGCGAGCAGGGTGTCGAGGTCGACGAGACGCACCCCCATCTGGGCCGCGCGACCGGCCTGTACGTAGGGGTCGTAGGCGATAACGGACATGCCGAACGCCGAGAGCCGCTGCGCGACCAGGACGCCGATGCGGCCGAGGCCGACGATGCCGACGGTCTTCTCGTAGAGCTCGATGCCGGTGTACTTCGACCGCTTCCACTCCCCGTTCTTCAGCGCGGCGTGGGCCGGCGAGATATGGCGGGCAGCGGCCAGCATCAGCGCGACCGCCAGCTCGGCGGCGCTGACGATGTTGGAGGTCGGTGCGTTGACGACCATGACGCCGGACTGGGTGGCCGCCTTGACGTCGACGTTGTCGAGACCGACACCGGCTCGTGCGACGACCTTGAGCCGCTTGGCGGCGGCGAGCGCCTCGGCATCGACCTTGGTCGCGGAGCGCACCAAGATGGCGTCGACGTCAACGATGGCCAGCAACAGCTCGGCGCGGTCGGCGCCGTTGCAGCGGCGGATCTCGAAGTCCGGGCCGAGCGCCTCGACCGTGGCGGGGCTCAGCTCTTCGGCGATGAGTACGACGGGCTTGGTCACAGCAGCATCCTCGTGGGTCGTGGGTCGGGTGGCACCCGGTGACGGGGTCCGGTCGGCACGACGCTGTGCAAGCACCTACCCTACCCGTGGCGCCCCTCGAGTGCAGCGCCGGTCCACTCGTCGTACGCCCAGCCCGGCCGGCATCGACGACCGCGCCCGAGTGACCCGTTCGGACTACTCCCTGATGGTCCGTTGGCACTAACGGGGTGGCACTATCGCCCAACCTTGCGACAAAACACCTACGCGGTGCTTGACGTTGCATAGTGTCGGCCTCGCACCTCAGAGGACCCCCCGGTTGACCCCCCGCAACGCTCGAAGGTCGTGCACGGATGCAGTTTCGGCTCATTGTCCCCGCGTTCGCGCTGGCGCTCGCCTTTGCAGCGCACGTTTCGGCGCCAGCCCCCCCGATTGGCGATCAGGCCAGCGCGAGCGCGACGGACGTGACCGGATCTTCCTCCGTGCGACAGGGAAGAATCGTGACGTTCCGGCCCAGGAGCATCCCGAGCTCGTCCCCTGAGGTGCCCAACTCCATGCGCGGCCAGTACTCCTGGCTCGGGCAGGAGGCACAGCCCACCGGTTGGCCGATCAGCGATGTGTACTACCGGGACCAGGTCCCGTGGGGGCGCATCGAGCCGACGGCGGGCAGCTTCGACCTCGACTGGTTCGAGGCCGGCCTCGCGGCAGCGGAGCAGGGCGGTGGCCGTTTCGGCTTCCGGGTCCTGTCCTACTGCCCTGGTTGCTGGTTCGACGACGCCACTCCCCCGTTCGTGCCGATGCAGCCCGGCACCGACATTCCCGACTGGAACAGCGAGGCATTCCTCTCCGGCTGGGAGCGCCTCATGGACGAGCTGGGCAACCGCTACGACAACGACCCGCGCATGGGGTGGGTCGACGTCGGCGGTTACGGCTCGTGGGGAGAGTGGCACGTGTCGTCGGGGCAGGAGATCACGGACGCGAACGCCGCCCGGGTCATCCGGGCGGTGGTCGCGGCCTTCCCGAGCAAGCACGTCGTCATCAACGCGATGACGCCGCGCTTCGCCCTGAAGGCGCTGAAGCTGAGTCCGCGGATGGGGCTGAGGGTGGACTGCCTCGGCGAGTACAACATGTTCTCCGCCTTGCCCACGAGCCCGGAGATGCAGCAGCGCTGGCGCACGGCGCCGGTGCTCAGCGAGTGGTGCGGCACCTACACGACGAGCACCACGCTGGGAGCCCGGCAGGTCCGGGACTTCCACATCTCGCAGACATCGAGCGGGAACCTCAAGGTGCCCTACGCGCAGATGTCGTCGTCACAGCAGCAGGGCTATCTCGACTCGATCAGCACGGCCGGCTACCGGTACGGCGTCCGCACGGTCGTGGTGCCGAGGACGATCGGGCGCGGCGACAAGGTGCCGCTGGTGACCCGCTGGGTCAACACCGGCTCGGCTCCGACCTACGACGACTGGGACGTCGAGCTCCGGCTCGGTGACCGGGCCGGCCGGACCGTGGCCACCAGACGGCTCGACGTCGACCTAGGTGCGCTGCTGCCCGGAGGGCGGACCTACCGGCTGGGGACCCGGTTCCCCAAGGTCGCGCCCGGTACCTACGCGCTGTCCCTGGCGGTCACCGACCCCAGCGGCTACCTCGCCCCAATGAACCTCGCGATCCGCGGCCGGAGCGCCGACGGCAGCTACGCCCTCGGGCGGGTCCGCATCGTCCGCTGACGACCGTCAGCGCTGCCGTGTGGTCAGGTGGAGCAGCCGGGCATCGAGTCGCCGCTCGCTCACGGGTCCAGTCTGGCGCTCCCGGCCAAGACCCACACCATGGCCGACGGGATCCGGGCGGTGTCGTCGGCCGACGTGCTCACCGCCCGTCCGAGCCGGTCACGGTGAAGCCGGCCCGCAGGCCGTCGCCCGTCATGCCGGGCTTGCAGGCCGTCTCGTAGCGGCCCACGGGCAGGGTGACGACCAGCTGGCGGGCGACGCCGGGACCGATGTTCTCGACCTCGCCGAGGATGCGCGCACCGTCGTCGCCGAGCAGGTAGAACTCGTTGACCTGGCTGCCCGTGTTGGTCACGGTGAAGGTCACCCGGCCGGCCGGTGCCTCGGCGGCCGAGACCTCGCAGGCGTCGTCGGACGCGCTGATGGTGATGCTGCGCGTGTCGGCCTCGGCGGCGGGCCCGGCATTCTGGGTGCAGGCCGCCAGCAGCGGCGCCGCCACAGCAGCGAGGACGAGCAGTGTTCGTCGGCTCATGCGCGGGCTGCCGTCGCGACGGGTCGGGCGGGACGGTGGCGCATGAGGAGGAGGTAGGCCGCCAGCACGGGCCCGACGTACAGCACCCAGGCGACGCCCTCGAGCCAGGTGGTCCGCGGCGAGAAGTTGAAGACGCCCTTGAGCAGCACGGCGTACCAGCTCGTCGGGTCGACGGTCGCGGACACGTCGAACAGGACCCGGTCGAGACCCGGCAGGGAGCCCGCCTCCTGGAGGTCGTGGAGACCGTAGGCGAGCACCCCGGCGGCGACCAGGATCAAGAAGGCGCCGGTCCAGGTGAAGAACCTGCCGAGGTTGAGGGAGAGCGCTCCGGCGTAGATGAGATAGCCGATGACCACGGCGGTGAGCAGGCCGAGGAACGCCCCCAGCAGCGGCTCCCAGGTCGGGACCGTCGCCCCGACGGCCTCCCGGGTGGCGGCGTTGGTCGCCGCCCAGAGGAACAGGGCGGTCTCCAGGCCCTCGCGCCCGACGGCGAAGACCGCCACCAGGACCAGAGACCACCGGGTGCCGTCGGCGGCCCGGTCGACGGCGCCGCGCAGCTCGCCGCCGAGCCCGCGCGCGGCCCGGGCCATCCAGAAGACCATCCACGTGACGAACCCCACCGCCAGGATCGACAGGGTGCCGCCGATGAGCTCCTGCGCCTCGAAGGTGAGCCCGCGCGGACCGTAGGTGAGCGCGGCCCCGAAGGCCAGGCTGACCGCGACCGCGACGACCACCCCGCCCCAGACCCGCGGTAACAGCCGTCGGCGGTCGGTCTTGACCAGGTAGGCGACCAGGATGGTCACGACCAGCGCGGCCTCGAGGCCCTCACGCAGCCCGATCAGGTAGTTGGCGAACACCTGGCCGATGCTAGTGGAGGAACTTAGGTTTGCCTAACCTAAACGCTCGCGGCTGCGGGATCCGGACGGGCCAGCGCGACCTCAGCGGGTCGCGGTGCCCTCCACGTAGTCGGAGTCGTGGCTCTTGACCCACGCCATCAGCTTGCGCAGCTCACGCCCGGTCTCCTCGATCGGGTGCTGCTCGCCCTCGGTCCGCAGGCGTGTGAACTCCGGGCCGCCGGCGTCCTGGTCGTCGATGAAGCGCTGGGCGAAGGAGCCGTTCTTGATGTCCTCGAGGACGGCGACCATGTTGGCCTTCACGTCCGGCGTGATGACCCGGGGGCCGGAGACGTAGTCGCCGTACTCCGCGGTGTCGGAGACCGACCAGCGCTGCTTGGCGATGCCGCCCTCGTACATCAGGTCGACGATCAGCTTGAGCTCGTGGAGGCACTCGAAGTAGGCGACCTCGG
>JBDSLK010000093.1:0-7252 GCA_039916425.1 Nocardioides sp.
GTGTGGCGCGCACAGGTCGGTCGGGTGCCTCTGCTGCTGCTCGACTCGGACGTCGAGGACAACCTGCCCGAGGAGCGAGAGGTCACCGACCGGCTCTACGGCGGGGCGTCCGAGCACCGGCTCCGGCAGGAGCTGCTCCTCGGCGTCGGTGGCGTCCGCGCGCTGCGCGTCTACGCTCGGCTGACCGGGTCACCCGAGCCCGAGGTCTTCCACACCAACGAGGGCCACGCCGGCTTCCTCGGCCTGGAGCGGATCCGTGAGCTCACCGCCGCCGAGGGCGGCCCGGGCCTGGACTTCGACACCGCGCTCGAGGTGAGCCGCGGCTCGACCGTCTTCACGACCCACACCCCGGTCCCCGCCGGCATCGACCGGTTCTCGCGCGAGCTGGTGGAGCAGTACTTCGGTGGCTCCTCACCCGTGCCCGGCGTACCCGTCGACCGGATCCTGGCCCTCGGCACGGAGGGCTACGCCGGCGGCGACGCCAGCGTCTTCAACATGGCCGTCATGGGCTTCCGGCTCGCCCAGCGCGCCAACGGCGTCTCGATGCTGCACGGGCAGGTCAGCCGGGGCATGTTCAACGGCCTCTGGTCGTCCTTCGACCAAACCGAGGTGCCGCCGTACAGCCGGTCGGTGACCTCGCGGTAGTGACCGGGGTTCTCCTCCAGGTCGGTGTCGAGCAGCAACAGCGGCACCCGGCCCACGTGCGCGACCCAGATGTTGGCGACCAGGTCGGGACCGCCGGGCAGGCTCAGTGCGACCCGCGCGCGGGAGCCGTCCTCCTCGCGCAGCGGCGTGAGCGGCAGCTCGTCGGGGTCCAGGACCGGGTAGGTCTCCTGCTGCCAGCCGTCGGCCGACAGCGACTGCTTGAAGTAGCCGTGCTTGTAGAGGAGCCCGACGCCGATGATCGGGATGCCGAGGTCGCTGGCGGACTTGAGGTGGTCGCCCGCGAGGATGCCGAGGCCGCCGGAGTACTGCGGCAGGACCGCGGTGATGCCGTACTCCGGGGAGAAGTAGGCGATCGCCCGGGGCGCGTCCTCGCCGCCGCGGCGCTGGTACCACCGGTCCTCGGTGAGGTAGGCGTCGAGGCCGGCCTGCATCGCGTCGAGCCGCTCGACGTACGCCGGGTCACCGGCGAGCGCGGTCAGCCGTGCCTGGCTCAGGTTGCCCAGCAGCCGCACCGGGTCGTTCGAGACCGACTCCCAGAGCGCCGGGTCGGCGGCCGAGAAGACGTCCTGCGTCTCCGGGTGCCACGACCACCGCAGGTTCGCGGCCAGCGTGCCGAGGGAGGCCAGCGCCTCGGGGAGGACAGGGCGGACGGTGAATCGTCGGATCGCGCGCACCCGAGGACGGTAGCGGACTGCCTTGGATCGTTCCAAGTGAGTCTCGCCAGATCGTCGCCCCGAGGTCGTCTTCTACTGATGCGTAACCTTCGGCGCCGTCGCCCGGTTATCGCCGCATGACCTCCAGCGCACGCCGTGTCCGGCTCGCCGCCGCTACCGTCGGCCTCGTCTCCGTCGCCCTCCTCCCCGGCCTCGCGCGGATCCCCGCCCTCGCCGCCGCGGGGGACCAGCCAGCCCCGGCCACTGCCGACGTCGGCACCCTGGGCGACCCCGTCGTGGGGCTGCGCGACGTCGACACGCGGGGCACGACCGCTCCCCTGGCGTCCCAGCGGCAGGCCGCCCAGGCCCTCGGCGACGTCACGCTGCGGTGGAACGAGGTCGGTACCCCGGCCTCGGTCCTCCCCGACAACGGCTCACTGGGCAGCGCGCCCGGGGCGCCGGCCGACGGAGCCCGCACCTGGCTGCGCCAGCACGCCGCCCTCTTCGGCCTCGACGCGGCGGGCGTCGACGACCTGGACCTCCTCAACGACCAGGAGCTCGCCGGCAGCCCGGCGAGGGCGGTGCTGTTCCGCCAACGCTTCGGCGACCTGGTGCCGGCCTCCGGCGGTCTGGTGACCGTCGGGGTCGCCGAGGGCCAGGTCACCTACGTCTCGTCGTCGCTCACCCGCGCCACCGGCACGGCGCCCCAGGCCGTCCTGAGCCCCCTCCAGGGCTGGCTCAGGGCCGCCACGGACGTGGGCCGCTCGGTGCCCGCCGCCCGCCGCGGCGACATCTACGCGTCGGTCTCCGGCGGCTGGACCCGACTGACGGTCCCCGGCCTCGCCCAGGAGCAGCAGGTCCGGCTCCGCGCCCTCGGCCTCGCCGATGGGTCGGTCCGTCCGGTGTTCGAGGCCAACGTCGTCGACGTCCAGGGTGGCGACTCCCTGGCCTACACGGTGCTCGTCGACGCGGTGTCCGGTGAGGTGCTCGCCCGTCACAACAAGGTCGACAACTCCACGGCCAACGAGTCGTTCTCGGGCACGATCACCCCCACCGCCTGCGGCCCGCAGCACCCCTTCGAGCTCACCGACGACAAGACCCGCCAGATCAACGCGGTCGCGGCGGCCGCCCCGGTGGACGACGTCACCGTGAAGTTCTTCGGTCCGGGCGGCACCCTGCTCACCGAGCAGGACCTCCTCACCAGCCCCGAGGTTGCGTCGTACGCCGCCGACTCGATCCCGGCCGGGACCTACACGGTGCAGGTCTGCCCCTTCGACGCCGCGTCGGTCGTGGTCGGCGCGTACACCCTGACCCTGACGACCAGCGACACCGCCGCCCCCGGTGGCGGCTCCGTCGGCTTCGACCCGCGTTGGCGCTACTTCACCGCCAACCCCACCCCCGACTCGGCCACCGACGTGCCCGGCAACTCCGTCGTCGGGTGTTGGACACTGCCCGGCGACGGGTGCGCCACCCCGCCGGGCGAGCTGGCCAACATCGCCGACCTCGGGCCATGGGACTCCCTCACCGGCGGCGTCCCGACCCTGACCACCGTCGGCAACAACGCCAACACCCACGAGGCCTGGGCGAGCCCGCTCACGCCGGGTGGTCTGGCCCAGGCGCCCGTGTCGCCGACCCGCGACTACACGACCGCCTTCGAGGACCGCTGGAACAACTCCAGCTGCGACCCCACCCAGCTGGTGCCGGGCGGCAACGACATCGACGCCTCGGTCACCAACCTGTTCGTGGCCCACAACCGGATGCACGACTACAGCTACTACCTCGGGTTCACCGAGAAGAACTACAACCTCCAGGTCGACAGTGGCCGTGGCGGCACGGGGGGCGATCCCGAGGTCGGCAACGCCCAGGCCGGCGCGGTCAGTGGCGGCGCGCCGTCGTACCTCGGCCGTGACAACGCCAACCAGATCGCCCTCCAGGACGGAATCCCCGGCATCACCAACCAGTACCTCTTCCAGCCGATCGCCGGCGCGTTCTACGCCCCGTGCACCGACGGTGGTCTCGACATGGGGATCGTCGGCCACGAGTACACCCATGCCATCAGCAACCGGATGGTCGGCGGCCCGGACGACGGGCTGACCTCCGAGCAGGGCGGCGCGATGGGCGAGTCGTGGAGCGACCTGGTCGCCGGGGAGTACCTCTACAGCCACGACTACGCCGCCAACCCCTGGGCTGTCGGCTCCTATGCCACCGGCAACCAGGACGTCGCGATCCGTGACTACGCGATCGACGAGAACCCCCTCAACTACTCCGACTACGGGTTCGACACCACCGGGGTCGAGGTCCACGCCGACGGCGAGATCTGGAACGGCACGCAGTGGGAGGTCCGCCAGGCCCTCGTGGAGAAGTACGACGGGCAGTTCCCTGTCGGCGACAAGGCACTGCAGCTGCGGTGCGCGCAGGCCACCCGCGACGCCTCGCCGCTGGCCGCCGACCAGTGCCCCGGCAACCGCCGATGGGTGCAGCTCTTGTTCGACTCCTTCCTGCTCCAGCAGGGCGCGACCTCGATGCTCGACGCCCGCGACGCGATGCTGGCCGCCGACACGATGCGCTTCGGCGGGGCCGACCTGCCACAGATGTGGGCTGCCTTCGCCCGCCGCGGCATGGGCGCCGGCGCCTCGACGCCGGACGCCGACTCGGGCGAGCCGACGCCGTCCTTCGCCTCGCCCCTCGGCACCAATACCGAGGTCACCTTCGGCGCGAGTGGGGCCGCGGAGATCTTCGTGGGCGACTACGAGGCCCGGGTGACCCCGGTCGCCGACACCGTCGCCGGCTCGGCGCTCGGCGCGACCGCGAGCTTCACGCCCGGCACCTACCGGATGCTCGCCGTCTCGCCGGACCACGGGTCCCAGCGGTTCACCCTGACCGTGCCGCCGGGCGGTGGCACCCAGAGGGTCACCGTCGACGACACGGGGATCAACCTGGCCGCCTCGGCCGTCGGGGCCACGGTCATCGGCGCGACCCCCGGCTCGCTCAACCCCGAGAGCCTGATCGACGGCACCGAGGACACCAACTGGGGTGGCGTCACGACGACCAACGTCCACGAGAGCACACCATCGGTCGCCGTCGACCTCGCCGGTGACGTGCAGACGCTCAGGAGGGTGCAGGTCAGCGCGATGCTCACGCCGGCGCCGGCCGACCCCAACGCGCTGCCGTTGGCAGCCGACCCCGACTCGGGCTCGCGGTTCACCGCACTGCGCCGGTTCGCGGTCGAGTCGTGCCTCACCGACTGCGCCTCACCGAGCGCGACGTGGACGCGGTTCTTCACCTCGCCGGACGATGCCTTCCCGAGCCAGGCCCCTCGCCCGGTGGCCCCCACCCTCACGATGCGCACGTTCGACGTGCCGGCCACGCAGGCAGCGGCCGTCCGTCTGGTGACGCTGGACAACCAGTGCACGGGCAACCCGGCGTACGCGGGCGAGCTCGACAACGACCCCGCCAACGCCACGGACTGCGCGACCGCGTCGGACCGAGGCACCATCGTGCACGCCGCGGAGCTCCAGGTCTTCGCCCAGCCCGCGTCCGCCACGGGCACGGTGCCGGCTTCCACCGGGAAGGGCCGCAAGGGGCGCTGACCCGCGGGTGGTGGCCGGGCCGGTCAGGGCCCGGCCAGGGCCGGCCAGGGCCGGCCAGGGCCGGTCAGGGAGTGTCGTCGACCGGCTCCGCCGCCTCACGGAAGTCGACGGTCACCGTCGCCGCGTCGGCGGCGGGGCCGTCGGCCAGGGCGCCGGTCGCGAACCGGAGGGTGCCCAGCGTGCCGTCGTCGCCCCAGCCGCAGGTGACCTGCGTGGGGCCGTCGGCCTGGGTGCCGCAGAGCAGCACGCCGCCGAGCGGTCCAGCGTCGAAGGTCTCGAGGTCGACGACACCGGCGGACTCGAAGTAGTCCTCGAGTGCGCCCTTCGGCGACGCCGCCAGGGCCTCCCCCTGGTCGCTGTCGGCGGAGAAGGCGAAGCCCACGAGGACCACCTGCTCGTCGGCCCGGGTGAAGGTGCCCACCACGACGTCGCCGCCCGGTGCCTGCGCCTCCAGGCTCCGTCGCGCCGTGCGCGCGAAGCGCTCGGCAGGCGCACTCGTCAGGAGCGTGTAGCCGGCGGCCCCAACCGGAAGGGTGAGCGTGCGCCGTGGGCCGGTGTCACCAGGCCCGGCACCCTCGTCCAGGCCACGCACGACGAACAGCGCGGCGACCAGCCCCAGACAGGCCGCCGCCCACCCCAGGGCGATCCAGACCGGCCTCCGACTGCTCCTCGCGGCTCCCGACACGTCCGCCATCCAAGCGCATACCCCCCGGGCTTGCATCGCCCGAGGCAGTCCGAAAGTGTGGTGGACATGGTCGGACGAATCCCCGTGATGAACGTGACTCCCGTGGTTGACCTTGGCGCCCTGCCGGCCAAGGCCACCGTCGGCGAGCCCTTCCCCGTCAGTGCCAGCGCCTTCCGTGAGGGCCACGACAAGCTCGGTGCGGAGGTGGTCCTTACCGACCCCTCGGGCACCCGGCGGCCACCGATCGCGATGGTCAAGCACGCCACGGTGCCCGACCGGTACGACGCCGTGGTGACCCCCGACGCCCCCGGCTCCTGGTCCTTCGAGGTGCAGGCCTGGTCCGACCCGATCAGCACCTGGCAGCACGACGCCGCGCTCAAGATCCCGGCCGGCGTGGACGTCGAGCTGATGTTCACCGAGGGCCGGCTGCTCTTCGAGCGGGTCCTCGACGGCCTCGGGCGCCAGCAGCGCAAGTCCCCCGCCGCCGAGGTCCTCACGGCCGCGATCAGCGCCACCCGAGACACCGAGCGTCCCGTCGAGGCGCGGCTGGCGGCGCTCCAAGCCCCGGACCTGACCGCCGTGCTGGCCGCCCACCCGATCCGCGAGCTGGTGAGCGTCGCCGGACCGTTCACGGCGTTCGCCGACCGCCGGCTCGCGCTCTACGGCAGCTGGTATGAGTTCTTCCCGCGCTCCGAGGGCGCCACCGTCGACCCGACCACCGGCGTCGTCACCAGTGGCACCTTCACCACCGCGGCCCGTCGTCTCGACGCGGTCGCCGCGATGGGCTTCGACGTGATCTACCTGCAGCCGATCCACCCGATCGGCGAGGTCAACCGCAAGGGCCCCAACAACACGCTGACCCCCGGCCCGACCGACCCGGGCTCACCCTGGGCCATCGGCTCCAAGGCCGGTGGCCACGATGCGATCCACCCCGACCTCGGGACGTTCGCGGACCTCGACGCGTTCGTGGCCCGGGCGGGCGAGCTCGGCCTCGAGGTCGCGCTCGACCTCGCGTTGCAGGCCGCCCCGGACCACCCGTGGGCGATCGCGCACCCCGAGTGGTTCACGACGCGTGCCGACGGCACGATCGCCTACGCCGAGAACCCGCCCAAGAAGTACCAGGACATCTACCCGATCAACTTCGACAACGACTTCGACGGCCTCTACGCCGAGGTGTTGCGCATCGTCCGGCTGTGGATGAGCCACGGCGTGCGCATCTTCCGCGTCGACAACCCGCACACCAAGCCGTTGATGTTCTGGGAGAAGTTGCTCGACGAGATCCGCAGCACCGATCCCGACGTGCTGTTCCTCTCCGAGGCCTTCACCCGGCCGGCGATGATGCACGGGCTCGGCTCGATCGGCTTCCACCAGTCCTACACCTACTTCACGTGGCGCACCGCCAAGTGGGAGATCGAGCAGTACCTTCAGGAGGTCTCGCATGAGTCCGACCACCTGATGCGGCCGAACTTCTTCGTCAACACCCCCGACATCCTGCACGGGTTCTTGCAGTACGGCGGTCCGCCGGCGTTCAAGATCCGGGCCGTGCTCGCCGCGACCGGGTCCCCGAGCTGGGGCGTCTACGCCGGCTACGAGCTCTACGAGCACGTCGCGGTCAAGCCGGGCAGCGAGGAGTACCTCGACTCCGAGAAGTTCCAGAT
>JBDSLK010000094.1:0-13144 GCA_039916425.1 Nocardioides sp.
CCTTCCGGGCCCACGCCGGTGAGGTCCTCGCCATCGCCGGCGTCCAGGGCAACGGCCAGACCGAGCTGATCAAGTCACTGCTCGGCCTGATCAAGCCCGACGCCGGCCAGGTCCTCCTCGACGGGGAGAACATCTCCAAGCACGGCCCGCGCCAGAGCCTCGACGCCGGCATCGGCTACGTGCCCGAGGACCGCTCCCACGACGGTTTCGTCGGCGCTTTCAGCGTGCGTGAGAACCTCGTCCTCGACCTCTACCACCGCGACGAGTTCGCACGCGGTCCCGCCCTGCGGCTGGACGCCATTGCGAGCAACGCCCGCGAGCGGATCGAGGAGTTCGACATCCGCACCGAGAGCCTGGAGACGCCGGTCAGCGCCTTGTCGGGCGGCAACCAGCAGAAGGTCGTGGTGGCCCGCGAGTTCAGCCGGCCGCTCAAGGTGCTGATCGCCTCCCAGCCGACCCGCGGCGTCGACGTCGGCTCAATCGAGTTCATCCACAAACGGATCATCGCGGAGCGTGACCGGGGGACGGCAGTGATCATCGTGTCGACCGAGCTCGACGAGGTCTACGCCCTCGCCGACCGGATCGCGGTGATGTACGACGGCCGCATCGTCGGCACCGTCACCCCCGACATCGCCCGCGAGAAGATCGGTCTGATGATGGCCGGCGCCACGGACCCTGACGCGGTGGGAGCACCAGCATGAGTGACAAGAGCCTGCCCGACGGGGACGGCAAGGGTGACGGCGAGGTGCTCACCAGCCTCGGCGAGGAGCGCGCCGGCACCGACCCCAGGCCCGACACCGACGTGGAGCACGCCTCCCTGGCCAGCCCGATCAGCTGGCTGCCCACGGTGGTCGAGACGGTCGTGGCGGTCGCCCTGGCCCTGGTCATCGGCGCCGTCCTGATCGCGCTGTCCGACCAGAGTGTCATCGAGTCGATGCCGTCGATCTTCTCCTACCCCCAGGACTTCTTCGGCCGGTCGTGGGACGCCATCTCCGCGTCGTACGCCGCGCTGGTGAAGGGCTCGATCGGCAGTGGCGGGGCCATCAGCACCACGCTGGAGCGCTCGGCCCCGCTGATCTGCGCCGGCCTCGGGGTCTCGCTGGCGTTCCGCGCCGGCCTCTTCAACATCGGGGCCCAGGGGCAGCTCGTCATTGGCGCCCTCCTCGCCGGCTACGTCGGCTTCGGCTGGTCCCTGCCCGCCGGCCTACACCTGCTGGTGGCCTTCGTGGCCGGGCTCCTCGGCGGCGCCCTGTGGGGCGGCATCGCGGGCGTGCTGAAGGCGCGCACCGGAGCCCACGAGGTGATCACCACGATCATGCTCAACTTCCTGGCCGCCTCGGTGGTGCTCTACGCGCTCTCCAAGGACACCTTCCAGCGCCCGGGCAGCGACAACCGGCTCTCCCCGCCGGTTGACGAGTCGGCGCGGTTCGGGCAGGTGCTCGGCACCCATGTCGGGGTAGTGCTCGCCTTCGTCGCCGCCCTGGCCGTCTGGTGGCTCCTGGAGCGCAGCACGCTCGGCTTCGAGCTGCGGGCCGTGGGCATCAACCCCGACGCGTCCCGCACCGCGGGCATGAGCGTGCCCAAGGTCTACACCCTGGCGATGGTGATTGCCGGCGGGCTGGCCGGGCTCGCCGCGACCATGAACGTGCTCGGCCATTACGACTCCCTCAGCCCGACGATGGCCGGCAGCATCGGCTTCGACGCCATCACGGTCGCGCTGCTGGGCCGGGCGACCCCGCTCGGCACCGTCTTCGCCGGTCTGCTTTTCGGCGCCCTCAGCGTGGGTGGCGTCGCGATGCAGGCCAGCGCGGCCTCGACCCCGAAGGAGCTCACCCAGGTGCTGCAGGCCCTGATCGTGCTGTTCGTCGCTGCGCCGGCCCTCGTGCGTGGGCTGACCGGGCTCAGAGCCAGCGGCAGTGACAGCGCGATGATGGCGAAGGGCTGGTGATGGGCATGGCCACCGCGACCGCCGTGCCCGGCAGGACCGCCGACCTCGTGGAGGTCCGCGACCGCGCGAGCGTCGTCCGGCGCGTCAAGCTGGTCGTCGTCTTCGCCCTCGTGGCCCTGATGCTGCTCTTCTTCGCCCTCGGCACCGACAACCCCACCGTGCTCTACACGCTCGGCGAGCGGATCAGCAAGGACGCGCCGGCCACGGAGGTCAACGGCCAGGTGCTCGCCTGGGGCTCGCTGGCCGTGGCCCTGTTGGCGCTGGCCGTCGCCGCCCTCGACCGGGTGCCGCGCGGCGCGTGGGGGGTGGCTCTCTTCGTGGTCGTCGGGCTCGCCTTCTTCACCGGCTTCCTGGTGTGGAACTACGCCGACCAGGACCTCGGGCGTCCGCTGGCCATGGTCAACCCCTTGCCGGGCACGATCAGGCTGGCGACGCCTTTGGTGTTCGGTGCCCTTGCCGGCTGCCTGTGCGAGCGGGCCGGCGTCATCAACATCGCGATCGAGGGCCAGTTGCTGATGGGCGCCTTCTTCGCCTCGGTGGCCTCGTCCCTGGCCTACAGCGCCGAGATGGGGCTCGTCGGCGGGGTCCTGGCCGGGGTCGCGATGGCGTGGATGCTCGGCATCTTCGCGCTGCGCTACCAGGTCAACCAGGTCGTGCTCGGCGTGGTCCTCATCGCCTTCGCCAGCGGCCTGACCGCGTTCATGCTCAGCCAGATCCCCAACGACCCCGACATCAAGAAGTACCTCAACGAGCCGCTGGTGCTTCAGCGGATCCCGATCCCCGGGCTGGCCGACATCCCGGTCGTGGGACCGACGCTCTTCAACCAGACCCTGCTGGTCTACCTGATGTACGCCTCGGTCTTCGTCGTCACCTTCTTGCTCTTCGAGACCAAGTGGGGTCTGCGGGTCCGCGCGGTCGGCGAGCACCCCAAGGCTGCCGACACGGTCGGCATCAAGGTCAACCGGGTCCGGTGGCAGGCCGTCCTGCTCGGTGGTGTCTTCGCCGGCCTCGGCGGTGCCTACTTCACGGTGGGCTCGACCGGGTCGTTCGACAACGACGCGTCGGCCGGCAACGGCTTCATCGCCCTGGCCGCGGTCATCATGGGCCGCTGGCACCCCGTCGGCGCGACCATGGCGGCTCTCTTCTTCGGCTTCACCTGGACGCTCCAGGCGCAGCTGCAGGTCCTGGACAAGATCCCGGGCGAGCTGCTGCGGGCGTCGCCGTACCTCGCCACGATCATCGCCGTGGCCGGCTTCGTCGGTCGGGTCCGCCCGCCGGCGGCCGATGGTGAGCCCTACGTGAAGAGCTGACGTGGGCCAGCACGACGAGCAGTTCGACTGGGCGGGGCTGATCGCGGCCGCCGTGGAGGTGTCTGCGAGTGCCTACGCGCCCTACAGCCGCTACCCGGTTGGCGCGGCCGCGCGGGCCGACGACGGCCGCGTCGTGGTCGGCTGCAACGTCGAGAACGCGGCGTACGGCGTGGCGTTGTGCGCCGAGTGCGGACTGGTCTCGGCACTGCACGCCACCGGCGGGGGCCGGCTGACCCACTTCGTGTGCGTCAACGCCGCCGCCGAGGTGATCATGCCGTGCGGCCGCTGCCGGCAGCTGCTCCTCGAGCACGGCGGTCCTGACCTGCTGCTGATGACCGTCTCCGGTGTCCGCCGGATGGCCGCGGTCCTGCCCGACCCGTTCGGCTCCGACGACCTGACCCACGTGAAGGGGATTCCTTGAGTACTCACGACGCCGTCGAGGTGATCCTGGCCAAGCGGGACCGGGGGGAGCTCAGCGACAGCCAGATCGACTGGGTGGTCGGCGCCTACACCCGCGGTGAGGTGGCCGACGAGCAGATGTCGTCGCTGGCGATGGCGATCCTGCTCAACGGGATGACCCGCCGGGAGATCGCGCGCTGGACCGGGGCGATGATCGCCTCGGGGGAGCGGATGGACTTCTCCTCGCTCTCGCGCCCGACCGCCGACAAGCACTCCACCGGTGGGGTCGGCGACAAGATCACCCTCCCCCTGGCCCCGCTGGTCGCCGCCTGCGGCGTCGCGGTGCCGCAGCTGTCCGGGCGCGGGCTCGGCCACACCGGTGGCACCCTCGACAAGCTGGAGTCGATCCCGGGCTGGCGGGCGGCGCTCTCCAACGAGGAGATGTTCGCCCAGCTCGAGTCGGTCGGCGCGGTGATCTGTGCAGCGGGCGACGGGCTCGCCCCCGCCGACAAGAAGCTCTACGCGTTGCGTGACGTCACCGGCACCGTCGAGGCGATCCCGCTGATCGCCTCCTCGATCATGTCGAAGAAGATCGCCGAGGGCACCGGGGCGCTGGTGCTCGACGTCAAGGTCGGCACCGGTGCCTTCATGAAGGACGCCGCCCGCGCGCGTGAGCTCGCCGAGACGATGGTGGCGCTGGGCACCGACGCAGGCGTGCACACCGTCGCCTTGCTGACCGACATGTCGACGCCGCTGGGGCTGACCGCCGGCAACGGGATCGAGGTCGCCGAGTCCGTCGAGGTGCTCTCTGGCGGCGGACCCCCCGACGTGGTCGAGCTGACGCTGGCGCTGGCCCGCGAGATGCTCACCGGGGCCGGTCGCGACGACGTCGACCCGGCAGACCGGCTCGCCAACGGCTCCGCGATGGATGCCTGGAAGGCCATGATCCGCGCCCAGGACGGCGACCCGGAGGCGGCGTTGCCCACGGCCCGCGAGTCCCACGTGGTCGCCGCGCCGTCCACGGGGGTGCTGACCCGCCTCGACGCGATGGCGGTCGGCCTGGCTGCCTGGCGACTCGGCGCCGGCCGGGCCCGCAAGGAGGACCCGGTCCAGGCCGGGGCCGGGGTGGTCTGGCACGCCCGCCCCGGGGACGTGGTCACCGAGGGCGAGCCGCTGTTCACGCTGCTCACCGACGAGCCGGCCCGCTTCGACCGCGCCCTCGCCTCGCTGGAGGGCGGCTACGACATCGGCGCCGTGGGCACGGCGTACACCCCGGACCCGCTCGTCATCGACCGCATCGTCTGAGCGGCGGGGCTCACCCGTCGAGCAGGAGCACGACGTGCGCGGCGACGCACGCAGGCTTCGGCACGCCCTCGATCTCCACGGTGTGCTGCACGATGAGCTGCTTGCCCGCCGGGAGGTCGGTGACCTCGCCGAAGGCGACGCGGGAGCGGAGTCGGCTGCCGACGGGGACCGGCTGGGGGAAGCGGACCTTGTCGAGCCCGTAGTTGAGGCGGGCGCCCGGCGTCTCGAGGGTGAACACCTCAGAGGCGAAGTGGGGCAGCAGGCTCAGGGTGAGGAAGCCGTGCGCGATGGTCGTGCCGAAGGGGCCGGCGGCGGCTCGCTCGACGTCGACGTGGATCCACTGGTGGTCGTCGGTCGCGTCGGCGAAGGCAAGGATGCGGTCCTGGTCGACCGTGAGCCACTCGCTGGTGCCGATCTCGGTGCCGGCCGCCGCGGTGACCTCGTCAAGGGAGCTGAAGGTGCGCATGACCGGTCAGCCTAGAGGAACGACCCTGCGGACCTCGGCTGGACCGGAGTGGGAGGATGCCGGCGTGACCGTTCCGAACCGCGACCACGTGCGCCAGGCGCCCAAGGTCCTCCTCCACGACCACCTCGACGGCGGGCTGCGGCCGCAGACGATCATCGACCTCGCCGCGGAGGTGGGCCATGAGCTGCCGGCCACGGACGCCGAGGGTCTGGGCCGCTGGTTCCGGGAGTCGGCCGACAGCGGCTCGCTGGTGCGCTACCTGGAGACGTTCGACCACACGGTCGCGGTGATGCAGACCGCGCCCGCCATCGCCCGGGTCGCCCGCGAGTGTGTCGAGGACCTGGCGGCCGACGGGGTCGTCTACGCCGAGATCCGCTACGCCCCCGAGCAGCACGTCGGCAACGACCTGACGCTCGATGAGGTGGTAGGCGCCGTCCAGGAGGGCTTCGACGAGGGCGTCGCCGCCTCCGGCGGGCGGATCGTGGTCCGCCAGCTCCTGACCGCGATGCGACACCAGGCGCGCTCGATGGAGATCGCCGAGCTGGCCGTCGCCTGGCGCGACCGCGGCGTCGCCGGCTTCGACATCGCCGGCGCCGAGGCGGGCTTCCCTCCGACCCGCCACCTCGACGCGTTCGAGTACCTCCAGCGCGAGAACTCCCACTTCACCATCCACGCCGGCGAGGCGTTCGGGCTGCCGTCGATCTGGCAGGCCATCGCGTGGTGCGGCGCGGACCGCCTCGGCCACGGCGTGCGGATCATCGACGACATCACCGTCCGCGACGACGGCTCGGTCGAGCTGGGGCGCCTCGCGGCGTACGTCCGCGACACCCGCATCCCGCTCGAGATGTGCCCGGCCTCCAACATCCAGACCGGGGCGGCGGCGTCGCTGGCCGAGCACCCGATCGGCCTGCTCACCCGGCTCCGGTTCCGGGTCACCGTCAACACCGACAACCGGCTGATGAGCGGCACCTCGATGACCGACGAGATGGGCTCGCTGGTGGAGACGTTCGGCTACGGTCTCGACGACCTGCGCTGGTTCACCATCAATGCCATGAAGTCGGCGTTCCTGCCGTTCGACGAGCGGCTGGCGCTGATCGAGGGAGTGATCAAGCCGAGGTACGCCGCGCTGGCCGCCGAGCTGCCCGGCTGATCACGCCGCCTCCCGGACCGGATCGTCGAGGCCCGACCCGGCTGACCGGTCAGCCGCGGGGGAGCACGGCGCACCACGGCGAGCTCCACCCGGCGAGCTCGAGGGTGCCCTCGGCGAACGCCTCCCGCGTGAACCGCACCACGCCGCCACGACTGGGGTCGTAGCACTCCAGGGAGTCGTCGTCGGCCCCGGTGACCAGCACCACGTGGCGCGGCAGCCAGCGGCTGCCGACGTAGAGCGGGACGGTGGTGCCGAGCGCCACCTGAGCGTCGATGAGGTCCAGCAGCGCCTGGCGCCGCCACGCCCAGCGGACGACACGCGGACGCCCGGGGACCGACAGCTGGCCGGCGACCGCCCACGGCGGGGTGCCGAAGGCCCGCGGCCACGGCAGCTGGAGGCGGCCGGTCACAGAGACCGGTCCGGTCGTGCGCCGGTGCATGCCGAGCACCTCGTCGCGGAACCGGTCCCGCAGGTGGCCGCGGCGCTCGAACCCGGTGACCGGGTGCCGGCCGCCGACGAGCAGCTGCGCGTAGGCCTCGTCGCGCAGCGCGCGCTCCACCACCAGCACGCTGGCCCCGCAGGAGCGACGGTCGGGCTGCCGGGGATGCGTGGCGAGCAGCCGGGCCGACCAGGTGGGCGTCACAGCAGCGCCCGGATCTCGGCGTACGCCTCGTCCCCGGTGGCCGGCCGGCAGCCCAACGCCTCCGCCTCACGCACCAGCCGGCGCTGGTCGCGCAGCAGGTCGAGACCGCGGCGCACCAGCACCAGCGGGGGCTTGCGGTGCTCGCGCAGGTCGCGGGTGAGCCGGCGCCAGAAGGTCACCGTCGGATGCTGGCGCACGCAGTACGCCGCCGCCAGCCCCCCGCGCTCGCGGATGACCGGGACGACCTGCTGGGCGAAGATCCCCTCCGCGAGGAAGTACGGCGAGCCGTCCAGGTCCAGGATCTGCCACCCGGTGCGACCGTCGTGGGCGATGTCGTAGACGGGCACCTCGGCGCGGCCGTCGCGGCAGAGCGCCTCGAGGGCCGCGAGCGCGTCCTCGCGCAGCCACGAGCCCGGGTGGTCCCAGTCGACGATGCCGGTGTTGGCACCGCTGCCGATGCGCGGCAACGTCGGGTCTCCACCGCTCTTGTAGAAGTCGTCGAGGCGAAGGACGGGCAGGCCGAGCCGTTCGGCGAGCCGGGACTTCCCGGCCCCCGACGGTCCGGCCAAGACGATCACCCGTGCGTGCACCCGGTCATTGTGCCGGAGGCGGTTCAGAGGCCGATCGGGTGCCAGACCGTCTTGGTCTCGAGGAACGCCGTCATCGCGTCGAGACCGGGCGTCTCGGTCCAGTCGGGCTCGGCGGCCGGGGCGCGGCGTACCCGCTTGAGGTTGTCGGCCGCCGCGACCTCGTAGGCCTCTGCGTTGTCGGGGTCGCCGGCCGCGCCGACCAGGTCGATGGCGTTGACGTCCATGTGGGAGGCCAGCCAGGGGGCGGGCGCGGTGTAGTCCCCGGTGAGGATGTTGACCACGCCGCCGGGCACGTCGGAGGTGGCCAGCACCTCCGCGAAGGTGACCGCGGGCAGCGGCCGCTCGTAGGACGACACCACGACGACGGTGTTGCCGGTGACGACCACGGGAGCGATGACCGAGACCAGGCCGAGCAGGCTCGACTCCTGGGGGGCGATGACGGCGACCACCCCGGTGGGCTCGGGGGTGGAGAGGTTGAAGAACGGCCCGGCGACCGGGTTGGCGCCGCCGACGACCTGGGTGATCTTGTCGGCCCACCCGGCGTACCAGACCAGGCGGTCGACAGCGGCGTCGACGACCTTGTCGGCGCGGGAGGCGGTCAGACCCTCGGACTGGCGGACGGCGTGGACGAACTGCGGGCGGCGGTCCTCCATGATTTCGGCGACCCGGTAGAGGATCTGCGCGCGGTTGTAGGCGGTCCTGCCTGCCCAGCCCTTGAAAGCGGCGCGGGCGGCGACCACGGCATCGCGACCGTCCTTGCGTGAGGCCAGCGCGGCATTGGCCACGAACCTGCCCTTGGCGTCGTTGACCTCGTAGGAGTGGCCGGACTCCGAGCGCGGGAAGGCGCCACCGATGTAGAGCTTGTAGGTCTTGCGTACGTCGACGCGCGACTGGGTCGTCTTCTGGGTCACGTGAGGTAGCCCTCCAGTCCGTGACGGCCGCCCTCGCGGCCGCTGCCCGACTCCTTGTAGCCACCGAACGGGCTGGTGGGGTCGAACTTGTTGAACGTGTTGGCCCACACGACCCCGGCCCGGAGCTGGTTGGCCATCCAGAGGATGCGGGAACCCTTGTCGGTCCAAACTCCGGCGGACAGGCCGTAGGGCGTGTTGTTGGCCTTCTCGACAGCCTCGTGGGGCGTGCGGAACGTCAGCACCGACAGCACCGGGCCGAAGATCTCCTCGCGGGCGATGCGGTGGGCCTGGGAGACGCCGGTGAACACGGTGGGTGGGAACCAGAACCCCTTGGCGGGCAGGTCGCACGGGGCCGACCAGCGCTCGGCGCCCTCGGCGTCCCCGATGTCGGACAGCTCCTTGATGCGGGCGAGCTGGGCGGCTGAGTTGATCGCGCCGACGTCGGTGTTCTTGTCGAGCGGGTCGCCCACCCGCAGGGTGGCCATCCGCCGCTTGAGCCGCTCGAGCAGCTCGTCGGCGATGTTCTCCTGCACCAGCAACCGGGAGCCCGCGCAGCAGACGTGGCCCTGGTTGAAGAAGATGCCGGTCACGATGCCCTCGACGGCCTGGTCGATGGGAGCGTCGTCGAAGACGATGTTGGCGGCCTTGCCGCCGAGCTCGAGGGTGACCTTCTTGTCGGTGCCGGCGACGGCCTTGGCGATCGCGCGGCCCACGGCGGTGGAGCCGGTGAAGGCGACCTTGTCGACGTCCGCGTGCTCCACGAGCGCCTGGCCGGTGGTCCCGGCGCCGGTGACGATGTTGACGACGCCTGCCGGGAGGTCGGCCTGTTGGCAGATCTCCGCGAAGAGCAGGGCGGTCAGCGGCGTGGTCTCGGCCGGCTTGAGGACGACCGTGTTGCCGGCCGCGAGCGCCGGAGCGATCTTCCAGGCCAGCATCAGCAGCGGGAAGTTCCACGGGATGACCTGGGCGGCCACGCCGAGCGGGCGCGGATCGGACCCGTAGCCCGCGTGCTCGAGCTTGTCGGCCCAGCCGGCGTAGTAGAAGAAGTGGGCGGCGACGACGGGGATGTCGACGTCGCGCGACTCCTTGATCGGCTTGCCGTTGTCGAGCGATTCCAGCACCGCGAGCTCACGGCTGCGTTCCTGGATGATCCGGGCGATCCGGTAGAGGTACTTCGCGCGCTCGCTCCCGGGCATCCGCGACCAGACGCGGGTGTAGGCACGGCGGGCGGCCTTCACCGCCGCGTCCACGTCGGCCGCACTGGCCTCGGAGACCTCGGCGAGCACCTCCTCGGTGGCCGGGCTGATCGTCTTGAAGCTGGTGCCGTGGCCGTCGACGAACTCGCCGTTGACGAAGAGTCCGTACGACGCCTTGATGTCGACGATGCCCCGTGACTCGGGGGCCGGTGCGTAGTCGAAAACCATGTCCTCAGTCCAGCGTGAAGTAGTCGGGACCGGAGTAGCGGCCGGTCGTCATCTTGGTCCGCTGCATCAGCAGGTCGTTGAGCAGCGTGGACGCCCCGAACCGGAACCAGTCGGGGTCGAGCCAGTCGGCGCCCGCGGTCTCGTTGACCATGACGAGGTACTTGATCGCGTCCTTCGTGGTCCTGATGCCGCCGGCTGGCTTGACGCCGACCATCTGGCCGGTCGCGTCGCGGAAGTCGCGGACCGCCTCGACCATGATGAGCGTCACCGGCAGCGTCGCGGCGGGCTGGACCTTGCCGGTGGAGGTCTTGATGAAGTGGGCGCCGGCCATCATCGCCAGCCACGAGGCACGCCGGACGTTGTCGTAGGTCTGGAGCTCACCAGTCTCGAAGATGACCTTGAGGTGGGCGGCGCTCTCGCCGTCCGGCCGGGCACACGCCTCGCGGACGGCGACGATCTCGTCGTACACCTGGAGGTAGTGGCCGGACAGGAACGCGCCCCGGTCGATGACCATGTCGATCTCGTCGGCGCCGGCCTCGACCGCGTCGCGGGTGTCGGCCAGCTTGATGTCGAGGGCTGCGCGGCCGCTCGGGAAGGCGGTGGCGACGGCGGCGACCTTGACTGCGGGGCCGCCGTCACCGAGGACCTGCTTGGCGGTGGCGACCATGTCGGGGTAGACGCAGACAGCCGCGGCGGCCGGGCACGTCGGGTCGGCAGGGTCGGGGCGCATCGCCTTGTTGGCGAGCGCGCGCACCTTGCCGTGGGTGTCCTGGCCCTCGAGGGTCGTCAGGTCGACCATCCGGATCGCCAGGTCGATGGCGTAGGCCTTGGCCGTGGTCTTGATGGAGCGGGTGCCCAGCGACGCCGCACGCGCCTCGCACCCCACCTGGTCGACACCTGGCAGCCCGTGGAGGAAGCGGCGGAGGGAGGAGTCGGACGAGGCGACGTCGTCGAAGCCGGCACCCGTGGGCGCGCCGGTCTGAACAGGGATCCTCACCAAGCCAGCATAGGGTTGCGAGGTGGCGAGCGAGCAATCACCCGGGACCGGCGGCGATCGCGTGGAGAAGTTCCAACCGACCAGCGGGCGCATCACCGGAGTCGTGCTGGTGGTCGGCGGGATCGCCCTCGCGGCGCTGGCCCTCCTGCAACCGTCCGAGGTGATCCCGGAGGTCGGTGCCGGTGGTGCTCTCGCCGCCGTCCTCGGCTGGGCCGCGAGCCTGCGTCCCGGGGTCTCGGTCGTCGAGGACGACCTCCAGCTGCGCAACATGCTCGAGACGGTCACGATCCCGCTGGTGGCGGTGGAGGAGCTTGCCGTCCGTCAGGTGCTCGCGGTGCGGGCGGGCCGCAAGCGGTACACCTCACCGGCGCTGGGTCGGGGTCGCAGGTCCCTGGCCACCCGTGGGACCGCGGCGGACACCCCCACCGACGGGCAGAGACACGTCTCGGTCACCTACCCCGAGTACGTGGAGCAGCAGATCCGCAAGCGGGTCGCCGACGCGTGCGCCGCGGCGGGCGTACGCCCGGGTTCCGCCGAGCAGCTCGCCCTCGCCGCCGGAGTACGCCGTGAGCCGGCGTGGCCCGAGATCGTCGCGATCGTGGTGTCCGTCCTGGCCCTGACGGCAGTGATCGTGCGGTGAAGGTGCCTGACGTACGCCGCCCCGTGACTACAGGGGCTCGACGAGCACCAGGGTCGGTCCTCCACGGCGGCGAGGAGCCCACTCCCGATGCCCGAACCATGGCGGCCCGGGGACACCGCGAATCAGGTGGAGCTCGGCCGACTCGGGGTCGTGCCGGCGCACGAGAGCAATCTCCACGACCTCGCCGTCTGGTGTGCTCGCCGCGAAGCCCGGCAGCCGCTCCAAATCTCTCGCGCAGCCGACGATCGCCTCCTCGATGCCGAACCAGTCGGGCAGCTCATGAAGGATCCGCGACACCTCGGTCGGGTCCGGTTGACGAGAGATGCGGATGCGGGGCATCCGTGCAGCCAAGCAGCCATCGACCTGTGCGGCGACCCGGTTTCCCCGCCGGTCCGGCGACGGCCTCGGTGCCCGACAACCAGCCAACCCGATGCTGAGCGCGCGGCGTACGTTTGCGATGTGGGCAACGACGGTCCGCATGTTTGTCGATGACCACAGCGGAAGAGCACTCTGGGTCGACGATCTTCACGGCATGTAACCCGAAGTCCCTTCTGAGATCCGGGCAGCGATCGACGCCTGGACGAAACCGCCGGGGGGGCGCGCTGCGGTAGCGGAGTAGGAAATTCCCGACGTCTGCTAAGGCGTTCGTGCGCCCGGCGCCGTGAGAGTCGCGAACCCATCGTCAAGTTCGTCACGCTCACCGGAACGCAACTCCGGGGCAGGACGATTCGTCGTACCTCTTGTTCATGTCGCCACCATCTACCCGTCTTCGGCGCGCGCCCCTGGCCCCGCCAAGGGGCGGGGTCAGTCGGTGACGAGGTACGTCGTGCCGCCGGGGGCGGTCCACTCATAGGTGCCGTCGGGCAGGCGTGTGTAGCGCCAGCGTCCGGAGGTCTTGGCGCGGTGGTGTCGCCGGCAGAGCGGGGCGAGGTTGTCGGGTCTGGTCTGGCCGGGTGGTCCGTGTGGTGGGGGCTCGTCGTAGGGGTCGATGTGGTCGAGGTCGCAGGCTCGGGAGGTGCGTTGGCACCAGGGGAACACGCAGTGGGTGTCGCGGAGGGTGACGAGCTCGCGCATCCAGGCGGGTGGGTCGTGGGCGTCGACGGCGTCGTCGCGGTCCATGCGGAGCACGGGGTGGATGGTGACATGGGAGGTGCCGCACCACTGGCGGATCTTGCGGGTGGTCGCGGGGCCGAGGCGCTCCACCCGCCCGACGGCCTCGGCGGTCGAGGAGGGCGTCCTCCGCCCGACTCGAGACCCCACGCCCACGCCCGCGCCAGCTGCGAAGACCCACCTCTACCTCCACCTCGACGCCACGCACCTGGCAGACCTCGACTCCAGCACCGCGAGCCTCGGGAGGGTCG
>JBDSLK010000095.1:0-7827 GCA_039916425.1 Nocardioides sp.
CATCCTCGCGCTGCTCGCTTCGGAGATCCTGGCGCGCACCGGGAGGAGCCCCTCGCAGCACTACGCCGACCTGGTCGCCGAGCACGGCGACCCGGCGTACGCCCGCGTGGACGCGCCGGCCGATCGCGCGCAGAAGGCCAAGCTCGCCGCCCTCTCGCCCGACGACGTGACGGCCACCTCGCTGGCGGGCGAGGAGATCACCGCCCGGCTCACGGAGGCCCCGGGCAACGGGGCGCGGATCGGCGGCCTCAAGGTGACCACCCAATCAGCCTGGTTCGCGGCGCGCCCGTCGGGGACCGAGGACGTCTACAAGATCTACGCCGAGTCCTTCCGCGGCCCCGAGCACCTCGCACAGGTACAGGCCGAGGCGCGCGAGGTGGTCTCCGCCGCCCTCCGTTGACTTGGGCCTCGTGGCCCGTTCACTCGGGCCTCGTGGCCCGTTGACTTGGGGCTACGAGACCGACTGACGGGGCCACGAGGCCCAACTCAACCCAGGTCGAGGTCCTTGTGCCAGGACTGCGTGACGTACGCCGTCCCCCAGCCCATCGACCGGTAGAGCCCGTCGGCACCGGTCGGGGAGTCCGCGTCCACCTCGAGGCCGACCCGGTCGCGGCCCCGCTCGGCGGCGTCGGCGATCACAGTGAGCAGCAGCGCCTTCGCGACACCACGACCCCGGGCCCGCCGGTGCACGCCGATGTAGTCGACATAGCTGCCCTCGCGACCGGTGTCGGCGGCGGCCACCGAGGTGCTGACCAGCGCCCCGCCGGGGACCAGCTGGCCCTCGTCCTCGATCAGTGCGAGCCACCAGTGGTCCCAGTGGTGGCCGGGGTCCTCACGCAGCCGCTGGGTGAACTCCGGGAAGCTCTCGCGGTAGGAGTTGAAGTGGTCCTCGAAGGACTCCTCCAGCATCCGGTGCACGTTCTGCAGGTCCTCGGCCACGGGCAGTGTCGTGCCGTCGCCCAGGTCGTGCACCCCCACCCGTCGTACGACGACGCCTGGACGCAGCGTCGGGGTCTGGTCGGCGCCCGTGACCGGGCGGTACATGTTCAACCAGGTGCGGGTGAGCAGGTGGCCGGCGTCGGTGGCCCAGACCCGCAGCTCGTGGTCACCCGAGTCGAGCAGGAGCTCCATCCGGGTCTCGGTCACGTCGCGCCCGGCAGCGACGGTGCGGGCGACCTCCTCGGTCCAGGCGAACAGCCCGGCGGCCAGCTCGTCACGGTCGGGGGAGTCCGGGTCGACGACGACCCGCAGGTCGCTGCGGCCCGCGGCCCGGTCATGCACGCTGACCCACGCGCAGACACCACCGACAGGGTCCTCGACCAGGATCTGCCGCCGGGTCCAGGACCCCTGGCCGATCACCTCGGCGGTGATCGCGGCTGGGTCGACCGCGCCGCGCTCCGGCGTGAGGGCGCGGCGCCGGTCGACGAGCGCTACCAGGGCGAGCAGGTCGTCGGCGGAGGGAGTACGGGCGGTGTGACCCTCCGGCAGCTGGGGGGCCGGGTCCAGCGGCAGCTCGGCCGACAGCATGTCCATCCCCCGATCCTCCCACCCCCGTTGAGTTGGGCCGAATGGTCATACCAGTTGGGCACTTTGGTCACCGAGCGCCGACCAAGGTGCCTAACTCAACGGGCCAAGGTGCCCAACTCACCGGGCCACGAGGCCCAACTCAACGAGACCGGTCAGACCCAGGCGCCCCGGCGCATCACGCGCAGCACTCGCAAGTCGGCGTCGAGGACGGCCAGATCCGCGTGGTAGCCGGGTCGGAGCGCACCGACCCTGTCCAGGCCGAGCATGGCCGCCGGGGTCGCGGTCGCAGCCCGGACCGCATCGACCAGGCTGAGGCCGGCCACCTGGACGGCATACCGGACCGCCACGGAGAGCGTCAGGGTCGAGCCGGCGATGGCGCCGGAGTCGACGAGCCGGGCCACCCCGTCCCGCACCGAGACCGCCCGTGAGCCGAGCAGGTAGCCGCCGTCCGCCGAGGCCGCCGCGGCCATCGCGTCGGTGACCAGCGAGGTCAGGTGGGGCTTGGCGGCCGCGGCCAGCCCCAGCATCGCCGGGTGCACGTGCACCCCGTCGGCCACCAGCTCGACGTAGGCGTCGGGGTGCTCGAGCAGCGCCGCGACCGGTCCCGGCTCACGGTGGTGCAGTCCGCGCATCGCGTTGAAGAGATGGGTGCCCACCGTCGCGCCGGCGTCGAGGGCCCCGCGCGCCTGGTCGTACGTCGCGTCCGTGTGGCCGATGGCGGCCACCACCCCGGCGGCGCTCAGCCGCCGGATCGCCTCCAGCCCGCCGGTCAGCTCGGGCGCCAGCGTCACCATCCGCAGGTGGCCGGCGCCGGCCTCCAACAACCGGTCGACCTGCTCGGCCGTGGGCTCGGCCAGCAGCGTGGGCTCGTGGGCGCCCGCGTGCCGCGGGCTGAGCCACGGCCCCTCGAGGTGGACGCCGGCGAGCAGCCCGTCCTCGACGAGCCCGCCGAGCTCCCGCGTGGAGCGGGCGAGCCCGTCGAGCCTGTCGGTCACCAGGCTGGCCATCATCGTGGTCGTCCCGTGCGCCCGGTGGGCCTGGGCGACGGTCGCGGCCGCGTCGGGGTCGCCGCCGTCGAAGGAGGCCCCGCCGCCGCCGTGCACGTGCACGTCGACGAAGCCGGGCACCACGGTGACGTCCCCGAGGTCGAGGTCGGCCGCCCGCGGCGGCGCGCCCGGCCCGACGTCCGCGACCTGGCCGTGCTCGAGGCGGAGCCACCCCGGCGCGAAGACCCGCGCCGGGGTGACCACCTGTCCCGCGGAGAGGAGCAGGTCAGGCACTCGTGTCCGCCTCGACGAGGGACTCCTCGCCCTCCTCCTCGCGGCCCGGGGTGCGCAGGTTCCACTTGCGGATGACGAAGCGGAAGACCACGTAGTAGACCGCGGCGTACCCCAGGCCGATCACGATCAGCCAGAGCGGCCTGGTCGCGATGCCGAAGTTGAGCACGTAGTCGAACAGCCCGGCCGAGAACCCGAAGCCGTCCATGATGCCCAGCGCGTTGACCAGGGCCATCGACGTGCCCGTGAGCAGTGCGTGGATGATGTAGAGCGGCCAGGCCACGAACATGAAGGCGAACTCGAGCGGCTCGGTCACGCCGGTGAGGAAGGAGGTCAGGGCGGCGGAGAGCATGATGCCGCCGACGGCCTTCTTGTAAGCGGGCTTGGCCTCGTGCCAGATCGCCAGGGCCGCAGCCGGCAGGGCGAACATCATGATGGGAAAGAAGCCGGTCATGAAGGCGCCCGCCGTCGGGTCGCCGGCGAGGAAGCGCGGGATGTCGCCGGTGACGACGTCGCCGGCCGAGGTGGTGTACTCCCCGACGAGGAACCACGGCGGGTTGTTGAGGATGTGGTGCAGGCCTACGGGGATCAGCAGCCGGTTCAGCGTCCCGTAGACGAAGCCTCCGATGACGGCGTTGTCGGTGACCCACTCACCGAGATTGGTGATGCCGGCGTCAAAGGCCGGGTACACCAGGCTCATCAGCACCGACAGCACGATCGCCGCCATCGCCGCGATGATCGGCACGAACCGGCGGCCACCGAAGAACGCGAGGTACGGCGGGAGTGAGATGCGGTGGTACCGCTGCCAGAGCCAGCCCGATGCCAGTCCCATCACGATGCCGCCCAGCACGCCGTAGTTGATCAGATCCTCGCCGTCCAGGACGAGCGGTGACATCGCATCGCCCACCCCCTTGAAGACCAGGTAGCCAACCACCGCTGCGAGCGCCGTGGAGCCGTCCGCCTTCCTGGCGACGCCGATCGCGATCCCGACGGCGAAGAGCAGCGGCAGGTTCGCGAAGATCGCACCGCCGGCCGCCCCCAGGACGGCGGCGACGTTGTCCCACCCGGCGCCGTCGGCGCCGAGGAGGTCCGGCTGACCGAGGCGCAGCAGCAGGGCGGCGACCGGGAGGGCCGCGATCGGGAGCATCAGGCTCCGCCCGAACTTCTGGAGCGGGGCGAGGTTGAGCCTCCTACCCTGCTTCACGGCGCCGGAGGAGGCGTCTGTTGTCGTCACGAGGATGTCCTTTCATCGGTGGCGGTGTTGGTGGTGCGGTTGCTGGCGAGGACCGGGTCGCCGTCGCGGCCCAGCGTCATGTGGAGCTGGTAGCGGTCGCCCCGGTAGCGCGACACGACGTACTCCAGCGGGCGGCCGGCGGCGCGCGACACGCGCCGGAAGACCAGCAGCGGGGTGTGGACGGGGGCGTCGAGGGTGCGGGCCAGGGTCGGGTCGGCGGTCTCACCCCAGAGCGTCTGCTCCGCCGCGTCGATGACCAGCCCGTACCGGCTGGCGAAGATCTCGTAGAGGGACCCGGAGAGGTCCGTCCGGTCGAGACCAGGGAGCAGCGGCTCGGGGTACCACCCCTGCTCGAGCGCGATGGGCTGGCCGTCGGCGAGCCGGACCCGGTCGATGCGCCACGCCTCTCCGGCCGGGCCGAGGTCGAGCGCGACGGCTACGTCGCCCGGCGGACGCTCCAGGTCGATGCCCAGCGACCGCGTGGACGGCACCAGCCCCCGCCGCCGCATGTCCTGACTGAACGACGCGAGGTGCAGCCGGCTCTCCAGCCGCGGCCGGGTCACGAAGGTGCCCTTGCCGTGGATCCGGTGCAGCAGCCCGTCGGTGATCAGGCTCTCGATGGCCTTGCGCACCGTCGACCGGGACACGTCGTACGTCGTCATCAGCTCGCGCTCCGAGGGGATCGCCACGTCCGGGCCGAGCTCGTTGGTGGCGAGGTCGACCAACACGTCGGTGAGCTGCGCGTGCTTGGGGCGGGGGCCGTCGGTGATGACGGCGGGGCCGACTGCGGTGATGGCGGCGGCGGGCTGGGGGTGAGCCAACGGAGGGCCTCCTCGGAGGTCTCGACGGAACTGGGAAGCAATGGTACGGTCTGGTACGTACCAGTTGAGGATGCCCGGCGGACCATCCGCTGTCAAGGGCCCGGAAGGAGAACCAGATGACCACGCGAACGGCTACCCGGATGTCGCGGGAGATCGCCGAGCAGCCCGCGGCCGTACGCCGCACCCTCGCCGCGCTGCTCCCCCTGCGGCCCGCGCTCGCCGATCTCTTCGAGGGCCGCCGGCGGGTGCTCTTCGCTGCCCGTGGGTCCAGCGACAACGCAGCGGTCTACGGCCGGTACCTGCTCGAGACCCACGCCGGCGTCTCGGGCGCGCTGCTCTCGCCAAGTGTCGCCACCCACTACCGCAGCCGGCTGGACCTCGGCGACGCGGTCGTGGTCTGCGTGAGCCAGTCGGGCGCGACCCAGGAGATCGTCAGCACCCAGGCCTGGGCGCGCCGGTGCGGCGCAGCCACCGTCGCGGTCGCCAACGTCGCCGACTCCCCGTTGGTCGCCGCTGCTGACCTGGCCATGGTCACCGAGGCCGGTCCGGAGCTGGCGGTCCCCGCCACCAAGACCTACCTCACCCAGCTGGTCGCGATGGCCGTGCTCGGCACGGCGCTCGCCCCGGACCCCACGGCGCTCGACGCCGACCTCGACCGGGTCGCCGACGAGGTTGCCTCGCTGATCTCAGAGCCCGACGGCGTGGACGACGCCGTGGCCGCCCTGCGCGACACCGACTACACCGTCGTCTCCGGCCGAGGGCTGATGATGGGCACCGCCCTGGAGACCGCGCTCAAGCTGGAGGAGACCTGCCTGCGGCCGGTCCGCGGCTACTCCTACGCCGACCTCCGGCACGGACCCATCTCGGTGGTGACGACCGGGATGACCGCGCTCCTCGTCGCCGCGCCCGAGGGCCCCCTGGTCTCGGCGATGACCGAGCTGGCCGGCGACCTGAGCGAGCGCGGCGCGACCGTGGTCGGCCTCGGTGGCGACGACACCTTCCGGACGGCGTGCGCCCGGATCGTGCGTGGCCCGGCGCTGCCGGAGACACTGGCACCGCTGGGCGCGATCGTGCCGGCCCAGCTCGTCGTCGAGGGCCTGGCCCGTGCCCTCGGCCTCGACCCCGACGCACCACGCGGCCTCGCCAAGGTCACGACCACGGACCCTGGCACCGATCCCACCACCGAAGGAGCAGTCCGATGAGCAGCAAGGCAGAGCAGATCCTGGCCGGACTCGGCGGCGCCGGCAACATCGTCGAGATCGAGGCGTGCATCACCCGTCTCCGTACCGAGGTCTCGGACCCCAGTCTCGTGGACGAGAAGGCCCTCAAGGCCGCCGGCGCCCACGGCGTCGTCGCCTCGGGCTCGGTCGTCCAGGTCGTCGTGGGTCCGGAGGCCGACAACCTGGCCGACGACATCGAGGACCTGATGTGACCAGAACACCGACGGACGTCCTTGCTCCCTGCGCCGGGCGGGTGCTGCCCCTCTCGGAGGTGCCCGACCCCGTCTTCGCCGCCGAGATGGTCGGGCCCGGCGTCGCCATCGACCCCGTCCCCGGCCCGACCACGGTGGTCTCCCCCATCGCCGGCACGGTGGTGAAGGTGCACCCGCACGCGTTCGTGGTGCTGGGTGCCCAAGGGGTGGGGGTTCTCGTGCACCTCGGCATCAACACCGTGCAGCTCGAGGGTGCGGGGTTCGAGGTGCTGGTCGAGCAGGGCGCGTCCGTGGAGGCGGGCGCCCCGATGGTGACCTGGGACCCGTCCACGATCACCGGCGACGACATCTCGACCGTCGTCCCGGTCGTCGTCATGGACGCACCCAAGGGCTCGATTGCCAGCCCGCTGACGGGGAGTGACGCACGCGCCGGCGACGTGCTGTTCACCGCGTGAGACCGACCGGGCTGCTGCTCGACCTGGACGGCACGCTGGTCGACTCCGAGCCGCTCCAGCGCGCTGGCTACCGGGCCTTCTTCGCCGCCCGCGGCTGGGCGGCGCCCGACCTGGGGATGTTCACCGGGCGCCGGGCCGAGGACGTCTTCCTCGCCGAACCCGGGGCGTGGATCGGCCACGACCCCGCGCAGCTGGCGGCCGAGGTCCGCGCGCTGGTCCCCCGCGACGTGCCGCCCGCGGCGGTCCCGGGAGCGCGCGAGTGCGTGCTGGCCGCCGTGGCGGCCGGCGTCCCGGTCGCGATCGTCACCTCGGCCGGGCCCGACTGGGTGGCGCTCGCCGGAGACGCGCTCGGGGTGTTCGACCGGGTCGACCTGGTCGTCACCGCCGAGGACGTCGTCGACGGCAAGCCGCACCCGGCCGGCTTCGCGCTGGCCTGCGACCGGCTCGGGATCGCCCCGCCCGGGGCCATCGCCGTCGAGGACTCCCCCGCCGGCGTCCGCGCCGCCGTCGCGGCCGGCATCGGCCTGGTGGTCGGCGTGACGACGAGCCGCACCGTCGGCGAGCTCACCGCCGCCGGCGCCCAGGCGACGTACGCCGACCTCCGCCCGGTGGCCGCCCTCCTCCGTTGAGTCGGGCGCCATGGTCCTACGAGTTGGGCAACATGGCTATGCACAGCGACCACGACGCCCCACTCAAGAGACCAGATCGCCCAACTCAAGGGGCCAGGCGGCCCATTCGAACGGGTCAGGCGGCCTTGCGGGCCTGCTGGGTGAGCCGGGCCTGCGCGGCCCGACGGACCTTGGGGCCCTGGGTCGACATCTTGTAGAGCATCGCGAGCTGCGCCGGGGCGTTGGCCGGCTTCGTGGTGGCCAGCCAGCCGTTGGGCAGCGCGAGCCGCACCACCTTGTGCCAGGCGGAGTAGACCTGCTTGACCATCGGGGCGGAGTGGTAGTTGAGGCCGTACTTCGCGAACAGGGCCTGCACCTGCGGGGCGATCTCGGCGTATCGGTTGGACGGCAGATCCGGGAAGATGTGGTGCTCGATCTGGTGGCTCAGGTTCCCGGTCATGATGTGCAGGGCC
>JBDSLK010000096.1:0-4788 GCA_039916425.1 Nocardioides sp.
CCGAGATCGAGGCGACGTCGGCGGCGACGATGGCGAGGAAGTCGAGCACGTAGGCCACCGGGGCGCCGTGGAAGTTGCCGTTGGACTCGACCCGGTCGCCGATCACCACCGGGTTGTCGACCGCCGAGGCAAGCTCGCGGCCCGCGACCATGGCCGCGTGCTCGACGGTGTCGCGGGCGGCGCCGTGCACCTGCGGGGAGCAGCGCAGCGAGTAGGCGTCCTGGACCCGGTTGCAGTCGGGGCCGCGGTGCGAGGCGACGATGCCCGAGTCGGCCAGCAGAGCCGTCAGGTTGGCCGCGGACAGCGCCTGCCCGAGCTGGGGCCGCAGCGCCTGGAGCTCCGCGGCGAACACCCGGTCCGTGCCGAGCTGGCCCTCGACCGACATCGCGGCGGCGATGTCCGCGGTCCGCAGCAGCATCCGCAGGTCGGCGATCGCCAGCACCAGCATGCCGAGCATCCCGTCGGTGCCGTTGATCAGCGCGAGGCCCTCCTTCGCGGCGAGCTCGACGGGCTCGAGACCGACGACGGCCAGCGCCTCGGCCGCCGGCAGCAGCACCCCCGCCGCGTCGCGCACCTCGCCCTCACCCATCAGCGCGAGCGCGCAGTGCGACAGCGGTGCGAGGTCGCCGGAGCAGCCGAGAGAGCCGTACTCGCGGACCACCGGCGTGATGCCGTGGGTCAGCAGGCCTGCCAGCAGGGCGGCGGTCCCGGGCCGGATCCCCGTATGACCCGTCGCGAGCGTCGAGAGCCGCAGCAGCATCAGCGCCCGGACGACCTCCCGCTCGACCTCGGGACCGGAGCCGGCCGCGTGGGAGCGCACCAGCGACTTCTGCAGCCTGGCCCGCATGTCGGTCGGGATGTGCCGCGTCGCCAGGGCGCCGAACCCGGTCGAGATGCCGTACGCCGGGGTCGGGGCCGCCGCCAGCTCCTCCACCACGGCGCGGCCGCGGGTCATCGCCGCCAGGGCATCCTCAGCCAGCATCACGGCGGCACCGTCGCGAGCGACCGCCACCACCTCGTCGGGTGTGACCGGGCCGACACCGACGGCAATCCTGAGAGGTCCGCTCATGTCCTCATCAAACTCCCGGGCCCGCGCCCGGGCCAGGGACCGACCGGGCTTGACGTCTGGGATGCGAGACATTGACGGACCGATCAGCAGATCGGCGTATTCCCAGTGGGTGCGCCGCGCCCTATCCTTGGGAAGCGGAGGGGTGTCGTGCCCGAACTCGTGCTGAGCGAAGTGGAGCAGAAGGCGCTGCGCGCGCTGCTGGCGACCAGCCCCGTCCATGGCCAGCCCCTGCCTGATCGGGAGTTCCTGGACAACGTCGCCCGACTGGTGCCCTGCGAGGCCATGGGGGCGTGCCTCGTACTCAACACCGGCTCGCCGCTCGCGGAGACATTGTTGTCACCCGGCTACTACGAACGCTACGTAGACGAGGTCGAAATCGGCGGCCCGTTGTACGTCGGGATCATGCACTGGAGCCGGGCCCCACGGCAGGCGGACGAGTGCCACGCCATCCTGCCCGGCCACGTCGACGGAGTCTCGATCGGCTTCCGTGCCGGTCCGGACGCGGTGGCGCAGATCTTCCTCGACCGGCGCTCCCGGATGTTCTCCGAGCGTGACCTGGCGATGCTCGACCTGCTCCTCCCGGTGTTCCAGCGTCAGCTGCGCCAGCGTCCGACTCCTGCCCTGCCCACCACGCTCACGGTCCAGGAGCGACGCGTCCTGATGGAGGTCGCGGCCGGCCTCTCCAACGCCGAGATCGCCCAGGCTCTCTTCATCGCACCCAGCACGGTCCGCAAGCACCTCGAGCACGCCTTCCGCAAGCTCGGGGTGACCAACCGTCTGGCCGCCGCGACCGCCCTGTGGGGCGGCCATCCGACCGACGAGGTCGACACCTCCGCCGAGGAGCGGATCGCAAGATACGCCTAAGCGCGTATACCGTCCGCACATCGTCGCCGCGACGCTGGAGCAATGACCTCCATCCGACGACGCACCGTCCTCGCCACGCCGCTCCTGGCCGCCCTTCCGGTCGCCATCACCACCCCTGCCCGGAGTCACGCGAAGTCACCCAGGGCCGCTTCGCGACAGCGGGCCCCCGACAGCCCCCAGGTCGTGCTCGACTGGGAGCGCATCGCGTTCGCGACCGTCTACCCCGCGACTCCGGTCCCCGTCGGCGTCCCGGTCCTCGGATTCACCTCGCTCGCGATGTACGACGCGGCAACAGAATCGGCCCACCGGGGCCACAGCTCCCAGACGGCGGCCGTCGCCACCGCGGCGCACGACGTCCTGGTCCACTACTACCGGGCCGCGCAAGGCGCCCTGGACCAGAGCCTGGCCGCCAGCCTCGCCGCGGTGACGGACTCGCGAGCCCTCGCCAAGGGCATCCGGCTGGGCAGTGAGGCCGCGGCCGAGATGCTGCGGAGCCGGGAGGGGGACGGCTACGGCAACCCCGACATCCACTACGTCTACACCCAGCCCGCGGCCCCCGGGGTCTGGGTGCCGAACCCCGGAGCCGTCGACATGCTCGGCGCCTGGATCGGGTCGCTACGCCCACTCGTGGTGAGCGAGGCGACCCAGGTCCCCGGTCCAGACCCGCTCACCAGCAGGCAGTACGCCGTCGACTACGACGAGGTCCGGCGGCTCGGCAGCACGACCTCGGCGCAGCGCACCCCCACGGAGAGCGCGACGGCACAGTTCTTCAACTCCAACTCCGCCACCATGGTCGGAGACGGGCTGATCCGGCGACTGGAGGCCCAGCCCCTCGACCTGGTGGAGACCGCCCGGATCTTCGCCGCGATGCACGGGGCGATGACTGACTCGGTCATCACCTGCTGGCGTCTCAAGCGGGACGTCGGCTTCTGGCGTCCCAGCCAGGCCATCGCCCGTGCTCTCGAGGACGGCAACCCCGACACCCAGCCCGAAGCGGGCTGGACCCCTCTCGTGGCGAACCCCAACTACTCCGACTACGTCAGCGGGCACGCCGCCCTGACGGCGCCTGCGGTCGAGGTGATCCGGCACGCGTTGGGCGAGGACACCGCACTGGAGCTACGGTCGGTCAACGGCCCGCCGCGGATCTTCACCCAGCTCGCCCACATCGAGCACGACGCCTTCATGGCGCGCATCTGGTCGGGGCTGCACTTCCGCACCGCGATGGTGGCGGGCTACACGATCGGCCACGACACGGCGCGACGGGTGCTGGACGAGCTCGACGACCGGTGAGGACGCCACCCGTTCGGGTGTGGTTGGCGGCGACACTGCCTCCCTAGGGTCGAGAGCGGGGCAACACCCCGCTATCGGGGCGCACCTCGCCCTTACCTAGGAGGCACTATGGGCACCGGAACCATCATCCTGCTCGTCGTGGTCGTCGTCGTCGTCCTCCTCGTCGTCGGGCTCGTCGCGATGATGTCGAGCCGCCGCAAGGCTGCCGAGATGGAGCACGACCGCAGCCGCGCCGAGGAGATCCGTCACCAGGCCACGGCCACCACCGCGGTCCGTGACTCCGATCTCGAGGCACGCGAGACCCAGATCGATGCGGACCGCGCGCGGCTGGAGGCCGAGCAGGCCGAGCACCGCGCCGCCGCGGCGCAGCAGGGCGTTCAGGTCGAGGAGGCCCGCCGCGAGGACCAGCTCCGCGAGGCGGACCGTCTGGACCCCGACGTCGACCACCGGGCCGACGACTATGCGCCCGGGACCGACGCGCCGGTCGCCGAGGAGCCGGCGCCCGTCGAGGGCCAGCGCCGCAACGACGGACCCGTGAGCTGAGCGCCTGATCCACCTGGCCGGGTCCGGTGGCGGCCCTACGATGAGGTCGTGGCTGCCGCCGGATCCCGCCCCCGCGCGAGCCAGGTCCCCGCGGCGACCCGCGCGCTCCGGGTGCTGCGCTTCCTGGCCAGCCAGACCGACCCCGTCCCCCTGGACCGGATCGCGCGCGCTTGCGCGCTACCGCGCTCGACGGCGTACCACCTGCTCAACACGATGATCGACGAGGGCTTCGTCAGCCACCTGCCTGACGAGCACCGCTACGGCCTGGGGGTGGCGGCGTTCGAGGTCGGCAGTGGCTACGCCCGGCAGGAACCCCTGCAGCGGATCGCGCGGCGGCCGCTGGCCGCGCTGGTCGACCGCACCGGCCACAGCGCCCACCTCGCCGTGCTGCATGGCCGCGACGTCCTCTACGTGCTGGAGGAGCGGGCGCCCGGCCGTCCACCGCTGGTGACCGACGTCGGGGTCCGGCTGCCTGCCCAGCTGACCGCCAGCGGCCGGGCGATCCTGGCGGCGCTGCCATCGGCGCAGGTGCGTGCCCTGTTCCCGGACCGAACCGCGTTCGTGGACCGGCACGGCCGCGGACCCGCGACCCTCTCGGCACTGCGCACCCTGTTGACCGAGACCCGACAGCGCGGCTACGCCACCGAGGACGGCGAGGTGACGCCGGGGTTCGCGAGCGTCGCCGCGCCGGTGCTCGACCACAACGGCCACCCGGTCGCCGGGGTCGCCACCCCCTTCGCCAGCGACGGGCCCAGCGACGGGCCCGGCGACCACGGTGGAGAGTCGTTGGTGATGCGGGCGGTCCGCGAGACCGCCGCGGGCCTGACCCGTCGGATCGGCGGCTGGGCGCACTAGTTGTGATGCCCAGGCAGGTTGTTCAACCGTGTGATGGGTTAGCGCTTACCGATGGCCGAGTGGGGCCGGTGGTTGTTGTACTGGTGGATCCATGCTGGCAGAGCTGCGAGTCGGGCGGATTCGGAGTTGTAGAACTTCTTGAATGCCCAGCCCTCGGCCAGGGTGCG